>JAEYTI010000188.1 GCA_023434145.1 Chloroflexota bacterium | reverse complement strand
GTGTGGTACCACCCCACGTGACACCAAAACGCCTTGAAACCAATAATTATCCTTCGATTATTCCGCCAGCGGATACGCTGCCAGCCGGTTGTTCCCCGCGTCCGCGATCCACAGCTCCCCGTCCGGGCTAATGGCGATTCCATTGGGCAGGCCAAAGGAATCTGGCTCGCCGCCAAATTGACCAAAGACCTTCAGCGGCGCGCCGCCATCCGCCAGCACAATCACGCGGTAGCCCTCGGGGTCGGTGAGATACACGCGGTTCCGGTCGTCCACAGCGATATACGGTTTGTTCTCGATCGACGCGCTGCCCCAGGCTTGCACAGGGTAGGCGTTCAGGTAGGTACCATCCGTTCCGAATACCGCCACGCGCATATTCCACGTATCCGCAACATAGACGCGCCCGTCGCGCCCAATGGCAATGCCCACCGGCTCATCCAATCGGCCTTCGCCTTCCAACCCAAACTCGAACAAAAACGCTCCATCGGGTGAAAAGACCGCCACACGCCGGTTGCCCGTATCGGTGACATAAATGCTGCCGTCAGGCCCCACGGCCAGTCCGCGCGGGCCCCAGAAGAACATGCTATCCTCGGTGCTCACCCCTGGCACGCCCCATTCCAGCAAGAAGCGCCCATCCGGGTCGAACTTTTGAATGCGGTGGTTCCAGGTATCGGCCACATACACGTTGCCAATACCATCCACCGCAATGCCCCACGGCTCGTTGAATGTACCTGGTACTATGGGTGGTTGAAGGGTCTGGCTGCCCCAACTGTTCAGCACCGCTCCGGTCTCATCCAGTTCAACGATACGGTGGCGCGAGCTGTCCGCGGCGTACAAGCGGCCATTCGGGCCGAATGCCAGCGCCCGTGGATGATCCAGACCAGGATTGATCAGATTGATCGGCTGCACACTCGAATAGACGCCTGTGTAAATATCTGCCAGCGGCTGAACATCCTCGATCTGCGCGCGGCTGAGTGCCAGGGACTCCATTTGCGCCGCCGCATCCTTGCGGATATAAACACGCATGCGGTCTTCCAGCACCCATTTATCCGGCGGATCCATGTTCATCCCTGTCAAGGCGGCGTAGCGGGTGTAATCGCGGTTCCAGAACACGTCCCAAAGGGCCAGCCGCCATTCCGGGTCGCGCAGCGCGCTGCGAATGCGGTCCCAGGTGAGATTCTTGTACTCTTCCATGGGCCACCAGATGCGTACCATCTCATAGCGGTGATAATCGGAGCCCAACAAAGATTCCGTCTTCTGCCAGTTGCCGGCGCCAACCACCACAATCGGCGTATCGGCAAGCGCGGCGCGGTTCGGCTCTGCGCCAAAAAAGCCGGGGTAGTCGCGCAGGTACCATGCCAGCGGCCAGGCTACGTCATTATCATAGCCAACCGGCATTTCCTTCCCCTGCCCCAGCCGTTCAGAAATGGACTCCACATCTTCCATCAGCCACTTCACGCCCGGAGCGCCGTGCGCATACCCGATAAACTCGGTCGTCAAATCATAGTTGACGTAGTTGACGATGTAGGAGTGCCGGGCGGTCATCACCAGCAGCACTACGGTGACCGCGGTAGCCACCCAGGCCCAGATCGGTGCGGAAGTACGTTCCTCGGTGCGGCGGAAGCTGGAGAGCGCCCGCCCAATCCCCCATGCGGCCAGAAAGATGAACGGCACGGTGATGTGCGTGGAGAGCCAGGGCATCTTTTCGCCTGCGGCACTCAAACCAAACCAGATCAGCGCCGCCCACCAGAAAGTAATGAACAGAAAGGTCGAGTCCAGAGCCCGCATCACGGCAAGACGAAGCGCCGCATATGCAACAGCGCCAAGCCCCGCCAGAATGGGCAGGTATTCATAGAGCGGGAAAACGATCAGGTAGTAGTACCACGGCTGGTTACCGCGCTGCACTTCGTGCTGCGAGAGCCAGTAGCCCAGCGAACCGACCAGACCAGTGCCCATGCCGTTCCAATTCGTGAAAAAGGTGGTGTACATCGGCACAACGATGAGGGCGAACAGCCCCGCCAGCTTTAGCCAGCGTAATCGCCCCCACCACAGCCCGATCAGGGTGGCGAGAAGGCCAAACAATCCCACCAGCCCCCACAGGCGCATCCCATTCGGCGGGGCCTGCCAGTTCACACCCTGTGTATCCAGCACGTTTAGATCCACAAAGGTCGCGCCGGTGATCTGCTGCCAGATGGGGTTGACGGCTAGCAAAGCAATCGGCGCGGAGAAGAATGCGCCCAGCGTGGCTAACACAATCACCAGGTCAAACTCGGGCGCGTGCCGGAGCGCTGACCAGCGGATACCGTGCCGCAGCAGCCCATGGATCGCCACTGCCGAAGCGAAGATCGCCAGATAGAAGAAGCTGATCTCCATCGTGGATAGCATCAGCGCCAGCGCTGCTGCCAGATAGTATAGGTACTTCTCCTGCCGGTCGCGGATATAGGAGAGGATCGCCCAGAAGGCCAGAATAGAAAAAGCGATAATTTGGATGTCGTGGCGGATATAGCGCGAGTAATACAGCACGTAAGGCGAGACCAGCAGCAGCGCGGCAGCCGCCAGAGATCCAAGCCTACCCAACCAGGGGCGCAGCAGCAGCGGCGCGCCCACCAGAATGGCAATCCCAAGCAAGGCCGGGACAATGCGCGAGGTAAAGTCGTTCGCACCAAATATCGCCTGAAACAGCGCCGTCGATTCAAACAGCCAGGGGCCGTGCATCATCGGGTTGTGAGCGTAGCCCGAACCCTTGGAAAGCTGCCAGGAGTAAAAAACGTGCAGGCTTTCGTCATGGCTCATAACGCGCGCTCCCAGGTTCCAGAAGCGCGTAACAAACCCGGCAATCGCGAAGCTTATCCACGTTATCATCTCCCACGTGGCGAAGGCTGCGAGCGCATGCACCCGTGTTGGGGGAGAAGCAACGATATCATTATCATGAAACTCTGGCGCGTCGTAGGCCGGAGACTGCGGATCTAGCGATTGGTCTTCTACAGTCATATCGTTATGATTCCTGAACAGTTATGGCACTTTGGATTTTGCCGTGGTTGTAGGGAAAAGTTACGAAGCAATTTTTCTCTACAACCACGGCAAAACCCAGAGACCCATAGTTATCACGTATTCTCGCGGGCGAGGCTATGATACCATAAATCACCCTCGCTTTTTGTTTGCCGCTTTTCATGAAATGTATATAATAATAATGAATTTGTTCAAAATTTGAACACAAATTGATGAACGTATAGGAGAGATACGAATGTTCAATAAACAGAAAAAAGAAGTTGAATCCCTGGAAGCGCAGCTCACCGCATTACGACAGACCGCGGAAAATAACCTGAAGCGTGCCGTGGAGGCAGAAAAGAAGCTTGCCGAGGCAGAGAAAAACACCGCCGCGGGCGGCGCAGCCACCGATAAGCGCGTTGCTGACCTGGAAGCCGCTTTAAAGAAAGCGCAAGGAGAAGCTGAGATGAAGAGCCGCCTGCTTACCCAAACACAGCAGCGACTGACGGCCGCTGAAGCGCGGGTGCGGCAGATGGTCACTGCGAATGAAACGGAGCGCAAAGCCGCCGCGGAGGAACAGGCCAAGGAGGCCGCATCCGCATCAGAGATGATCGCCGAGCACAAGCTGACCGCCGAAGAAACCCTCAGCCATCTGGCGCTCAAGTATTATGGCTCAGCCTACGAGCCCTACTGGCGCGTGATCTACGAGGCCAACAAAGAGCAGATTGGCGATAATCCCTCCCGCGTGCGCCCCGGCATGATGCTCAGAATCCCGCCGCTGCCCGAAGAACTGAAGAAGAAATAAGAACCCATCCCCCTGCCCCCTTCCAAGGAAGGGGGTAAGAGTCAAGAGGTGAGGCTGTGGCAAAAAATATGCCCCAGCCTCATCTCTTGACTCTACAGTATGCTATGATTGTGCGGAAGGAGATGCCCTGGTGTGACGTACGAAGACCGTTTTCTGGCCCGGCTGGCACGCGGCGATGAGATCGCCCAAGATGAATACGACTCGCTGCTGCCCGACCTGGCGCCCGAGGCAGTCGCGGAGGCGCTCGTTCGCCGCTTTACCCGTACCGGCGAGCACGCTACGCTGGCAGAGGCAGCGAAAATGTACCTGCACGTGGGAATGATTTTTGAGGCGTTAGAGATCTGTTCGCGCTACCCCAACCGATACGAGTTCCGCCGCCTGACCGAGCAAATTCTGCCGCTCGCCCGCAAAGCCTACCATGGCACGCGCATGATCGGCAAGCTGCTCGACGAGGCGTTTCTGGTCATTGATCTCACCAGTGGGCAGATGGATCGCTACCCGCCGCTGATGCCCGCCACGCTGGAAGGCCGGGTGACCATTGAGGAGGAAATGTGAGCATTGCTACCACCGGCAGCATCGAACTGCTGCAAGCTGACCGCTTGAAATATTGGTGCGAGCGAGTCAAAATTCCAGCCGGAGCCATTGCCGAGCTGCAGACCGTCCTGGATGCCGTTCAGGGGGATGAAGACCTGCAGCGCATTTTCGCCGATTTCTACGACCAGACCACTGTGCGCGGCGAATGGTCTCACGATTGGGCCATGCTGCCCATGCACCCCGCTGTGGTCGAGCGCTTTGGCGAGGATCGCGCCAGCATGTTCTACGTACTCGCCTACATGGCGGCGCTGCCCAGCGTGGAGGCAGCATACCGCCGGCGCGGCATCAGGATGGATATTTTTGACGCCACTATGCTCGATATTGGCATCTGGCTGGATCGCATCCATACTGTGCGCGGTCGGTGGTACTTCAACCAGTTCATGTGGATCTGGCGGCATATGGAGCTTCGCATCTTCCGCCTGGGCCGTTTGCAGTTCTGCCTGGAGCCATACAACGGGCATGCCACCGCCTACCGCCATCGCGAGTCGGGGCGGCATTTGCTTTTGTGCGGGCCGGATGTTCCGCTGCGAGCGGATGGGCACGCGCTTGGCGCCGGGCAGCGGCGCGAAACCGAGCCGCCGCCTGAAAGCGAAGCCTGGTACGCCACCTTCGAAGAGATTGAGGAGGGCTGGCGCGGCAATCCCATACACCCGATGGGCTACGCCCGCCGAGCGCCGGTTTTTCTGCCCAAAACGGCGTGGGAATGCGTGCTGCGCCGCGGCGATTGGCATCTTGATCTTCACATTCCGCGCGGCGAGAGCATGAGCGTGGAGGCCTGCCGAGAATCGTTCCGTCAGGCTGAGGCGTTTTTCGCCAAGCACCACCCCGATCGTACTTATCGCGTCACTTACTGCCACACCTGGTTCTTCACTCCGCAGATGCAGGCCTACCTACCGCCAGAGAGCAACATTGTCCGCTTCCAGCGCGAGTTCTACCTCTATCCCACCAAGGGTGGCCCAGATTTCCTGTGGTCGTACGTGTTTGGCGAGAATCACAGCATGGATGATCTCGCCGCCGCTCCACGCGATACGGGTCTTCAACGCGCCACGCTCCAGTGGCTCGAAGCGGGCGGCGAACTGTTCGATATGGCGGGCATGGCCTTCCACGGCTCGGATGCATGGGGCAGCCAACCCTACATGAGCAATCCACCCGAAGAATTTTCGTAAACGTATATTGGGTAACAGGGACCGTCCCATTACCCAATAAATAAACTACTCCGAGGAGATTTAATGACCGGCAGCGAGCGAATCAATGAAGCCTTTGCGTTGGAACCGCAGTACCGCGAATACGTTTGGGGAGGCTACCGCTTGCGCCCCGGCAAGCAAACCGCCGAAGCATGGCTGGTGCACGAAGACAACCGCATCCGCTCCGGCCCGCTGACCGGGAAGAAGCTCGCCGAAGCTGCCGCCGATTGGGGTGAGCGGCTGCTGGGCGAGCGGCCATTCTCTCGCACCGGCGAGCGTTTTCCGCTGCTAATCAAACTGCTCGACTGCGCCGACTGGCTCTCGCTCCAGGTCCACCCTAACGACGCGCAAGCCGAGTCGCTGGAAGGCCCCGGCCATTTTGGCAAGACCGAAGCCTGGCACGTTCTGGAAGCCGATACCGGCGCCGAGATTCTGGCCGGATTCAAGGACGGGGTGCAGCCTGAACAGATGGAATTGGCCGTCCGCAACGGCGGTATCCTGAACCTTGCCGCTCGCCGCGCAATGAAGACTGGCGATACGGTGTTTATTCGACCCGGCACGCTGCACGCACTCGGTCCGGGCCTGCTAGTGTACGAGGTGCAGCAGACCTCCAACCTCACCTACCGCGTATTCGATTGGAATCGCCCTGCCTCCGCCGGGCGGCAGCTTCACATCGATCAATCGCTGGCGGTGCTTGATGTGGAGGCATCTGGCGCGCCCATGCCGCGCCCCGATCTGAGCGATGGCGGGCAGTACGGGCTGGTGACGTGCGATTACTTTTCCCTGGTGCTGATCGCCGGCGAGCGCGTGCCCGCCCGCCTTGACACGCTCGGGCAGACCTTTCACACACTTACCACCATTGAAGGCCAGGCGGAAGTGGCCGGCTCGGGTTGGAGCAAAACCATCCGCCGGTTCGAGACGTTGGTCGTCCCCGCGGCGGCAGGTGCTTATGAGATCATTCCACAGGGCAAAACAAGGGTGCTAAAAGCATCGGTAGAATAAGAGTTTTTGCTGTCGTTACGAGGTACATGCCGTGCACGGCATGCACCTCGTAACGACAGCAAAAATACAGGCGTTTGCAGAAGGAGGTATGCATGACAATCGGTCTTGAAGATCGCCAATATTGGTTGCAAATTCTCACCCGGCTGGCCGAGCCTGTGCTGGGCAACCTGGCAAAACGTCAGCTACGCGCCACCATGCCCGTTCATTACAAACCGGGCAGCTTTGAGTCCCGCGATCAATTCGCCCACCTCGAAGCGCTGGGCCGCCTGTTGTGCGGCATCGCGCCCTGGCTGGCGCTGGATAACCTGACCGGCGAAGAAGAAGCCCTACGCTCCCATTTTGCAGACCTGGCGCGGCAGGCCATCGAAGCCGGGGTAGACCCGCATTCGCCCGACTTCCTTAACTTCTCGGTTGGCATGCAGCCGATTGTCGATACGGCCTTCCTCGCGCAGGCCATCCTCCGCGCGCCCTCTGAGCTGCTCGATCCGCTCTCGCAAGATACGCGCTGCTACCTCGCTGAAGCTTTCCGGGCCACCCGCACGCGCAAGCCCGGCCACAATAACTGGCTGCTGTTCGCCGCCTGCATCGAGGCCGCGCTGTTCCGCATGGGAGAGCCAGATTGGGATCCTATGCGCGTGGATTACGCCCTGCGCCAGCACGAACAGTGGTATCTGGGCGACGGCATCTATGGTGACGGCCCCGAATTCCACTGGGATTACTACAACAGCTTTGTGATCCAGCCGATGCTGATCGACATTCTCGCCGCCGTGGGAGAGCGCTGGCCCGACTGGGCCACCATGCCCCCGATCGTGATGGAACGCGCCCGGCGCTATGCCGAGATCCAGGAGCGGTTGATTGCACCGGATGGCACCTTCCCACCCATCGGGCGCTCGCTGGTGTACCGCTTTGGGGCGTTCCAATCGCTCGCGCAGATCGCCCTACTGCGCCAGCTCCCCGATCATGTGTCGCCCGCCCAGGTTCGCGGCGCGCTGACCGCCATCATCCACCGCACAATGGACGCCCCAGGCACGTTTGACGAGAATGGCTGGCTCAACATCGGGTTTGCCGGTCACCAACCGGAGATTGCCGAGCATTACATCACCACCGGCAGCGTATACCTGTGCGCAGCAGGGCTGCTGCCGCTCGGCCTGCCCCCGGAAGATCCCTTCTGGGCGAATGCGCCGCGCGATTGGACATCAAAGCGTATTTGGGCCGGCGAAGACCTGCCGCCCGACCATGCCTTGCACCATTATCACCCGTGATGGAAAAGGGATCTGTCATAAAAGCTACTTGGACAGCCCTGACCAGTAATATGCTTTTTGATGATACAGGCCAGCACATGTGCTGGCCTGTATCATCAAAAACACGCTTCAGGCTGCCTTGCCAACAATCTCCGGCCATTCGGTTTTGCCTGCCATATCCACGTTGACCCGGCCCTGTACTTTCACTTCATCGCCTGAAAACTCGAACGTGAACGTGTGGATATACGGTGTTTCGTAGAGAATGATCTTTGCCAGGTAAGTGGATTCGTTCAACCAGACGCCTGCGGCTGCGTCTTTCACCGGTTGGAACACGTACGGCCAGCCGGAAAACAGCGTCGTTTCACCAAATTGGTAGATTCCGCGCCCCAGCGCCACCGATCGTCTCTTGCTTCCCCCGACGAAGGTGATCTTAGCGCCATTGGGCATGAAATCCAGCTTGACGCTTTTCAAGCGCATCGCGTTCGGCTCAAAGGTATATTCCTTCCCCGATACCTCCGCTTCCAGCGGCGACTCGATCAGCCCCACCGGTTCCCGGATCTCCAGGCAGTCGAGCTTGGCGCTCAGCAGGGTCAGGGCTTCGATGTCTTCAGGTAACGGTTCTGGACTGAAGGCAGGCAGCAGATACTTCCAGATCTTATCCAGCACGCTCTGCATTTCCGCCGTTCCCGCAGTGATCGCGATCACCGCGTCTTGCTCTGGCAGCACCATGCAGTACTGCCCAAATGCACCATCACCGCGGTAAGCATTATGGCGGCTGCGCCAGAATTGATAACCATAGCCCTGCGCCCAATCGGGGTTCTCGTTGGCGCTGTTGTCGGAATGATAAGCCGTTGCTTCGGCAACCCATTCCGCCGGGAGGATCTGCTTCCCCTGCCACATTCCATGCTGCAGGTACATCTGGCCAAAATTGGCAATGTCCTCCGTGCGAATGCTCAGCCCGAATCCGCCTGTGTTGATCCCCATCGGGCAGGTTTCCCAGGTAGGGTTCTCGATCCCTAGCGGTTCGAACAGGCGCGGCGTCAGATAGTCAATTAGTGTCTGCCCGGTGAGCTTCTGGACGATGGCGGAAAGCATGTACGTCGCCGCGGTATTGTAGACAAACTTTGAGCCCGGCTTATGCTTCACCGGCAGCGATAGGAATGCCTTCACCCAATCACGCTTGTTCGTCACCCGACCTGTGGTGTCAGTATCATGCCCGGTATTCATGCTCAGTAAGTGCTTCACCGTCATGGCTTTCAGATTTTCACTGGGCCGGGCGGGTGCCTTCTCCGGGAAGAATTTAAGCACGGGCTCATCTACCGAGAGCAAGCCCTCAGTCACCGCGAACCCAACGGCGGATGAAGCAAAGCTCTTGCTCAGTGAATAAAGCTGGTGCAGATGCTTCGGCGCATAAGGAGTCCACCAACCCTCTCCAATAACGTGCCCGTGCCGTACGATCATAATACTGTGCAGCTGCGTTTTGTCGTCCTCTTCAAAAGCCTCTACCAGCCGCAAGATGGCGGCGGACGAAATTCCTTGTGCTTCCGGTGAACTGCGCGGAAGACGAATAGCATGGTTCATGAAACACTCCCAATTTGTGAAAATGCGAACAACGTTTTTATCATAGCATGGTATGCCCGCTTTTTCACAACCGAGTTTTTTCCATTCGGGATACCTTCGGTAGTCAACTCGGCACTTATAAACTGGGGAGTTTTTGTCACACAAAGTAAAACAAAAACTCTCAATTTCCTGCTTCTTTGCGCTAGCGCAATGTAAAGCGATACACATACTCGTATTATGGGTGTAGATAGGTTCGGTTAATCTCCAGGAGGGAATCGATGAAGATCCGAAGTCTTGCCTTACTGCTGGTGTTGATCACTGCTGTGTTATTTGTCCTCACCGCATGCACCCCCGAAGCCGTGAAAGAAATCGATCTACCCAAAGCTGAAGCGGAGGAAATGGAGTCGATTGGTGGCAAGCAAGTGCATGCCTATTATCTCGACTCGTGCTCCGGCTGTCACAGCCCCGACCGGCGCGGCGCCACCGGCCCCGCCTTACTGCCAGGCCGCATGACCGAAGATGACGCGTACTACTTCAAAGTGATCAAAGACGGCAAGCCCGGAACGGTGATGCCCCCGTGGGGACACCAGCTTTCCGATGAGGAGATCGACACACTGGTAGCGTACATCAAGTCTGAAGGCGATGCGGGGTCGATGGAGTGGAGCGAGAAAGATATCGCTGCCAGCCTCACCGTCATCACCGATGAAAAAGACCTGCCCGTCGAGCCCATCCAGCCGATGAATCTAGATAATCTATTGCTGGTAACCGAGCGCGAGAATCAGAAAATCGCCGTGATCGACGGGGACAACCACAAGCTGCTCGGCGAGATCCCGGCCTCGTACCGGGCGCACGGCTACGCATTCCATCCCACCAGCCCGCGCTGGGCATACAACATGGGCCGTGATGGCTGGGTGTTTAAGATTGACCTGTACAGCCTGAAGCCGGTGCGCAAGATCCGCATTGGGCTGGACGCGCGTTCCGTGGCGATTTCTGATGACGGCAAATGGCTGATCGCCGGGAACTATATGCCCGCCACCATGGTGATCCTCGATGCCGAAACCCTGGAAATGAAGAAGTTCTTCTCCACCCGCACCACGAATAACGAAGGCGAAGAGATCGACTCACGGGTGGCGACGATTATGGACATCTCGCCGGATCTGGTCGGGCCGTACTTCCTGGTCGCGCTCAAAGAGGCCGGTCAGGTGTGGCGCATCGACTGGTCCAAGCCCGACTTCCCCGTGGTCAAACTGGAGAAGGTCGGCCACATCTTACACGACGGCTTCCTATCGATGGATAACAAGACCTTCTACCTCGCCGCGCAGATGGATCATTGGATGGCAGCCATCGATGTGGAGTCGATGGCGCTGATTAAGTCCATCGAAACCGGCAGCGTACCGCACCCTGGCTCTGGCGCTGCCTGGGAAGCGGACGGGCATCACTACGCCGCAACCACCCACGCCGGTGAGGGCAAGGTGACCGTGTGGGATACCGACACCAACGAGATCGTCGGCACGGTCGCCACCAGCGGGCCGGGCCTGTTCCTCCGCGTGCAAGAGAACAGCCCCTACGTGTGGGCTGATACGGTCTTCGCCGAGAACCCGAACGCCATCATCGTCTTCGAGAAAACCCCGCCCTTCAAGGTGGTCAAAGTGATCGAGGAAGGCAAACGCGTGCTACACCCTGAGTTCACCGACAACGGCAAGTTTGTCTACGTCGCCGACTGGGACGCCGACCTGGTGCGGGTTTACGACGCGGTAACGATGGAAAAGGTGACGGAGATCGAAGGCATCCATACGCCCACAGGCATCTTCAACAGCATCCGCCGCGCCGAGCCGCTGGGCCATTAGAAGAATTCGAAAAACACATTGGCTGAATCGCTGCTATCGATCCTCCACAGCGATCTATAATTCGCTGTGGAGGATTGATTTATTATGGAAGAACATCGAGAAATCGACATTACCACGCAAGCGCTGCCGGCCCAGAATGGGATCACCAATGATACAGCGATCATCGAGATGGGCGAAATTTTTATAGACAGTTCAGCGGTTCCCGAGCAGGCGCACGTTGGGCCGGGGTTCGCGCTTTCCGTTTCGGCCAACCATGACGCAAGCATAGCCCAGGCCGGGGCACTTGGCATCAACGCGGGGCATGACGTGGATATCCAATACGGTGGGGCTATGGCGATCAATGCCGGGCGAAGCGCGGATATCCAGTATGGCGGGGCCATGTGGATCAACGCCGGTGGAGCGGTAGACGTCGATTATGGCGGCGCGTGGGCAATCAACGCCGCAAAGGGCGCAAAGATCAACAACAGCACCGTTGGCGTGCTGATCTCGCCCAAAGCCGAGCTTGGCGAAGGCAGCCGTGTGATCCTCAACACGCCGCAGGCAATCGCCTTCGGCGCGGCGTTCGGGATCGTGTTTGCGCTGGTGCGCTGGCTGCTGAAACGCTAAGAACCAGTCCGATACAATATTGAACTTGTTGGTTTGTGCGACGAAGTCGCACAAACCAACAAGTTCAATATTGTATCGGATAGATACAAATCATTCGCTGAGGCGGGCCACCACAACCAGATTGCCGCTGCTGCCCGGGTCAAACGGTGAGCCGTTCATCCCGCCGTAATATGTTACCTGCCCGAACCCGGCCTGTTCCAGCGCCCGGGACATTTCCGATTGCCGGAGCGGGTACAGGCGGGTACTGCGCACCTGCTGCTGCCAGCCCGCCTCGGCCATATCACGAGTCAGTGTCACCACGTTGAAGTCGATCAACCCATCCGGCAGGAAGTCGTAGAAGCGCAAGAACAGCCACTCCTTCTCCCCCTCGCAGTGCGCCTGCGGCTCCATCCAGCGGTCATTTTGCGCGGTGACTGCGTCAAAATTGCGGTTTTGCACCAGCAGCAGCCCACCCGGCTGCAGGCAGGCGGCAAAATCGCGCAGCGCATTGGTGAGATCCTGCGGTGAGAGCAGGTGCGGCAGCGAATTGCCCAGGCAGAGCAGCGCGTCGAAATTGCCAGCGCCAAAGGTCTGCGCCAGGTCACCGAACCCGGCAGCTTCAAACCGCACGTCTACGCCGGCGGTTTTGGCATTCATCCGCGCCTGCTCGATCATCCCCGCGCTCAAGTCAGCGCCGGCGGCTGAAAATCCACGCTGGGCCAGAGCAATGGCATGCATGCCCGTCCCACAGGCTGCATCGAGCACGCGAGCCGCCCCCGCCGCGCGCAGAGTCGCTTCGAGGAATGGCATCTCGCCGCTCAGGCGGTTGTGCCAGTTGACAAATCGGTCGTAGTCAGATCGAAAGGTATCGTACATGGGATGATTGTACCCGATGGTGTTCAGGCGGCTGAGGAACATTTACAAAATAATCATGCGATAAGGATTTGCACCCTACACGATGCCTCATCCCGTGCTTCGCCGGAGAAAAAGGCATGCCCTTCGGAGAACATTCACTCCGACAAAGCCTGACCCTTCTCCTGGACGCTCGATGGGTTTGCGGATGATCTTGACGAGCGGAAGCCGCGTTCCAGGAGAAGGGGAGCCAGAGGATTACCACCTGATTCTGCCCCCCTTCTCCTGGCACTCGATTCCAAGAACCACCTTTAACACAAAGCAAACAAGAGGCCAGGAGAAGGGGCGGGGGGATGAGGCATCGTGTAGGGCGCAAATCAATTGGTTACGCCATCTACTTGTAAATGTTCCTCATCCGCCCAGCACCCTCTGTGCTATCTTTTCGTACATCTCCCGCACCGCATCGATCACCACCTGCGGATGCTCCAGCATCACCACGTGCCCGCCCTCCACCGGGATGCGCCGCTGATTGGTCGACAACCCCGCAGACGACTGCTGCATCGCTCGCCATCCCGCGCGGAAATGATCCCAGTACATCACCGGGTAGCCGAACTGCGGCCTATCGGGATAGACCACCTCAATGGAGATCACCGGAAGATCGCCCAGGTTCGTGGGAGCACCATCCCAGCCTTTCCCGGCCATCAATGATTCGGTTTCGTCGTACAGTACCTTGAAAAACTTTGGCGTGGCCACCTGAACCGGCAGCACTGCCCCCGCCGGGTCATCCTGCTCGCGGGCATATCCGCGCCGGGCCGCGCCCTTACCCATCAGCCGCGGAACGCCAAACGTGGCGAGGGCCAGTCCCAGCCGCATCGCCAGTTGGAAGGCCACGTATACCTTCGGCCAGAACGAGAAGAACGACCCCAACTGTTCGTGCGCTGGGTCGACCCACACAAAACCCGCCACTTCGTTTGGGTAGCAGCGGTGAAACGTGCGCGAGAGCGGCGCGCCCATCGAATGCCCTACGAACAGGTACGGCGGCTTCTCGCCCGCTCGCTCGAGCAGGACATGCAGCTCGTCGACAATCTGCTCCGGCGAGCGTGGCAGCGGACCGCTGTCGCTCCAGCCGAAGCCCGCCCGGTCATACGCCACTACCCGCGAAAATTTCGCCACCTCGGGCTGCACTTTGCGCCAGCACATTGACCAATCGCCGTGCCCCGACTCCATCACCACGGTGGGCCTGCCCGGCAAACGCTCGCCCATCGCGTGAATGTACAGGCTGTGACCATTCACCGGAATCCGTTTGCCCGGGGGTTTTAACCGATCAAAATCACGCGCGCCGGAGCGTTTTTCATAGAGATAGCCAGCCAGCATCAACGCGGAAACAGCGCCGCCAATTAAGAATTTCTTTGTACCTTTCATATCGCCTCTCTCTTTCATCCCCAAACAAAAATCGCCAGGCCGATCAGCAGGCGCAGAAGCGCCAGCCCGCCCAGCACCCAGGGGATACCGATCGTATCTGCCAGCGCGGGCCCAGCCAGCGACCCGAGCAGCGCGGCAATATTGCCGAGCAGGGTGCTCCAGGCGATCCATACGGTTTGCTCTTCGCGCGGCAGGTTATCGAGGTGGTAATTATACTGCGCCGCCGAAAGGATGCCGGAAGCCACCCCGCCCACCGCCGAAGCCGCCAGAAATCCGCCCGCGTCGCGCGCAAGCGCCAGCAGAATCGTTTGCGCGGCAAAAACAGCCACTCCGATGACCGTGCCTTGCCGGTTGCCTACCCGCCGCGTAAGCCGCGCCACAAACAGCGAGATGACAAACACAATCATGCTGGTCAGCGCCGCGCCAACGCTGATCACTGCGTCGGATAGGCGGATTTCATTTACGTACAGTTCCGGCAGCACCGGTGCCGCCATAAACGTTGTGGCATTGAGCGCAAAAAGCAGCAGCGCAATGATGATATAGCGCTGCGCGGAAGCATCGATACGCGGCAGGAGCAACCCAGGGCTGGCCTTGCCCAGAGCCGGGATTCCGTCGGGATTCAACACTCTCGTGCGCGAGATGGCGTAGACCGTGCCCAACGCGCCGAGAAAGCCGATAAAAAACACCACCTGGTATCCGTAGGGAAAATCCATGCCGGTGAGGATCTGCCCGCACACCAGCGTAACCACAAACGACAGCACCGACATGATCGCGTTGCGCAGACTAACCACCGTTCCGCGCCAGTCACTGGGGATCACCGACATCAGGAACGGGCCAAAGGTGATGTTAAGCAGCGTGTTCGGGATGGCGATCAGCGCGGTGAGAACAAGCAGCGCATTGATGCGCAAGTTCTCGTCCGGCAGCAGGGGGATAACGACGTACCCCAGCAGCAGCATGCGCGCAATAAACGCCGAGACGGTGACGATCTGCTTGGGAACGTAGCGCCGGGCAAACAGCCCCGCCGGGATGGAAAGAATTAGCGAGATCAGTGCGGGTCCCGCGCTCATCAGGCCGATTTGCTGTGTGGTGGCTCCCGCTCGTGCCGCGTAAACCGTCAGAAACACGATGGTCGAGCCGGTGTAAAAACCCCACGAAGCGATATCGAGGTACATGTGGAAGAAGTTATGCCGCAACGCTTCCGGCACCCCACGGAACAGGGTTTTCATCAATGGCGACTGCATCATTTGTGACGTTTCCGACTTGCTGGCGTTTGACCCTGTATGACAGTTGTGCTAATCTAAACAGGGATTGGTTTTTTTGAAGGTTTTTGATTAAGACGGGCGGATGCTGTCGGGTTTAATCAAAAACTTCAAACTTTCAAGAATTTCCACCCATTCTAATGCAATCCGCGAGGAATACAGCATGAAGTTTACCGATGGTTACTGGCATATCCGAGATGGAATCACGCCATATTTCGCCGTGCAAGCGCACGAGGTGGAAGTCGCGCCTTCGGTGCTTACAGCTTATGCGGCCACCAAAAAGCTCAATCACCGCGGTGATACGCTTAATTTACCGCTGCTCACGGTGCGGCTCAGTTCGCCGATGCCCAACGTAATCCGCGTGCAGGCGACGCATCACAAAGGCCGCCGCCCGCGCATGCCCGCCTTCGAACTGTTCCCTACGGAGGCCGAGGTTGCAATTTCCAACGATGCGAACTTTGCCACCCTCACCAGCGGGCAGCTTACTGCACGGATCAATAAATCCGGCGACTGGCGCATCGATTTCCTTGATGGCGCGCGCCCGGTGACATCCTCTGGCTGGCGGGCACTGGCACAGATGCAGACCGCCGAGGGCCCGTATATGGTCGAGCAGCTTTCCCTGGGGGTGGGCGAATACGTCTACGGCCTGGGCGAGCGCTTTACCGCTTTTGTAAAGAACGGGCAGGCAGTGGACCTGTGGAACGAGGATGGCGGCACAGCCTCCGAACAGGCCTATAAGAACATCCCCTTCTACCTCACCAATCGCGGTTATGGCGTGTTCATCAATCATCCCGAGCGGGTTTCGCTGGAAGTGGCCTCAGAGAAGGTGGAACGGGTACAGTTCAGCGTGCCGGGCGAGGAATTAGATTACTTCGTCATCTACGGCCCCACGCCCAAGCAGGTGCTCGAACGCTACACTGCGCTCACCGGTCGCCCCGCGCTGCCCCCGGCGTGGTCGTTTGGGCTGTGGCTGACCACCTCCTTTACCACCAGCTATGACGAAGACACCGTCACCAGCTTTATCCAGGGCATGGCCGACCGTGATATTCCCCTACATGTGTTCCACTTCGACTGCTTTTGGATGAAGGAATTCCAGTGGTGCGATTTCCAGTGGGACGAACGCTGTTTCCCCGACCCGGCCGCTATGCTAGCGCGGCTGAAGGAGCGCGGGTTGAAGATCTGCGTGTGGATTAACCCCTACATCGCTCAGCGTTCCGTTCTGTTCGATGAAGGCATGCAGCATGGCTACCTCGTCAAAACGCCCCAAGGCGACGTGTGGCAGTGGGACCGCTGGCAAGCGGGCATGGGTCTGGTGGACTTCACAAACCCCGCCGCGTGCCGGTGGTTCGGCGACAAGCTGCGCGCGCTGGTGGATATGGGGGTGGATACCTTCAAGACAGACTTTGGCGAGCGCATCCCTACCGAGGTGGTGTGGCATGACGGTTCCGACCCGCAGAAGATGCATAATTATTACACCCAGCTTTACAACAAGACTGTCTTTGAAGTACTGGAAGAAAAGCTGGGCAGGGGCCAGGCGGCGGTGTTCGCACGCTCTGCCACCACCGGCGGGCAGCAGTACCCCGTCCATTGGGGCGGCGACTCAACCGCGACGTTTGAGTCGATGGCCGAATCGCTGCGCGGTGGTCTGTCGCTGGCGCTTTCCGGCTTTGGCTTCTGGAGCCACGACATCGGCGGCTTCGAACAGACCGCTTCGCCGGATGTGTACAAGCGCTGGTGCGCCTTTGGGCTGCTCTCGTCGCACTCGCGCCTGCACGGTTCCAGCTCGTATCGCGTGCCGTGGCTGTTCGACGAAGACCCCGCTAACCCCGAGAACGCCGTGGAAGTTCTGCGCTTCTTCACCAGGCTCAAGTGCAAGTTGATGCCCTACCTGTTCCAGGCGGCGGTGACGGCGCACGAACGCGGCATTCCAGTGATGCGCCCCATGCCGCTGGAGTTCCCCGACGACCCTGGCTGCGACACGCTCGACCGCCAGTACATGCTCGGCCCCGATCTACTCGTTGCGCCGGTCTTCTCTCCCGATGGCGTGGTCGACTATTACCTGCCCGCCGGGCGCTGGACCAACTTCTTCACCGGGCAGGTGGTGGAAGGCGGGCGCTGGGTGCGCGAGCGCCATGGTTACCTCAGCCTTCCGCTCATGGTGCGTGAAGGCGCGGTCATACCCGTTGGTGCGGACGACTCACATCCCAATTATGACTACGCGCAAGATATCGCTTTCCACGTCTTTGGTCTTTCAGAAGGTGTAGAAACCACTACGATCGTTCCCGATCTGACCGGAAAACCGGCCCTCACCTTCCACGCGCGCCGCGACGGCGACCTGCTGACCCTCTCCACGGATGCACCGTCGACCGGCTGGTCCGTCCTACTCCGCGGTGTTGAAGCCATTACAAATTTTGAAAATGCAGAGGCGAGCCCAGTCCCACAAGGCTTGCTGCTGAGACCCAACGATTCTGGCATGGATATACGCATCAGGTTGAAATAGAAGAATGATTACCCTTACTTCCTCGCTCCTTACTGTTGAAATCGTCGATCCCCGGGTCGACACGGCCCGGCTTGGTTCTCGTTACTGCACCGGTGGCTGGATCTGGCAGGTAAAAAACGCCCAGGGCCGCGATTTGTTCACCGGCCCGGAATATCCCAAAGAGCCCAACACCTTCGATGGTCAGGGCGCGCCGGATATGTTCTTCACCGCGCTGGGCGCCGACGCCCCGGTCGGCGGCGAAGTCGGCGTGATCGGCGTGGGGCGCGTGCGCCGAACCAGCCCCAACGAGCCATTCTACGTCTTCGATAATCGCGAGGTGATCGAGTTCGTTCAATGGGAGATCGAACAGGGCGCAGATTTCGTCACCATGCGCACCGAGGCCACCTTCAAAAAGTGGGCTTACCGGCTGGAACGCGCCATCCGTCTGGAAGGCAGCACCATCATCTCGCGCACTGCTATTGAGAGCACCGGCGAAGCGACACTGCCAATCCGCTGGTTCGCTCATCCCTTCTGGCCGCACACGCCGGATAATGTGCTAAGTAAGTTCTCTGTGCCGGTGCACATGCCCGAGAATCCCGGCTACTACGTTAACAATGAAGGCTGGGTGACTCGCCGCCCCGAACACAACTGGAAGCAGGGCTGGTATCAGCCACTGGAAGTTCAACAGAGCGCATCATCGCTGACAGTAAAGCAAAAGCACCCAATTTGCGGCGAGGCACGCGTTGAGACCAATTTCTTCCCCAACTTCCTGCCCATCTGGGGGAACGACCATACCTTCTCGTTCGAGCCGTATTACATCCGTCAGTTGGACACAGACGAGTACACGAGTTGGGAAATTCGGTATCGTTTCTAACAAAAAATGGTGGCGCGTTGCGCCACCATTTTTTGTTAGAAACTATTTCTTCAAATGCCGCACCACGTCGATCACCGGCGCGGTCCAGAATTTGTCCTTATTGTCCGCCAAAAAGTCGATCAGGCGCAGGTGCTCTTCCTCTAGAATGTGGTGATTGTGCACCGGGCCAACTCCGTGAAAGGTGTAGATGATCCAACCGCCGGTGTCGAGCAGCATTTCCAGCTCGGCGGAGAAATCGCCAAAGCTGCGGCGGTCGGCCCAAACCGTGCCCAAATTGTTGAAGTTAATTTGCGCCAGATTGACCGGTTTGCCGGTCCCCTCACCGCGCGCCCCGAGAAAAGCTTTCTCGATCAGCGGCTCCAGGCAGATGGGCGCATCTTCAGGCCCGATAAAATTATCAAAGCAGGTGTTGCCAAAGGTACGCTCGCGCTTGCCATCTACCAAAAACAGCGCCTGGTTAGCGGTATTGATCTCGTCCAGCCAGCGCTCTTCGGTGTAGTTCACCAGGTTCTGCGCCTCCGGCAGCCATTCCGAATACCGGTCGCGGATGTTCCAACACGGGTGGAACACGGTGTGATTGCCCAGCTCGTGACCCTTCGCTGCCATCACCCGCCATTCAGTTGGATGCTGCATCAGGTCGCTGGTCAGTGGGGCATAGAACGTTCCGCGCAGGCCATATTTTTCCAGTAAAGGGGCAACGGCCCTCGGGTGGCTCTCAATCCCATCATCATACGTCAGACTGACGGTAGCTCGAGCGTTTTTCGGCCATTTGATGTTCGAAGTCTCCACAGGTTCCTCCCAATGAGGATATTGTACCTTACACACGGTAGCCCGGCGGTGGCAAGCCCCTGGGCCAGATTGATAAATGGTTGCACGTCACCGCGCGAGCCAATAGCAGGAATAAGGATGCGCATAAGGGATATCTCACTTGTCACTGGAAGATACGAAAAGTATACATCAGTGCACTTTCGGTAGGGAGCACGCAAAGTGATCAGGTTGTGGAGGGATGGCTGCGCAGCCATCCCTCCACAACCAGATAACTTTGCGTGCTCCCTA
>JAEYTI010000089.1 GCA_023434145.1 Chloroflexota bacterium | reverse complement strand
CTTCAGGTGGGGGCGGGCACTTCCGGCTGAAGCGACGAGAGGCCCGCCCCAATCTGGTTAGACTGTTACGCCAGGCTCATAAGCCTTAATCCGGGTTTATTCCGGGGGCTTGAAGGTCAGCGTCTGAGCAATCGTATTGTCAGCCCATTTGGTCGGGTCAGCAGAGACCACCTGGATGACAAAGTACTGCGCCTCAACAAGATCACCCTTGGCGTTGAAGTTGATCTTCCCGGTAATGCCAGGGTGGTCGTTCAGCCCGCGCACCGCGTCGGTGACCTGCTGGCGGGTGGGGATCTTGTTTCCGTTCGCCTTGGCCGCATCTTCGATGGCCTTCAAGCAGATGCTCATTGAGTCGAAGCCCTGCGCAGAGAACGGTTGAGGATCAGAGCCGTACTTGGCCTTGAAGTCCGTCTGGAATTTGGCGGTGCCGGGGTAAACCTTGGCAGGGCCAGATACGGTGGTGTAGTAAGTGCCGCCGCCCTGGGTTAGGGCTTCTCCGGCGATGCCAGCGGCATCCGCAGAGTCAAACCCATCATCGCTGAGGAACATGCCCATATAACCCTTCTGGCGGGCCTGCTTGATCAGCACGGCGAACTGGGAGTACATACCGCCCAGATAGACCAGGTCGGGGTTGGAGCTGATGATCGGGTTGATGATCGAGTCAAAATTGGCCTGTTCTTCGGTGCCTTCGAAACCGAGGACTTTAATACCCTGGTTCTCAGCTTCGCGCTTGAAGAATTCAGCGATGCCCTGGCCATAGGTGGTCTTGTCGTGCAGGACGTAGGTGCTGGTGATGCCCTTTTCTTTGGCGAACTGCGCGCCGGCAGCACCCTGAATGTCATCGCGACCTACGATGCGGCTGATTTCTTTGTAACCGCGATCGGTCACCTTCGGGTTGGTGTTGGCCGGTGACACATTGGCCAGCCCAGCCGTGTGATATTCCTCGGACGAGGGAATCTGCACGCCGGAATTGTAGTGGCCAACAACGCACAGAATGGCGGGGTCGGACACAATCTGCTTGGCGTTCGCTACGCCCTTATCGGGCTTGCCTTCGTCATCATAGGCCGCCAGTTCCAGCTTGAACCCCATATCCTTGAGGGGGCCGCCAAGCTGTTCCATAGCGAGCTCGGCGCCATTCTTGATGTCGCCACCGATTAAGGCCATGCCGCCGGAAAGCGGGCTCTGCGTAGCAATTTTGATGGTTCCATTGCCCGCGGCGCCCGGAGCGCCAGGAGCACAAGAAGCCAGCATCATGCTGACAACAATCAATACGGACAGCAATCCAAAGAAATGCTTCCTCATTATCAAATCTCCTCCATTTGGCGAATGGATCTCGCGGTTCGGTCACAGCCGACCTGCGAGGATGGTCCCGCAGCGCGGGAAATTCAATTTTTTTGACGAATGTTGGGGGATCGGGTGATCTCGGGCGGAGAAGAGCCTCCTTTCATCGCGCGCATGTAAGGAAACGTTGCGCGCCAGTCTTATCTCGTTGCTGTCATCACCAGAGTTCTGCCTTCCGCATTGTAGATGGAGATGTGCGGCAGTGCGGTCTCTGGCGCTGGTTTACCCTTTTACACATCCTGAGAGAAGCTCCAGTATGAGCATACAACGGCATCACCGCCTGACACCGTAACGGGTTTTCTGACGCAATTGGAGATCGTATTAGTAATAAAGAGATTTACCAGAAAATATGCAAAGATCGTAGCATTTCTAAAATAGCTTGTCAAGTACCCGATGGGGTAAGGAATACGTTACCTTTGTACTCTTTTTGGGCGTATTTGTCATACAACTTACTATTAGAATCCATTATATAATCGATCTATTCTGGCATATAGCTGTTTGCAGCATCAAATGATCCAAAATCCAAGGATCAAAAAACAGCATAACTACTGGGTCTCGAAGGATTATTCTGTGTTTGTGAGTGAGCTGCGCAGCTCACTCACAAACACAGAATAATCCTGACCCGGTAGCGGAATTACGAAACAGCATCGCTTTGTCTGCCTGATGAAGAATGTAGGAGGTGGTTATGACGTCAGAAGTGGTTGGCCGGGTAATCTTTGCGAATGGCGCGCCGGCTTCGAGCGTGCAGGTGCGGGTGTTCGATAAGGATGCACCGGGCAAGGGCGATGACGATCTGACCATCACGCCGGGCATCTCTGACGCACACGGCCACTTTGTGGTGACGTATGACCCGAGCCGCTACCAGGATTTTGCCCATCTGCCATTTTTGGGGCTGCGGCGATCGGAGATCGGCGAGGAAAAGGGCTTTCGCTTCCGCGATCCGCTCGACATTCTCACCCCGTATGTACAGTTCCGCTACAACTGGAAGGGGGAAGAGCGCGTGCACAACGCGCCCTTAGAGGCTTTTCAGGCACATTTTGCCCTGCCGGAATACGCGCCGCTCCAGTTCCTCCCTTCGCGGCATGGGTTCCAGTTTGTCAACGCTTTTCGAGGATATATGCTGCCCTTCACTGTCCCATTTCTTCCAGACGGTGCGAAAGTGAAGAGCATCTATGGTCTGTGCGGGGGCATGTCATCGGCGGCGCTCGATTATCTACTTTCCGGGCGGCCGGTTCCGCAGGTGACCGAGGTGCCGAAGCGCGGATCGCGCCTGCACCGCTACCTGTTTCGCCGGGCAATCGATACGTTTGCCATGGGCGAATCGATCTTGCGCTTTGCTCGCTGGATGGCGCTGCCTGAGGATGGCCACAACGGCACCTATCGCCTGACTCTGCTAGAATTCGAGACGATTCGAGAGGCGCTGGAAGGGTACAGGATGATGGTGATTGGCCTGGTGTTTGACCGGGGCAAAAATCTGCAGGAAATCTCGCGAAATGTTTGGAACAATCACCAGGTGCTTGCCTATGGCGTGGACCATCTGGGTGACGGGTCGTACCGCATTCACCTCTACGATCCCAACTATCCGAATGCAGACGATGTGCACATCCTGGCGGAGCGGGTGCGAGTAGATGGAACGGACCACGAGCCGCTCTATGGGCTGCGCTGCACCGAGATGCGTGGTGAGCATGTGATCAAGCCGGTGCGGGGCTTCTTCCCAATGCCCTACGAACCGGCCGAACCACCCGCCAATTTGTAAACCTGGTTGATAAAATATTTGGTAACTGCTCAACCCTGTACAGCACCTGCTTTTGAATCGCTCCCTTCGGGAGCCTGAGTGTTTTTTGCGCGTTATGAAAATGCGAAGCATTTTAATAACGCGCAAAAAACACTCAGGCGGGCGAAGCCCGCAGTTCAGGGAAATAACCTCTGTGGTTGAACAGTTACAGTATGTTTATGCATATCGCCCACCACATTCGTGGTGGGCGATATGCATAACTGTTATCTCTTTACGCGCAGGCGATTTTCCACTTCGTTCACGCCGCTAATCGATGCGGCGATTTCTTCGGCCAGGTATTTCTCCAGCTTGCGGTTAACTTCGCCGGAAAGGGACACGTTACCGTCCTGCACCTTAATATCGACCCCGCGGGCATCAATTTTGCCGTGTCGGGTAAAGACCTCGCAGATTTGCTCCTGGATGCGCTCGTCGGAGCGGCGGTATCCGCGCGGGCCTACGCCGGTATATGGCCCTGGTGTTTGCCAGTCTTCCATTTGCCCGCGCCCATAGCTTTCGCGCCGGGCTTGGGGCGTGCCCCGGCCGATCTGCCGGCGCTCGCCATAATTCTGCGCGCCGCGCTGGTCACCATACCCTGCATCGCGGTCAAAGTCCCAGCGCGTACCGAACTCATAGGAGTAGCCGGGGTCCATATCGTACCGGCTGCCAGGCCCCAGGTCGCGAGCGCCCTGGCCGCGGTCACCCTGGCCGTAACCGCCCGGGTCGCCACCGGTGCCCCAACTTCCTTCCTCGCGGGAGCCGCCGGCCCTGCGCTGAACCCCACGCCCTGGGTCGCGCCGAGCACTAAAGTATCCGCCCGGCGCGTTGCTGTCTTCACCATACAACCGCTGACGCTGGCGCTCGCCGTAGAAATTGCCGTAATAGTCCCCTTGCTGCTCGAAATCCTCATAATCATAGGGGAAATCGCGCTCGCCCGCTTCGCGCTCCCGCGCTCGCTGGCGCTCGATGTCTGGGTCGACGTCGCGCCCGGAACGCTGCGCGATGGTCGTACCGTAACCGCGATACAGTTCGCGCTCGTCCCACTCGCGTTGGTGCCCGTAGTCGCCGGTTTCACCTTCACTGCCGCCAGATTCACCCTGTTGGGGTTCTCCACGCGACCGGCGCAGTCGATCGCCCTGCTCAACAGACCGGCGGGCGTAATCGCGCATATCATTGCGGTCGTAATTGCGGGCCTCAGACGGGTCGCCTTCGCGATCACCCTCCTCCGTGCGCTCTGTCCAAAAATCGCTGTCGGATCTTCTGGACGGTTGATATTGGTTTCGATCGGCCATTCAAACCTCCTGCTTCAGCGCCTGGCATGATTCTGGAATGTTGAATACGGGCGCCGAAAAAATCTGTCTTCACACCATACAAGGTTTTGCGAAAGGGAGAAAGACATGTATGCCCTACCCGCGGTTGGGAATTTCCCTGACGCGGCGCTATACTTGGGTTATGCCGAAACACAGCCTGATCGCTGATGCAAAAAAGATCGCTGTCCTGCGCGCTTCTGCGCTGGGCGACCTGATCTTCGCGCTTCCGGCGCTAGATGCGCTGCATTCCGCCTATCCTCAAGCAGAGCTGATCTACCTGGGGCGCAAGTGGCACGCCGATTTTCTGCCTGGCAGGCTTTCTGGCCCGCACCGGGTGATTGCTGTGCCTGTTCCGCCGACAATGGATCTGATCTTGCAAGGCAAGGTGATCGATCCGGCGGCAGAGGCGGGCTTCTTCCAGGCAATGCGAGCCGAGCGCCTGGATCTGGCGCTGCAAATGCAGGGGGCAGGCAGAACATCGAACCCGTTCGTGCAGCGCCTGGGGGCGCGTGTCACTGCCGGGCTGCGCGGATTGGATGCCCCACCGCTAGACCGCTGGCTGCCCTACGGCTATTACCAGAACGAGGTGGCGCGGATGCTGGAGGTGGTTGGGCTGGTGGGCGCGCTGCCCACCGCAACGGCCTTGCAGCCGGTGATTAAGGTGCTGTATGAGGATCGGGCAGCGGCTGCGCCGTGGGTAGAAGCAGCGCGCGGGCCGTTTGTGGTGATCCACCCCGGCTCTACCGACCCGCGCCGGTGCTGGTCGCCGGAGAAGTTTGCCGCGGTGGCCGATTTCTGCGCCGGGCAGGGGATGGCGGTTCTGCTGGTTGGCGCGGGGTACGATGCCGCGCGCGTTGAGGCCGTGGCGCGCGCAATGCAAGCGCCAGCCGTCAATTTGTGCGATCAACTATCGCTTGCCGGGCTGGTGGGGCTGCTCTCCAGGGCATCGCTTTTCATCGGCAACGACTCTGGGCCGCTGCACGTTGCCCTGGCGGTAGGGGCAAGAGCCGTGGGCCTGTTCTGGGTGGAGTACATCACCAATTCGATGCCGCTGGGCCGCGCACGCTTTATCCCGCTGATCGCCTGGAACCGCACCTGCCCCATCTGCGGGCGTTACTGCGAAAAATCTGAGATCGACAGCCCATCGCCGGGCTGCGCTCATGATGCTTCCTTTATAGAGGAGATCCATCCGGAGCAGGTGATCGCCGCATTAGAACTCGAACAGGGCGCTGGCCAGTGATTCGAGCGTAGCCTGCTGGAGGATCGCGGCGGGCAGGGCCCAGAACACGTTGAACTGGTGCAGCAAGCAGGTCGCCAGCGCCCGGCGGGGAAAATCGGAGCTTAGCGGCGTACCGTAGGCATTGAGAAACGCGCCGAGCGCGGCCTTCTCACCGTGGAACATGTCGAGATGCAGGGCGGCAAGCTCGTAGAGAAAGCCGCCGGTTCTGGAGTCGCCAAAATCGATCAGGGCAAGGGTTTGCCAGCGGCCTGATTCGATCCGCCCCAGCAGGTGATCGCCTGTCAGGTCGGCGTGGATGAGGTGCGGCGGGCGGGAGCGGTCGATCAGATGATCGGTCGGCGGCAGATAGCCCTCGATCTGGTCGATCAAGCGCTCGGGCAGCGTGCCCCATTCACGGTGGCGCGCGACGCACCCTGCGCGCTGATCCGCAAGAAACTGGCGGTAGGGATCGTGGCTGTTGGGGAAAGGGCCTTGCTCGGGCAGCGGAAGCTGGTGCAGGGCGCGGACCATTTCTCCCATTTGCCGGGCGATACGGAGTTTCTGATCCGCGGCGAGGTCTTGCCATACCTCGCCCACGCTCACGCTGTCAATATAATCGAAGACAAGATACGGCCACGGCCAGCGATCATCATCCGGCTCTACAACCAGATTTCCCCAGGCACGCAGGTTCGCGGTGCGGATGCGCGGATCGGTCAGGGCCGCATTCCCGGCGGCTTGCTCTGCGGCATATGAAGATGCGCCGTCAAACAGCCGCCCGAAGAACTTCACCACCCATCGATCCTCGACAATAAAGGCAGGGCAGGTACCGGGGATGCCCACCCGAATCTGCTTGCACGGAACAAGCCCATGCCTGCTGCAAACCGCACGGACGAACGGTTGCCAGAGCCGTACGTCGGTGAACAGTCGGCGGTATTCCTCTAGAACTTCCAGCGGTGTGAGGTGTCGGGTATCCACGGTGGCCATTGTAACACTCCCGCGAATATCCTCCAATCAAAACGGCCCCGCAAGGGAACGGGGCCGTTTCGTCTTTCACGTTTTGGCTACGGGACGTCTACCCGGATGCTTGTTGGGTTGGGCATACCGGCAGTGAACCGTAATGCCAGACTACACAGCAGAAGAACCGTTTGTCAATAACCTCATTCATCTTACAAGATTTCGACCTTGCTTGTAAACAGTATTCCGCCAATAAAGGATCTAATTTAAGAACTATTCACCGACTATATTTGAACGAATACAAGCCTGACCCGCCTTAACCACCGCAATCGTGCAATGCATATAAATGAAAGGCCGTAACTGCTCAGCCCTAACGGGCGGCTACTCTCGAATGGCTCCCTTCGGCAGCCTAAGGTGCGTTTTTTGGGAGTTTTGAAAACGCGAAGCGTTTTCAAAACTCCCAAAACCTTTTTTCCAGGCGGGCAAAGCCTGCGATTCACGAAAGGCCTTGCTGCGGGGCGCGGTCGGCTTGCTTCCGTAAATGTTTTGTAAATTTACCGGATGTCGCCCCATCCCTGCTATTGACAGTGGAACGCTCGTTCTATAAAATGAGCATATATGTATCTCTTTCAGCGCGTCCTGAGGAAAATCCGGGGATGGTTCAGGCGCGAACAGAAAACCAACTTCACCCTGGATGTGCAAACGCTGCGCTCGCTCCAGTTTCTGGCCGAGCGCGAACAGCGTTCCCCGGAAGAGATCGCAAATAAGATTCTCGATGACGCCATGCGCACCCACCAGGAGCAGCAAGAGAACTTTAAGCGCTGGCAGTCGCTAACGCCGCGCGAGCAGGAAATCGCGGCACTGATCTGCCTGAACTACACTTCACGGCAGATCGCCACCCGATTGGTGATCTCTCCGGAGACCGTAAAAACACACGTGGAGCACATTCTGGATAAATTTGAAGTCACCGACCGCAATATGCTGCGCTTGCTATTGAGCGGTTGGGACTTTAGCGCCTGGAAGGAATAGCCTGCCAGGCTGCGCCGTTACAAAATACATTTCCGTAAATAATCTTGCACTAATACTGTAACAAATTTTCCCCTCAAACGATTTTAATCTACAGATTGGCGAGCCGGTCGCTGTGTTTGCTATGAAAAAAGCGCTCCCGGGGTCGTTTAATTTTCACCTGGTTTTTCGGAATCCGTCCTTGACATTTGCTGGTTGCGGCATTACAGTTAGAAATCCTCGGAACAATCGGGTGAATGGCTGGCCTGGGCGGAAAAGGGTAGGGGGAGTATCTGACCCGGGTGGTGCATGATCGCTTCATTGTCACAAGATCATCCCCAGGTACGCTGTTAACCTGGCTGGGCCTCCGAGGAAAAAGCAAGTCGGATGGACCACTGCCTGTTTTGCTGCCTGCGCTGCACCACGCAATCTTCACACTGTCATTGTTCAGCCAGGAATAAACTGAACCTTTTGTGGTTCTCCGTTTGTTGCTGTGAGAGTGTTCACTATGAGTGCCAACCGAAACCTGCCCAAAAAACACCTTTATGCTTTGTATGGGTTTGCGCTGGGACTGATCTTGCTGTTGATCGGGCTTGGTATCCCCATGGTGTTTCTGCGAGATGCGCTGGCGCTAATGGATGTGCGCCTGCGTTTGCCGCTGGCAGCTTTGTTGTCTCTAATCCCTGTTGTGCTCACGTCGTTTGGCTGGTTCATTGGGCAGAAGCAGGATTACGTTGAGCGGCTGAACGGTGAAACGCAGCAGTTTATTGCCCGTTTTGCCAGCCGCGAGCGCAAGCTGCTGCAAGAAAATGCGCAGCGCTACAACCTGGAAAAGATCCTGGAGCGGGGCAAGCGCGAATGGGAGAGCATTTTCGATGCCGTGCACGATGCTGTGCTGGTGGCAGATAGCCACGGACGCATCATCCGCTGCAACCATGCGGCGACAAAATGGCTGAACACTACGTTTGACCAGTTGGTCAATACCCCCATCGACCAGGTAGTGCTGGGCAAGCATCACGATACTGCCGTGCGCCTGGTGGCGATGAAGGGCGAAGTGAACATTCCGTCGCTGGGCGGCTGGTTTGATTTCACCCAATATCCGATCGACATCGACGAAGAAAACCGGGGGACGATCTTCCTCGTGCGCGACATCACCGAGAATAAGCGCGGTGAGGCCATTATCCGGCAGCAGAAAGACCATTTGCAGGCGCTCATTAATAACAGCCCGGTGGGCATCGTCACGCTCGACCGGGAGCAAAAGATTCTCTCTTGCAACCCGGCGTTTGAGCATGTTTTCGGCTATACCACCGGTGAGGTGATCGGGCGCAACCTCGATCAGCTTTTGGTGGGAGAGAACCCGCGCCCCGGTTCTGGTTCGCTTAATTACTCGGCGCGCGTCATGAGCGGTGAGGCGGTGCGGAGCATCGTGCAGCGCAGGCGCAAAGATGGCACCACGGTGGACGTAGAAATTGCGGGCGTTCCCTTGCGGGTGGATGATCAGCCCGAAGGCGTGCTGTGGATGTTCCACGATATCACGGAACTGGCTCAGGCGCGCCGCGCCGCCGAACAGGCCGACCGGGCGAAGAGTGAATTTTTGGCCAATATGAGTCACGAGATACGCACACCTATGAACGGCGTCATCGGCATGATCGAGCTGACGCTAGGCACAGACCTGGAAGACGAGCAGTACGACTTCCTCATCGGCGCGCGCGACAGCGCCGACGCGCTGCTGAACGTGCTGAACGACATCCTCGACTTCTCGAAGATCGAAGCCGGGCAGCTTACGCTGGAAACAATCGACTTTGAGCTGCCGTCCGTTGTGGAAGGCGTGGCGCAGACATCCGCCAACCGCGCCGAGATCAAGGGTCTGGAGATGCTGGTGTTCGTAGACCCGGCTGCCCCTACCTACGTTAAGGGTGACCCGGGCCGCCTGCGCCAGATTCTGGTGAATCTGGTGGAGAACGCCATCAAATTCACCGAGAAGGGCGAGATTTTGATCCGCGCCGAAATGGTGGAAGACCGCGGCGACTGCGCGGTGCTGCGCTTCTCGGTCACCGACACGGGCATTGGCATCCCGCAGGAACGCCAGAACGCGATCTTCGAGCGCTTCGTTCAGGCAGATGGATCGACTACACGCCGCTATGGCGGCACCGGCCTCGGGCTGACGATCTCCAAGCAGCTTGCGGAGATGATGGATGGCGAAATTGGCGTGGAGAGCGAAGCCGGAAAGGGGAGCACCTTCTGGTTTACCGTAGTGGCCGAGAAGGTTTACAAAGCCGAGGCTCCGCGACCACAGGACTGGGTTGATATTCATGGTTCGCGCGTGCTGATTGTGGATGACAACGCCACCAACCGGCGCATCTTTACCCGCATGCTGGAAGGCTTTGGTTGCGAGGTAACCTCGGTAGCCTCCGGTTTTGATGTGATGCCCGTGCTCTTCCGCGGCCTGCTGACCAACACTCCCTACCGGCTGGTGCTGATCGATATGCAGATGCCGGGCATGGACGGGGTGGAAACGCTCAGCGCCATCCGCGGCGAGCCGCTGACCCAGGACGTGAAAGTAGTGGTGCTGACCTCGATGGGCCGCCGCAACGAAATCAACCGGGTGAACGAGCTGGGCGGCTCGGGTTACCTGCTGAAACCGATCAAGCAGACGCAGCTTCGCGAAATGCTGGATATGGTGCTCGGACCGACCATGAGTGAAGCGCAGCGCGAAGAGAACCGCCGCCGCAGCGCGAGCCGCCTGCAGCCGCCGCTGCCCATGCGCAGCTTGCGCATTTTGCTGGCGGAAGATAATGAGATCAACCAGAAGATGACCCGCGTGATGCTGACCCGCCAGGGGCATACCGTGGATCTCGCCTCGAACGGCACGGAAGTGATCGAAGCCTACAACCGCACACGCTATGATTTAATCTTCATGGACGTGCAGATGCCGGAAATGGATGGCTTTGAGGCCGCCCGCGCGATCCGCGATCTGGAAGATGGCGTGCGCCATACCCCCATCATTGCCATGACGGCCCACGCTTTGCACGGCGACCGCCAGCGCTGCCTGGATGCCGGCATGGACGATTACATCTCCAAGCCGCTTGAACCGCGCAAGGTGTTCCAGGCAATCGACCGCTGGGCCTTTGGGGTAGCTCCGCGCCTGACCACCGGCGAGCTGCGGCTGGCAGGCAACCGCGCGCTGTTTCCTTCCCAGTCGCAGAATTATCCTGGGGCTAACGGCAGCGCTGTATATACTGCCCCGGAAGAAGTCATCCCGCAGGATCTGACGGAGAAGTTAACCAATATGGTTTTGCCGCAGAAGACGGCCCAAAAGCTGACGGAAAGAGCGTCCGCCGATCCGTTTGCGTCTGGCCCAGATGTTGCGTTAGATGTAGAAAATTCTCTCAGCCGGTTTAGTGATGATCGGAATTTCTACTATAATTTACTAGATGATTTCCTTCGTTCTTTGCCTGCCAGATTGGCCGAGATGTGGTCAGAACTAGGAAACGGCAATGCGCAAAATCTTTCCAATCTTGCACACAATCTAAAAGGCGTGTCGGCAAACTTCGGCGCATGGCAGCTCGCCCGCCTGGCATCATCGTTGGATGAATGCGGTCGCGCAGGGGATCTGGAAGCCGCCAGGCCACTTATGGCGCAGGTAGAGGCTGCCGCCGAGCAGCTAAATATCGCTGCCGCCGAAACGGGAAGGGTGAACGACAAGGGCACCGGCTGATACGGCTGAACAATCAAATACGCATGGGAAAGGGATAACCATGGCTCGAGTCCTGTTGATCGATGACGAACCTATTTACTACAAAATGATTGTGCATGCTCTCAAGCCGCATGGTTATGAGATTGAATATGCAAAAACAGGCATGGACGGTTTGAAAACCGTTCCGTTGTTTAATCCTGATGTTGTCATTACCGATGTACGGCTGCCCGACCTCTCTGGTTATGATATCGCCCAGCGCCTGCGGCGCGACCCTCGCTTTGAAAGCATTCCGATTATCTTTCTTACCAGCCAGGCCGATCTGAGCAACAAGCTCAAGGCGTTCGAGGTAGGCGCGGACGATTACTTGAGCAAACCTTTCCAGCCCGAAGAACTGGTGGCGCGTGTGGGCATGCTGGTGCGCCGCGGTGAAATCTTGCGGGCTGCGCGTACCAAAGAGTTCAAAGATCAGGCAACGGTCATTGCCGTTCACAGCCTGCGCGGTGGGGTAGGCTGCACGAGCATGGCGCTGAACCTGGCAATGACCCTCTACCGCATGTGGGAAAAGCCAACCCTGGTGATCGACGCGGTGATGAACGCCGGGCAAGTCGCGCTGATGCTCAATGCCTCTCCGCTGCACACCTGGGAAGACCTTTCTGAGATGAAGCTGAACGACATGGACACGGCGGTAGTGGAGAGCCTGCTCTGCAAGCACGCCAGCGGGTTGGATTATATTGCCTCACCGAGCTACCCAATTGCGCTGGATGCGATCGAGGACGAAATCTGGCCGCTGGTGCTCGATGAGCTGCGCAAGATGTACGAGTTTATCGTCATCGATACCTCGCACGATTTCAGCAACGTTGCCATTCACATGCTGAACGCCGCCGACCAGATCGTCATGATGATCTCACCAGAGATGGCCTCGATCCGTGCCGCGGTATGCGCGGTAAACATCTATGATAAGCTGGGGTATCCACAAGAGCGGATCGTGCCGGTGATTAGCAACCCAAACGGCCAGCCGGGAATTAAACAGGCGCAGGTGGAGAAAGTACTGAAGCACCCGGTGAAGTACATTGTTCCAACAGCGCCTGCCGAATTCACCCGGGCAATCAATTTTGGCGAACCGCTGGTGATTACCTATCCCGAATTACCCGCAGCGGTGATGTTTGAGGAGGCCGCGTATGCCTTTAGCAAGGAGAGCTTGAAGAATATTCCCCCCGCGGCCCCAACCAGCGTTTGGAAGCGCGTTACCAGCCGGCAATCTAGCAAGAAGTAGCGGGCATGAATCGCTGGGCTGTGTTGGGTGGTGTGTTCATAGCAGTATTCTGGGTGGTCTTGTACAGCGCCCAGAGCACCACAGCCCAGGATGGCGGCGATAGGGATCGGGTAAAGGTCGTCGAGATCAACACCACGCAGTATATCTGGGAGCTAGTCTCGAGGACAGATGGGCAGATCCTTTGCCAGGCGATCCTCGACAGGCCCACGCAGCCAACGTTGCAAGAGACAATTGACATCTGTGGCGATGTGATCTTCCCGGTAGAGCCAACCCCAACGCCGCTGATCCAGCCCACCGCTACAGCCACCCCGCCGCCCGGCGCTACGCCGGTTCCGGGCGCGGTGGACGAGGATGTTTTCGATCTCAACGAATTTTTTCAGAACGTGTACTGGCGCTTTGTTTCATCTCGCGACCTGGTGCGCACGGTGGAAGTGCCGCTGCCAGAAATGGTGCTCAACCTGAACGCCCCCAGTGGGCCGGTTGAAAACCTGTTTGTGACCATAACCGCTTATGAGCCACTGGTTGGCGAGCAGATCACCGGCGTTTATGGCATCTTGAACGGTTGGGAGTTCAACTGCGCGCCGCCGCGCTGTGACGTGCCCATCTCAGGCGATTCCGCGCTGGAATTTTGGGCCACTTCGAGCTTTGGCGATGAGAGCGACCACGTCTACGCCACCCTGCGTCAGATTCCATCCGAGCAGGGCAAGCGGCTGGAAATCACCTCCATTACCCCGGTCGTTTCGTTCGTTGATTCGTGCAGCTCGATCTGGGGCACGCCCCTGTATGACGTGCCTTCCTGGGCGCGTTTCCCCCCATCTCCGGATGATCTGGCGACAATGAAGCCCTATCAGTATCTGGCTGGCCGCCTGATCTTCTCTGGCGTGGTGGATGCGAGCGACTGCCCCGGCGGTGGCCTGACGACAGATGGCGCGCCTAATGCCTGCGGCCTGGAAAAAGCCGGTCCGGCGGTGATCGAATGGCAGAATCAGTTTGACGTCACCATTTGGGATGCCGGGCGCGACCTGGGGGTTCCGCCGGTGGTGCTCAAAACGCTCATTGGTCAGGAGACACAATTCTGGCCGGGGAACGGGCGCAACACCTTGCTCTTTGAGTACGGCCTGGGCCAGTTGAGCCAGTCGGGCGCGGATGTGGCACTACGCTGGGATAACGACCTCTACCAAACCATTTGCTCTGGGGTGATCCTCGATTGCAGCATCATGTATGGCCGCCTTTCGCCTTGGCTGCAAGCCACTATGCGCGGCGCGATGATGCGGGCTGTGAACACCGAGTGCGCTACCTGCCCCAACGGTGTAGATATCGTAAAGACACACGAAACGATCCCCATTCTTGGCAGAACCCTGCGCGCCAACTGCCGCCAGGCCAAATATATGATCGACCGGCGGCAGATGAAGGCCGGTTACGAGGATCTGTGGAAGCTGACCTTTGTTTCTTACCACAGCGGGTATCAATGCCTGGCAAACGCGCTGAACTACGCTGCGTTCAACCGGGAACAAGCCGATTGGGCGTCTGTATCGAAGTATCTGACGTGCTATAACGGAACGGCGTACGTTAACGATATGTGGACGGCATTGAATGAGTTCGACGGCTACCGCATCAAGCGACCTGAAAGCAGCAGTCCGGTGGCTCTGCCCACGTTTGTGCCAACGGCTGCGCCTACACTCACGCCAACCCCTGTACGGGCGATGAGCCACCTGCGGGTAGTGGTTTACCAGGATGTGAACAACAACAACTACCCTGAGAATGAGGAAAAGATCGATGGCGTGATGGTTGATGTGCAGCTTTCCGATGGCGCTACGTTAAGCGGCGTAACGGTAAATGGCGAGGTGATCATCCGCCTGGACGGACAAGCGGTTGGCGCTGAAGCGGTGGTTACGCTGCCCGATCTTTATCGTACGCAGCGCGTGCTCGTGCTGCGCGATGGTGAAATACCGGTAATTTTCCGCCTGGAACCACCTGTTGTACCACCGGCGCTGCCTTAGGCCAGCGCCAGCCGGACCTGGCTTTGCTTTTCAGGAGATTGGTAGAGGGAATTATGTCCGATCAACCCGAATCCCCCCGCAGAGAATCGCCCACCGGTGATGCCCGGCATCCCGGGCAGGAGCCAGAACGCAGTACTGCGCCTGAATCCGGCGAAAGCGCTTCCAATCTTCCGGACGGCACGCATGAAGAGAAAGTAGATTCGTCCCATGGAAAGCGCCAGCACGCTGCGAAGGGTACCGACGCGCTGTTAAACCGCATCACAGGGATTCTCAGGCAAGCGGCGGAAGAAGCACCGGGCGACCCGATCGTTGAGGACTCAACGGCGGATAAAGACGCGGGTGAAAAGAGCTTCACGGAGAAGCGGCATGCCCCCCGCCGCGATACCAGCCAGTTGCGAGTGCTGGTAACCGGCGCCCCACGCACGCCGGAAGAGGAACCGGCTGCTAACAATGAAAACGCCGAATCCAGGGCAGCAGAGGCGGTGCAACCGCCATCTCCGACTGCCCCAAAAAAGGATGAAAGCGCCACGCAGGATCCGGGCGAAAACGACGACATCGATGATCTCGTAACGCGCCTGAGCACCCTGCCAGATGTGACCGGCCAGCTCAATGCTCCATTTACCGGCGTGCTGCGCGGCACAGACAGCCTGAACCAACTGCGCGCCGAAATGGAAGTTGAAGGGCAGGAGGATCAGGATGGATCCGGAGAGGCGGCCTCACCGGAAGATGGTTTGAGCGTGCTGGAACGGCTGCTCAAACAGCAGGAAACATATGATGAGGGTGTGCTTGGGACGATGGATGGGTTGGAAGCCCTCGCCGGGCTGCGCTCAGAAGCGCAGTCTCTGGAAGAGCCGGCGGGTGAGGCGAGCACCGCGCCGCAAGTGTGGGATGCAGCCTCGGATGAAGTGACCACGGATGAAGCGGCGCGCCTGGAAGATCGGTTTGCTATGCTGGGCGTTGAACCAGATGCCCTTCCGGATGCGCCGGTAACACCCCCAGCCGCTGAGCCAGCGAGGTCAGATCCAAAACCGTTTGCCGGGCCTCATTTCGATGACGCCGTGATGTTCCCGGATGAGCAAATCCAACCGCCGTTTGCTGCAACGGAGGAAGCACCCTCTACCGTATCTGAGACGCTCGCAGCGCCGGAGATTTCACCAAGCGGTAGGGGACCCGGGCGGCTGGAATCGATCTATGAAGATTTGCGCCAGACGCTGGCGGAGGAAGAATCCGCGCGGCGCAGGCGCGGGCTGCTGCGACGAATTAGCGGCTCTTTGCGCCGCACGACCGATAACCTTCGTAAGGGAAAAACCGGGCCGGTTGGGCAGCCGGAACAGCCGCCGCCAACCGATGAACTGGAACTTCTGGTCACGCTGGAAAGCACAGGAGAGGATTTTACCGGTCCGGACTTCTCGGGCTTTGACCAAGAGGATTTCGCAGAAGAACCACCGGCTGAGCCGTTGACGCAGAACGAGGAAACTGCTTTGCCGCCGCCCGATGATCTGCTCGCGGGGTTAGACTCAACCGGGCAGGCTGCCAAGACGGCTGATACGGAGGATTGGATCGCTGCGATCCGGGAGCGTAGGATTGAGGACGAAGCTGCACCGGTGACATCCACGCCGCCTGCTGAGGAACAAGTTCCGCCCGCGGAACCCGCGCCTGAGGAGCCCCCGCGCACCATCACGGGCAGGCTCGCGAGGATGGTCGCCGGCTTCCAGGTCGGCCAGGCGGCGCGCAAGAAAAGCACCAAGGAATTGGATATCCCTGATGACGTGGTCGCCGGACGTTTGCAGCGCAGCATGGAAACTGGAATGCTAAATGCAAACAAAACCCGCGAACTGGATCCCGCGGAATTGGAAGCGTTTGAAGCCGCACCACCAATCGCCCCGGCAGCGCCGGTTGAGGAAGGCAACCTCGAGATCGAGCCGCAGAACCAGGGAATCACCGGCCAACTGCGCTCCTTTATCACCGGTATTCTCCGCAGCGCTGAGCCGTCGGATACGACCGGCCCGCTGCAAACCGGTGACCTGCCGGAGGGAGCGGTAGCAGACCAGGAGCAGCTTTCGACGCAGCGCAAAACGCCACGACGCACCAGCGAGCGCCGGGAAACGTTCGACGCGCAGACCCTGCGCCAGGATATGGTCGACCCGGCCTTTTCCTCGCCATCAGAGCAGTTTGTTTCTGAAGAAGAGCTTTTGCGCCAGTTGGGAGCCGAGCAGCCGGCCAGTGAGCTGGAAACTGAGGTGCCCGAAGATCGCTTCGATGTAATCTTCGATCAAGATAATTTTGCTGGCGCGAATTTACCGCAGAGTGAAACCGGCGGGCTGGAAGGCGTGGTGGAAGAGACCACCTTGCCAACAGGAGAACTGCCGGGCGAGCAAAAACCAGAAGATATTTGGGGTAGTGGAATTAACCAGCCCGCGCAGGAAGAAGATGCCCTTTGGTACGTGCCCGAGGAAGAAGGCGATGGCGTGGAAGCTGAAACTTACCCAACCAACACGCTTTTTGAGGAAATAAGCGAAGACGCACTGATCGCTGCCTACCTGGGCGGGCCAACTGTGCTCCAGGAATCGGGCACGGAAAGCCCCGCCAGCCAGGATCTGTCGGTGCCCGATCTCCGCGCGATTGCGTTGGAAAATTACGGTGAGGGGGAAGGGCCCGAGGGCGCAGAGTCCCCTGGATCAGCGCTTGGTGAAGAAACCGAGGGAAAGAAAGGCTTGCTTGCCTGGGTGGCGTCGCTCTCGGTGCTGCAGAAGATCCTGCTGGGGGAGGTGGTGCTGCTCGTGGTGCTGGTGCCGTTCCTCATTTTCGCAACGCTGAATGCGCCAGAGGCTGAAAGTCCAGCCATCGTCTTCCCCATGCCACAGGCGCTGCCCGCGGGCGTGCCGCACCCCACCGGGATTACTCTGACGGGTGGTTGGCATTTCGATTTACAGAAGAGCACCTTTGTAGAAGGCAAATGGATGCCCGCCGGAAGCGAGTGGCTGGAAGGCACCGAGGTGCGCCGTGTGATTGCGCTGCCCTGGAACAGGCAGACGGATGCTGTGGTGCAAACCTTCCAGCCGGGAGACTCCATTACCCTGACGTTGAGCAATATGGACGAAGTGGAATATAAGATCACTAGCATCGAGCGCCGCTCCGCGACAGAAGCAGACTTCCTGGCCGACCGGAAGCTTTCGCTGGTGATTTTCTTCTATGATGAGGATGCGGAAGACCGCTGGGTGATCATTGGCGAACGATAACATAAGCAAAAAAGGCGGATGAAAAAACCCGCCCTTTTTACTTGCTTATTTTCGTGAACGATAACGAAACTTGGTGTAGAATGATGGTATCTTTATCATCATGCAGCCCGGCTGCCGGGTGCGCAGCTTCATCTTCATACCGGTATAATCTAATAATCCCTTTAATCCCTTCGAAAAGGTGTATATGACAGCCAAATTCCCTCCTATCAATCCGCGGTTTCCGCATTTTCTCCACGGCGGCGATTACAACCCCGACCAGTGGCCCGAAGAAGTGTGGCACGAAGACATGCGCCTGATGAAGCTGGCGAACTGTAACGCTATGAGCGTTGGTATCTTCGCCTGGGCAAAGCTGGAACCAGAAGAGGGCAGGTATGATTTTGCCTGGCTGGACAAAATCATGGATCTTCTGGTGGAGAACGGCGGCTACGCTGTTCTTGCTACCCCCTCGGGCGCGCGCCCGGCATGGCTCTCGGCCAAATACCCGGAGATTCTGCGCGTAACCGCCGACCGCCGCCGCATCCTGCACGGTGGTCGCCACAACCACTGCATGACCTCGCCCATTTACCGTGAAAAGACACGGGCGATCAACCATGCCCTGGCGGAACGCTATAAAGATCACCCGGCACTGCTGGTCTGGCACATTTCCAATGAATACGGCGGCGAGTGCCACTGCGAGCTTTGCCAGGAATCATTCCGCGCGTGGCTGAAAAAGAAGTACGACAACGACCTCGATAAGCTCAATCTGGCCTGGTGGGGTGCCTTCTGGAGCCATACCTACACCGATTGGAACCAGATCGAATCGCCCAGCCCCATTGGCGAGATGTCGCTGCATGGCCTGACACTAGACTGGAAACGCTACACCACTGACCAGACGATCGATTTCTTCCGCAGCGAGATCGAGCCGCTGCGCGCGATAACCCCCAATGTGCCGGTGACGACCAACTTTATGGGCCTGTACCCCGGGCTGAACTATCCGCGCTTTGCCGAGGCGGTAGACGTGATCTCGTGGGATAGCTACCCGGTGTGGCACACTACCGGCTCAGACGCCGAACTGGCAGCGCAGATCAGCTTCATCCACGACCAGAACCGTACGATGAAGGACGGCATGCCGTTTATGTTGATGGAATCGACCCCATCGAACACCAACTGGCAGCCCACACCCAAGCTCAAACGCCCTGGGATGCACCTGCTTTCCAGCATCCAGGCCGTTGCGCACGGATCGGATACAGTGCAGTACTTCCAGTGGCGCAAGAGCCGCGGCAGCGCCGAGAAGTTCCACGGCGCGGTAGTAGACCACGCGGGGCACGAGAATACGCGCATTTTCCGCGACGTGGCTGAGGTTGGGGAGGTGCTGCAAAAACTGGATGGGGTGATCGGCACGACGGTAAAGCCTGACGCGGCGATCATCTACGACTGGGAAAACCGCTGGGCGATTGACGACATGCACGCGCTGGGCCGTGATCGCCGCCATTACCCCGAGACGGTTATCGCACACTACCGCCCGTTTTGGCAGCGCGGTATCCCGGTGGATGTGATCCCCGAGTGGGCCGATTATAGCAGTTATAAGCTGATCGTTGCGCCGATGCTGTACATGCTCCAGCCGGGCGTGGCGGATCGCCTGAAGCAGTTCGTGGCGGACGGCGGCACGGTGGTGATGACGTACTGGTCGGGCCTGGTAGACGAGAATGATCTGAGCTTTTTGGGCGGGTGGCCGGGTGGCGGCCTGCGCGAGGTCTTCGGCATCTGGGACGAAGAGACCGACACGCTCGCTGCCGGCGAGCGCAACCAGGTGGTTGTGGCAGACGGCAGCGCAGCAGGCATCTCCGGCACATACGAGGCGCGCGACTACTTCGCCTTGATCCACACGGAGGGCGCGGAAGTGCTGGCTACCTACGGCTCTGACTTCTACGCCGGTCGCCCTGCGCTGACCCTCAACCGCTACGGCAAAGGCCGCGCCTACTACATGGCCTCGCGCAACGAGGACCGCTTCCTGGATGACTTCTACGGCAAGCTGGCGCAAGACATGGGCCTGCTGCGTGCGCTTGACACGGAGCTGCCCAAGGGCGTCACCGCGCAGCTCCGCACAGACGGCGAGAACAAGTTCATCTTTGTGATGAACTTCAACCCCGAGCCTGCCAAAGTCAGCCTGAACGGCGCGAATTTCGAAGGCATCGTCTCCGGTAAGCCGGTCAGCGGCACGCTGGAACTGCCCGCCTACGGCGTGGAAATTCTGAAAGCCTGATTGAGCTTTGCTTCAACCAAAAAGAGGACGCTCGAGCGTCCTCTTTTTGGTTGAAGCTTTACCCCATCTGCCTTCTGAAGAATTCCGGCAGGGCAAAGGCGGCGCGGTGAATATCGGGGTTGAGGTAGTTGCTCTGCCCGGGCGGGTAGGGGGCTTGCAGCCCAGCCGTCCAGGGGGTGTCGGAGACGTACATAAAGCCGATTCCGCCGCCGGGATAGGTAGGGATGAGGGCGTGGTAGTAGGCGGGGTTCTGCGCCATCTTCTTGGTGAAGGCGTAGATCTCTTGAATCAGCCCGCTGTCAAAAAACATCTGCTCGCATTGGGTGGCGATGGCTCCGCCGGGAGTTAGCGCGCGCCACATCAGCCCATAGAACTCCTCGCTGAACAGCCGCTCCGCCATGCCGATGGGATCGGTAGTGTCGGAGATGATGGCGTCGAAGCTGCCCTGCTGCTCTTGCAGGTACTGGAAAGCATCCTGCACCACCAGCTTTGCGCGCGGATCTGCCCAAGGGTCGCCGAAGAAGGTGAACTGCTCGCGTGAGAGCTCCACCACGCGGCGGTCCAGCTCGCAGACCACAGCCTCTTCGATGGTGGGGTAGCGCAGCACCTGCTGGAGCGAACCGCCATCCCCGCCGCCAACGATCAGTACCCGTTTGGGCCCGGCAGCGCCCCGCGCCCCGGCAACTGCCATGCACGGCACGTGGGTGATCATCTCGTGGTATCCCATGTTATCCATCTCGGTCAGCTGGATGATGCCGTCTAGCACCAGCACCTTGCCGAAGAACTCGGTCTGGTAGACTTCGATGTGCTGGAACTCGGTTTGCTCGTCGACCAGCTTATTCTGAATGCGCAGCGCTTTCCGGTAATAAGGGTGTAGCTGTTCCACCAGCCAGGAGTCTTTTCCCCACAAATCGCTCATGTCTCTATTCCTTATTTTTTGTTTTTTCGTAGCTGCTTAGCCCTGGTGCTTTTCCTTAGACTTGCGGGCTTCGCCCGCCGGAAAGATGGGGCGGGTTTTGAAAACGCGAAGCGTTTTCAAAACCCATGTTTCCTATTTTTGGCTCCGGAATGGAGCGATTCAAAGTGGCAGCCCGAGAGGGCTGAGCGGTTACAAAATATAGCAAATCGGGCGACGAGAGTCGCCCGATGATTGTACTGCACTTTGAACGTGCTTGCCTTTATGCGGAGCGTTAATCGCGAGAGATGAACGTTCCGTTGGCCTTGCCGGCCCCAAAGGTCTTCGCGCAGAAAGCCGCCGCAACCTGCGGATCGAACTTTTTGCAGCTAAAGATGTCGATGTAGACCGCTTTGGAATGGTCGGCAAAGTGCGCGCAGATATTGCTGGTTTCGATGAGCTGCACCAGCGAGTAACCGGTGACGCGCGGATCATCGCCAAAGTTGACGATGGTCGGCTCGCCGAAGCGGCGCATTTCGATCACGTCGCACAGCTCGATGACGAACCGGCGGATTACCTCCGCCGACTGGATGCGTTCGAGTTCGCACTCGTACAGGTTAAGAACGAGATGCCAGCCCCACGGAGCAGGGGCGCCGGTGGTACCCGGCTCTGGCATCGATTGATAGGCGATGGTCACCACCTCGTCGGTGGTCGGCGCCACACTGTTTGTGGCACTAGAAACTGGCGTGTATACGCTCATGTCAGCTCCTCCACCGGCACAAGGACTGTGTTCCGGTCAATCGTTCGCACCGAGCAGTGCTCGCTGCCGAACAAGGCTTGCAATTCCTGTACGAGTGGACGAATATCCATCTCCAGGCTGCAGGTAAACAGGTCGATTGCACAGTAGCCGTATTCCGGCCAGGCGTGCAAGCTGGCGTGCGATTCAGCCAGCAACAGGAAACAGGTAAAT
>JAEYTI010000063.1 GCA_023434145.1 Chloroflexota bacterium | reverse complement strand
TCATTCAATCCCGTTATGGTATAAATAGTTCGCTCCGTTTTTGTGGTTTTGTGTTTTTGGCGAAATACAATCTACCACAGTCTCGGAGCTTTTTTGTCCCATTCCCAAAAACCTACCCTTTAAAGGGTAATCCCACCCCCTGTGACACCCAAACTCCTTGAAACTAAATATGAGCCAAAGATTTTCTTTGCTAGAAAACGGGCTGTCCAAATGCTCTTTTTGGACAGCCCGCGTGACTATTCTACTTGTCTCCCTGGTGGCGGACGCGGCCCAGCCCAGAGATTTGCTGGCTGACGCGCGGATTGCCGTAGTAATCCACTCCGCCGGTGCCGCTGATCGTTACATCAAGCTCTTCTGTAACCCACAGGCTGACTCGTCCGAGCCCGGTAATCGTCACCTTGACGGTAGCCGACTGCAAATCCTCGCCGTCGTAGTTTCCCGCGCCGCTCAGGCTGATCTGTTGCGCATCTACCTGTCCATCGGCGGTGAAGTTGCCCGCGCCTGAAACGTTCACGCTCATCTCCTGCGCCGTAAGCTCGCGGATTTTGATGTTGCCGGTGCCGCTGATGCCAATGTCGAGCGTATCGGTCGAGATCTGGTTCGATTCGATGTTGCTGACACCCAGGGTCTGCAAGCCGCGGACCTCGCGCATGGTCAGGTAGAAGCGGATATCATCGGTGGGGATGATGGACTTGCGGTCAAAGCCGATGCGCAGCTCGCCGTCGACTACTTCGGTGGTGATGTTGCTGATGATGTTATCTTCCGCCTCGATGCGCAGTTCTTCGCGTTCACCCTGCACCAGCTCTACATCGCCGATGCCAGAAAGCGAAACGCGGTCGAAGCCACTCACGTCGCGTGTTTCGGTGACTATATTGCCAGAGCCTCGATCTACGCCCAGGTTAACATCGATCCCACACGCCCCGGTAACCAGGGCGATCACCACAAATACAATCAAAATCGCCGTCTTGTTCATGTTTCGTTCCTTTGTTTTCCTTACATTGCTACTTCGTACTGTTCGTGTTAATTATCGGCGATCTTTCCTCCATTGGGCACACTGTGGGAGAATGGCCTGTTCCCGCAATGTATCCAACGGGTGAAAAACCGTTGTACTCTTAATACGCCTCGTAAGCAAAAACGTTGCAGATACAGGGTATGTTTCAGTATGTTGGTGTGTTTGGGGGGGGGGGGGGGGATGGGCGGGCCCCCCCACCCCCCCCCCCCCCAACACACCAACATACTGGGAAAGGCACTCCTCTTCCGTTCTTCGCTATACTTATTCTATGGACAAAATTCTTTGGGGAATGATCGGTACGGGGGATGTTACGGAGCATAAGAGCGGTCCTGCGTTTAATCGGGTGGAACATTCCTCCCTGGTGGCGGTGATGAACCGCACGCCCGCGAAGGCCGCTGACTACGCTCGCCGTCATGGCGTGCCGCGCTGGTATGAGACCGCGGATGAACTGATTGCGGACCCGGAGATCAACGCGGTTTACATCGCCACGCCGCCCGATTCACACCTGGAATATACGCGCAAAGTCGCCGGGGCGGGCAAAGCCGTATACGTGGAAAAGCCTATGGCTCGCACCCACGCCGAAAGTCAAGATATGGTGGAAACCTGCCGCCTTGCGGGCGTTCCGCTGTTTGTGGCGTACTATCGGCGCTGCCTGCCCGCCTTCGTAAAGGTGCGCGAGCTGGTGCGTTCTGGCGCGGTGGGCGACGTGCGGCTGATCAACGTGCGCCTGTTTCACCCGCCGCACCCAGGTGACGACGACCCGGCGAACTTGCCCTGGCGCGTGATCCCTGAAATTGCTGGCGGCGGTTACTTTTACGATCTCGCCTCGCACCAGATGGATTACCTGGATTACCTGTTCGGCCCGGTGACTGCCACAGCAGGCATCGCCGGCAACCAGGCAGGGTTGTACCCGGCGGAAGATATCGTCACCGCGGCATGGAAGCATGAGTCCGGGATACAGGGAACCGGAGCGTGGTGTTTCACTGCCGCGCCGGGACAGCAGACAGACCTTGCGGAGATCGTCGGAAGCCGCGGGCGGATTACCTTCTCGTTTTTTGAGCAGATCCCGGTGCGGTTGGAAAACGGCAATGGAGCGGAGGAATGGAGCTTCCCCCGCCAGGACCCGATCCAGCAGCCTTTGGTGCAAACCATCGTGGATGAGCTGCGCGGGGTGGGCAAATGCCCTTCCACCGGTGTAAGCGCCGCGCGCACCAACCGCGTGTTGGAAGAGATGATCCGCATGCGGTTGGAATAAGGTTTTGAGCAGTGTACTGCCCAAAACCTTATTCTTTACGTTTTCTCCAGCGTGGCCGGGCTGCTGCTGGATTTTTGTGCGGCGATGGCCAGCTTCCCGGCGACTCGCCGCCGCACCGCGCGGATTCGCAGCACCAGCAGGGCGATGACGGCGACCCCGGCGATCAGCGGGCGGATTACGTCGCCTTGCAGCCGGAAGATATCCCCCTTCAAGGCCCAGGCGAAGTGCAGCACCAGGATTAGGTTGACCAGGTACACCAGCCGGTGAAGCTGCTTCCAGCGTTTGCCGAGCTTCACCTTCCAATAGTCAAACGAGGTAATGGCCAGGGCGGTGAGGATTATGAACGCTGTCATTCCAAGCAGGATGAAGCGCTTTTCGACAATCTCGTAGCCGATCAGCTCCCAATCGAAACCGTAATCGAGCCCGACAAACAGCAGCATGTGCATGGCGGCGTACATGTAACCATACAAGCCCAGCGGGCGGCGAAGTTTCAACACCGGCGGGAAGCGGAAGAGGGTATTCATTGGCGTGCACGCCAATGACAGGATCAGCAGCACCAGGGCGGTATCACCGGTGCGCTGCATGGCATCCTGGATGGGGTTGACCGTGAGGCCACCGGTGTAGTAGGCAAACACCAGCACCACCAGTGGGATCCATGCACCGAGGTGCGTGAGGATCTGCAAGGGATGCAGGCGCTTTCGGTTTACCGGGCGCGGCTGGGTTTCTGGCATCATTGAATGCTGTGACCTAGTAATTTATGCTCAAATCCATGCCGCTGTAGAGCGAGGCTACCTGATCGGCGTAACCGTTGAACATCAGTGTATCGCGACGGCCCGATTCGCCAATGCGGCGCTCGCTCCGCTGCGACCAGCGCGGATGGTCGACATCTGGGTTGACGTTGGCGTAAAAGCCGTATTCGTTGGGCGCAATGGCCGACCACAGCGTGCGCGGCTCTTCCGCCACCAGCTCGATACGCACGATGGACTTGATGCTCTTGAAGCCGTATTTCCACGGTACTGCCAGGCGCAGTGGGGCGCCGTTTTGCGTGGGCACCGGCTTGCCATACATGCCCGTTACCATGAGGGTCAGGTCATTCATGGCTTCGTCCATGCGCAGGCCTTCTGTGTAGGGCCAGGGGTAGAAGGGCATCGAGAGACCGGGCATGTTGTCTTTATCCAATTTGGTGGTGAAGGCCACATATTTGGCGTCTCCGGTGGGCTCCACTTCGTTCAGCAAGGCCGCCAGCGTGAATCCCGTCCACGGGATGACCATCGACCAGGCTTCTACGCAGCGCAGGCGGTAGATGCGCTCTTCCTGCGGGAACTTGTTGATCAGATCATCCATGTCAAAGGTCTGCGGCTTATTGACCAGCCCCGTAACTTCCACCGTCCACGGTGATGTGGGCATTTTCTGCGCCAGTACTGCCACCTGTTCTTTGTCCAGGCTGAACTCGTAGTAATTGTTGTAATTGCTGATCTCCTCAAACGTGTTCAGCGGATCACCCAGTTCGTCGGTGGCCTGAGACGCCTGAGCGCCTTCGCCCTGGGCCGCGATGGTCGCTTCCACCTGCCTGCGCTGTTCCGTCTGCTCTGCACCAGGGGCACACGCAGCGAGCGCGGCGCCCGCCGCAGCGGCTCCGGCAAGCCGCATGAACTTGCGCCGGTTCATATACACCGTCTCAGGCGTGATCTCGGAAGATCGAATTGGAATGCCGTACTGTTTCATACTTCTTCTCCTCCCATACCATAGGCCGTTAAGATTATCGACCTATATTATCCAATTCAATTTTACCGGTTCCTTACAGCCAATTCAACGGAGAATGTATTAATGTAACATCTTCGTAATAACTTTGGTTTGGGATAAGCGTGGTTTTTGTTGCTTTGGACACCAATGCAACAAAAAACTTAACTGCTCAGCCCTACCGGGCGGCTGTGTTTGAATCGCTCCCTTCGGGAGCCGATAAGAGAGTGAATCGTT
>JAEYTI010000253.1 GCA_023434145.1 Chloroflexota bacterium | reverse complement strand
CATCTTTTTGGGGCCCCACCCATGTCGCCCCCACAAAACGATCCAACAAAGTATCAATATAGAAAAGATACAACCACAGAGGGAACAGAGATCACAGAGAAATAGAAGGAGAAAGAAGGATTAGCGTTTTTCTCCTTCTTCCCTCTGTTGTCTCTGTTTTCTCTGTGGTAAAAATCTTTCTTCCCCCTGCGTACCTCCGCGAACTCTGCGGTTACTACTTAATCCCAGGGTTATAATACTCTCAGCAGTACGACAATACGAACTGAAGGAGTTCCCTTATGCTGAAAGTCGCCGTCATTGGTGGTGGATCGACCTATACACCCGAGCTGATCAACGGCTTCCTCGAACGTCGCGATTCGTTCCCCGTAGATGAGCTGTGGCTGATGGATATCTCGCAAGAGCGGCTGGACGTGGTTGGCAAGTTCGCCCAGCGCATGGTTGAGGCGAAGGGCGCGCCTTTCAAAGTCTTCCTGACCACCAACCAGCGCGAAGCGATCCATAATGCCAATTACGTCATCACGCAGCTTCGTGTGGGCATGATGGAAGCCCGCCGCAACGATGAATACCTGGGCAAACGTCATGGGCTGATCGGGCAGGAAACCACCGGTGTGGGCGGAATGGCAAAGGCCATGCGTACAATCCCGGTGATCCTCTCTGTCGCCAAAGATATCCGCGAGGTAGGCGCGCCCGGCTGTATGCTGGCGAACTTCACGAACCCGGCGGGGTTGGTCACCGAGGCGATCTTCCGCTACGGCGAGGGCGTGCCGGCGGTGGGCGTGTGCAACGTAGCCATTGGCGTGAAAAACGGTTTTCTCAAAGAGATCGAAACCGAGACCGGGCAGAAGATCAACCCCGACCATGCGCAGCTCAAGACGCTGGGGCTCAACCACCTCACCTGGCACTACGGCTTCACCGTAGAAGGCGAGGAGATCTTCCCGCGCATCCTGGAACGCTACGTTGAGAAGCTCCGCTCGGACGAACACCCCGCCTGGGACCCCGGAACCATCGAGGCCCTGCGGATGATCCCCAATTACTATCTGTCGTACTTCTACTACACGCAAAAGAAGGTGGCGGAGCAGGAGAATTGGCCGCCATCACGCGCCGAACAGGTGCAGGCGATCGAAGAGAACTTGCTGAAAGAGTACGCAGAGCCCGATCGCACCGAGCCGCCCGATGATCTGATGAAGCGCGGCGGAGCCTACTATTCCACCGTCGCTACGCAGCTGCTCAATGCGCACTACAACGACCTGGGCGAGACGCACGTGGTGAATCTGCGCCACAACGGCGCTGTGCCCGGCTGGCCCGCGGATTGGGTGCTGGAGATGCCCGCCAATGTGAATAAATCGGGCGTCACGCCGCTGCCCGCCGAGCCGCTGCCCCAGTCGGTGTTTGGCCTGATTGCGCAGGTAAAGTCGTTCGAGATCCTCACCGTCGAAGCAGCCGTCCACGGCGACCGTCGCGCGGCGTACCAGGCCCTGCTGGCGCACCCGCTCGGGCCATCCGCCGATAAGGTGCAGGCCGTGCTCGATGATTTGCTGGAAACCAACCGCCAGCATCTGCCGCAGTTCTTCAAGTAGTTGTTTTTCTCTCCATTTGTGACTTGGCCACAAATGGAGAGAAAATTCGGAGAATCACATGACCCAATACTTCTTAGGCGTCGATACCGGCGCGACCAAGACGCACGCGATGATCTCAACCGGAGAAGGCGAAGTGATCGCCATTGGCCGGGGCGGGCCGGGCAACCATGAGGGGGTGGGCTATGACGGTGTGAAGCTGGCGCTAAAAACCGCCGTTGGTGAAGCGCTGGCAGCGGCTGGCATCACTGTGGATCAGATCAGCGGAGCCGGGTTTGGCATCGCCGGGTACGACTGGCCCTCCGAGAAGCCCGACACGCTCGAAGCAATCTCCGTGCTCGGCCTAACCTGCCGTCTCGACTGCGTGAACGACATGGTGGTTGGGCTGATCGCCGGGGCAGAGAAAGGCTGGGGCGTGGTGATCGACGCGGGCACGGGTACAAACGCCCGCTCGCGCACGCTGGATGGCCGCGAGGGCATGATCACCGGCATGGGCGGCATGTTTGGCGAGCATGGCGGCGCGGGCGACCTCGTGCGCCAGGCGGTGATCGCCGCAGCTTTCGAGTGGAGCAAGCGCGGGCCCGAGACTCGCTTGAGCCAGGAACTGCTGGCGATGACAGGCGCCGTAGACCTGACGGATCTGCTGGAAGGGCTGACGCTGGGCAAATATCACCTTTCAGCCGCCGCAGCGCCGATGGTTTTCCGCGTGGCGGAAGAGGGTGACCCGGTAGCGGTCGAGCGCATTGCCTGGCTGGGCCGCGAGCTGGGTGAATCGGTGCTGGCGGTGGTCAAGCAGGTGGATATTCAAGACCAGGAGTTCGACGTGGTCATGATCGGCAGCCTGTTCAAAGGCGGGCCGCTGCTCACCTACCCGATGATCCATCGCGTGCATGAAGAAGCCCCCGGCGCGCGGTTCTATCCCCTGCTCGCCCCGCCGGTTGTCGGCGGTGTGATGCTCGGCATGCAGCTCGCCGGATTCGATCCGACCCCCATCCGCGAAAAGCTGATCGAATCGGCCCAAGCGGTCGTCGAAAGGACGACTGTTCCCGAAATGGAGGAGTAGTTTTATGAAAGCCTTTCGCACCCGTCCCACAACCATATCTTCCGGTACCGTCCGGCTGCACGCCGAGGTCGCCGGCCCGAGTGATGGCCCGCTGACCATCCTGCTGCACGGATTCCCCGAGTTTTGGGCCGGGTGGGCTAACCAGATCGCCCCGCTGGCAGAGGCGGGGCTGTTGGTAGTCGCGCCAGATCAACGCGGCTACAACCTGAGCGACAAGCCAAAGCAGGTAGATGCATACCAGATCGACCGGCTGGCGGAGGACGTGATCGCGATCATCGATCATTTTGGGCGGCAGAAAGCGAACATCGTCGGGCACGATTGGGGCGCGGCTGTGGCGTGGTACACCGCGATGACCTACCCTGAACGGATCGAAAAGCTGGCGATCCTCAACGTGCCGCACATGGCGGTAATGAACCGCGCTCTGCAGCAGCGGAATATCCGGCAGTTGTTGAAGTCGTGGTACATCTTCTTCTTCCAAACGCCGCGCCTGCCGGAGTTTCTGCTGCGGCGGTCGCTGCGCCGCACCATGAACCGTAACGCGCGTCCAGGCACGTTCAGCCCGCAGCAGCTCGACCGCTACCAAGAGGCATGGTCGCAGCCTGGCGCATTGACCGGCGGGATCAACTGGTATCGCGCGATGGCACGCCTGGGCTTGCAGTTAGGCCCCGAGCAGTTCAACAAAAAGTTCCAGAAACGGGTGACGGTGCCAACGCTGGTGCTGTGGGGAGACCAGGATGCTTTTCTGGAACCGCAGCTTGCCGCCGAGTCGATGGAATGGGTAGACGAAGGGCGGCTGGTGCACTTCCCCAATGCTACACATTGGATCCAGCATGAAGAGGCGGAAGAGGTCAACCGGCTGCTGTTGGAATTTTTCGATGTAGAGCAGTCCTCATAGACGCTAAAGGTACAAACTTGGCCTCGCAGGCCCTAAGCGCCTGGCGGTTTCAACCGCCAGGCACGCGTAGGATACGCAATCAAGGTGGCTTACGGCAGCGGCAGCGGATCTTCCGGCACCGGCATTTGCGGGTAATCGGGCATAGGAATTGGCTCGATCAGGTCGGCTACCTTCACACATTCCCCTGTAGCGATCGACCGGTTGGCGGCGATGCCGGTGATGATCGAATATGCCCCCGCGCGATGATCCGCGGCGCGCAGGTATTTATCTGGCTCGGCAGGCGGCTCAAAGATATCCGCCAGCATAAGGATATCTCCGCCGCCGTGACCACCCTTAGCCTCCCAAATCGGCACCTCATATGCCGGAGCGAAATGCGGGTACACGCGGATAGTTGTTCCGTCCGACTTGAGCGCGCCGGGCGTGCTGCCGTCGCCGCTGATGTAGACCGTCTCCATGCACTTCTGCTCTAACCGCCCGCGCGAGCCGTTAAATACGACGACGTAGCCTTCCCACGGCATAAACGTGTTGAGCGAGTAGGACATGGATACGCCGTTCTGATAGCCAACAACCAGGTTCATGGAATCTTCAATGTCCATATCAGCGCTGAATACGCAGCGATCCCGATAGTAACCATCGTGGTGCTCGGTTTCCAGATACATGGTCTTTAGCCCAGGGATTTCGCGCATATCCAGCTTGAAGGGACAGCGGGCAGCCTCGGGGCAGTCCAGGCAGCGTTCCGAGCGGTTGGTGAAACCATACCGCTCGGCTGTTTGCGGGGTGTAGAAAGTGCGGCTGCCGCGGGCGTATACCGTTTGTGGGACGGTGGAAAGCCACCAGTTAACCAGATCGAAGTGGTGGGTGGCTTTGTGCACCATCAGCCCGCCAGAGTTGTCCTTATGGCGGTGCCAGCGGCGGAAATAGTCCGCGCCGTGGCGGGTATCCAGCAGCCAGTGGAAGTCCAATGAATGCACCTCACCGATGACGCCGGACATCAGCAGGTCTTTCACCTGCGTTCGCACCGGGGAGTAACGGTAGTTGAAGGTGACCTTCACCGAGCGGCCCGTGCGGCGCTGCATATCGATGATCCGCGCCAGCTTGACCTCGTCGGTGGTCATCGGCTTTTCTGTGATTACGTCGCAGCCCAGCTCCATCGCCCGGCAGATATAGTCATCGTGCGTGCTGTCTTGGGTGGTCACAATCACGCAGTCAGGGCGGGTTTCGGCGATCATATCATCGAAGCGATCTTCCGCGTAGCCAGGCACCGTCACGCCGTGTTCGGCGGCCCAGTTCTGCCGAAGCTGCAAACGACCTGCGTTGCTGTCACAAAGCCCCACCAGCGCAGCAGTACCAGAGAATTGATCGATGATTGCGCGAGAATACATCTTCGATCGCGAGCCAAGCCCCACCTGAACGTACCGTTTACGATGATCCATGATTACCGTCCCTTTTCAAGGGTCTCTGGGATACTGGGTGGTTGCAGGGAGGCTGCTTCGCACCCCCCCTGCAACCACCCAGTTCTCAAAGTGCCCAATTCAAATCGCCGCACCCTTCTATGTCGAATTTCAGCAATTAGACTATTCTACTATATCCCCAGATGTGCTGCCCCGCAGCCGCTCCACCGCCTCAGATACCAGGTCGCGGATCAGCTCGTAAACCGGCGCAACACGCAGCCCATCCATCATCGGCAAAAGGTGTGGCACGTGAATCAACTGCCCTTCCACGTGCACGGTCATGCTCGCGCCTTCTCCACCTCCTGTATTGTCTTCGGCTGTTTTCCACGCGTGTTCAAACAGCCCTGCGGCCCGCATCCGCTCGCACAGTTGCGCAACTACCTGAATGGGAACAAAAAACTCCGCCCGTCGCAGCGGCGGCTGGTGCTGCGGATAATCCGGCAGCAGGGTTACCTGCCCGCGCCCATCCGCGGCAATCGTAACCGTATATTCATAGTAATATGGCGGCGGCACACTGCCCGAATGCCATGAATACTCCAGCGAAAAATCATCTGGGCAGGTCATAGAGAACTCCTCGATTGATGCTTTGTGGGAACAATTCTGCGTGGTCAACTTCGGTGAGAGCACCATTGCTCACACGAAAAGCGAACAGCACCGCTATGATTATACCGTCCGCGCCAGATTATGTATCCACTTGCGGGATAGGAATCTCCACATGCCGACAAAGTATTTCACCAATTCTTCCGCCATCACCAGCAGATAAACGATGTAGACCGGCTGGCCAAACACCAGCCCGGCCAGCACTGCCAGGGGCACACCCACCAGCCACACCGAGCCTGCATCCAGGAATAGGCTGAAGCGCGTATCACCGCCCGCACGCAGAACACCTACGATGATAATCATGTTACTGACGCGCACCCACATGGCAAAGCCCATCACCCGCAGAATGTTTTGGGCGTTATTTCTCGCTGCTTCTGAGATATCGTAAAAGCTGAGGATGTAATTTGATCCAATCAGGATGATAATCCCAACAATAATCGCGCCCAGCGTGCCGATGATGATCGTCTGCTTGCCGTAGCCAAAGGCCTTGTGTTCCTCACCCGCGCCAATGCGATTACCGATCATAATACCGGTTGCCTCGGAGATGCCGATGAACAACACGAATGCAAGATTTTCGATCGATCCGGCTATGCTGACAGAGGCCATTGCGTCGGTGCCAATGCGGCCATAGACCATGTTGTACGAGGTGATCCCCAGAGACCAGAGCATCTCGTTGAACAGCACCGGCAGTGAGGTCTTGAGCACGGTGGTAAGGAACTGCCGGTCGAAGCCCAACAGCTCCGCGATTCGTGCGGCAGGGGGCAGGCGCTTCCAGTAGACGATGGTCAGCATCAGGGTCACTTCGATCGAACGGGCGATGACAGTGGAAATCGCGGCACCCTGCGCGCCAAGCTCGGGCAAGCCAAAGTTGCCGAGAATCAGGCCGTAATTGAGGGCGGTCTTGATGCTCAACGCGATGATACTGACGATCATCGGGATACGGACGTAGCCCGTGCCGCGCAGCACCGAAGCAAAGGCAAACGTGACCGCGGTGATCATATAGCTCCAGCCGACCGTGCTCAGGTAGCTCGCTCCGGTAGCAATCACTGCCGGATCTTCAGAGTACAGGCTGAGCGCGTTGGTTGGGAACACCAACGCAATGATGGTAAAGATGAAGCTGCCGGTCAGCCCGATCAGCAGCCCAATCCCCAGCACTTTGCGGATACCAACCAGATCACCCTTGCCCCACAACTGCGCGGTAAAAACCCCAACGCCGCTGTTCGCGCCAAATAGCATTAAGATCAACAAAAAGAAGATCTGATTGGCAAGACCGACCGAGGCGACGGTGATTTCGCCCAACTGCCCTAGCATCCCCACGTCGATCACGTTGAGCATGGAGGTGATGAAGTTCTGTGTGATGATCGGCAGGGCGATTTTGGCGAGTGTGGAGTAGTAGGTTCGGTCGGTAAGCATAAGCGGCAATTCTACCACCGAGTAGGTGTTTTTGATAAAGTGAGCCAGCGAATTCGCTGGCTCACTTTATCAAAAACAACCTTTAAAAAAACCTTTATGCGCCAGTGACGCCGGTGACCGGCTCCGCGCCGAACAGGTCTTTGCTCTTGATGATGTCGGTGATCGGTGTGCCCCTGCCAGCCCGGGTGGCGGATGGGATATCCTTTGCCGCGAGCCGCAGCCGGCGCGCACGATCGGTGAAGATGTCAACGTCGTCCTTCACTGAGGGGATCACAGACACGCCGGAGATCGGGCCGGTGGCTTTGGTCACTTTCCATGCCTGCACGCCTTGCCCGCCGCGCCCCTGCACGGGGAACTCTGCCAGGGTTATGCGCTTGATCTGCCCGAGGCTGGTGACCAGCAGCACGTAGCCCTTATTGCAGTCTGGCTCGACAACCGCGCCGCCGACAATCGGATCGTCCTGAATCATCTTGATGGCCGCCACGCCGCGCGCCGTGGGAGTGGCCTGCGGGTTGACCGATTTGGCTTCGAAGCGCAGCACGCGCGGGGTGTTTTTCTCGCTGCCAGCGGTGGCAATGAGCACGTGCGCCTCATCCGAGGCGATGGCTGCGATGCACACTTCATCGTCCGCGTTCAGGCCAATCATCTGGCCCCAGCTCGCGTCGGTGCGCCCATTCATATCTTCCACGTTCACGCGCTTTACGCTGCCGCTCTTGGTCACCAGAACCAGCTTCCTTCCAGGAACCACTGCACCCGTGGCAATAATTCGCTCGCCTCTGCCCAGGCCCAGATCACCAAACGAACTCTGCAGCGGCACGCGTCCGGCGTTTCCGCGCCATACCCGTCCGCGGTTGGTGATCAGCGCAACTTCTTGCACAGGCGAAACCAGCGCGCGCGCGATAGCAAAGTCGGCCGGGCGGGCAGATGGCTTGTTCCTGGTGGCAGTGCTGTCACGGAAGCCCTTGGCATTCACACGCTGCAGGCCGTTCTGCGAGATGAGGATAAGCTGATCTTCGGTCGGCACAACCAGGTCTGCGACGGTAACGCGGGCCGTGTGGCCTTCCTCGTGGTCGACGATAACGGTGCGCCGGGGTTCAGCGTAGCGAGCTTTGATCTCGTTGGTCTCTTCGATCACTACCGCGAGGCGGCGGTCTTCCGAGGCCAGAATTTCTTTCAGCGTTTTCACACGCACATTCAGTTCAGCAGCTTCATCCTTCAGTTTTTGCTGCTCCAGGGCTGCCAAACGACGCAGGGGCATATCGAGGATAGCCTGGGCCTGGATCTCGGTCAGCTTGAAGCGCTTCACCAGGTTGGCGCGGGCGGTTTCGGTGTTCTCCGACTTGCGG
>JAEYTI010000213.1 GCA_023434145.1 Chloroflexota bacterium | reverse complement strand
CCCCCACGCCGCCATCATCTGATTTATTTTAGGAAGCCAGTTTTGCGACCGTTACCCCGTCGCCGCCTTCCTTTTCCGAACCAGATTCCCATTTCTTCACGTGCGGTGATGCGTTGAGCTGCTCGCGGATTACCTGGCGAAGCCGCCCGGTACCCTTGCCGTGGATGATGCGCACAAACGGCAGACCAGCCAGATATGCCGACTCAAGATAGCGATCCAGCGCATCTACAGCATCCTCTGCCCGCTGCCCGCGCAAATCCAACTCCATGCCCGGCGAGGGGTAGTACGTGCTAGATGCAGCAGTCGCTTTGCTCGAAGTGCCAGACTGCGAACCCGAGGCAGCGCGAGTAACCGCAGTACGGGGCATGGCCGTTGCCGGGGCAGGCTCGGGCTCGCCAGCCCGCGCCAGGTCGGTCTGCCGGGCGCGCACGCGCAGGTTGCCCACCTGTACCTCAAAATCCGAGTCGCCCATCGCAGTGATCACACCTTCCATGTTGATCGACCGCACGCGCACCTTGTCGCCCGGCTTTAGCGGGCGCGGAGCGCTCTCCTGCACAGCTTCACGAATCACGGGCTTCTGAACACCGGCACTCAGGGTCTGTACCTGCTCTTGCAGCGGCTTTAGCGCCTCCAACGGTTGTCGAGCGCGTGCAAGCTGCCGCCGAAGCGTTTCCATTTCGCTTTCCAGCGCTGCCACCCGTTCTTCTGCTTCCCGGCGCGCCTTTTCCAGGATTGTCCGCCGCTCATCTTCGATCTTTTCCAACCGCGCGTTCAGCTCAGACTTCAGCTTTTCTACCGCCCGCTGGTGAAGCTCCGCCTGGTCGCGGCTCTTGCGGGCATGTTCGCGCTGGCGGTGGATGTCGTTCAGCAGGTCTTCCGCGCGCAGATCATCTGGGTTCAGCTCAGACTTGGCGTCTTCGATGATCTCTTTCGAAAGCCCCAGCCGCCGCGCAATTGCCAGCGCGTTCGACCGCCCTGGCAGGCCGATGGTCAACCGGTACGTGGGACGCAGGGTTTCCATGTCAAATTCCATGCTGGCATTGGTTACGCCGGGCGTGCCGTGCGCGTATACCTTCAATTCGGGATAGTGGGTAGCTACCAGGCAAGGGATGCGCCGATCCACCAGGCCCGAGAGGATGGCTCGCGCGAGGGCAGCGCCCTCCTGCGGGTCCGTGCCCGCGCCAAGCTCATCAAACAGCACCAGCGTCTTTGCGTCCGCCCGATTCAGGATGCGGACGATGTTGCGGATGTGCCCGGAGAAGGTGGAAAGCGACTGCTCGATCGACTGCTCGTCACCAATATCGGCAAACACATTATTGAACACACTCAGCGCCGAGCCGGAGCGGGCCGGGATATGCAGCCCAGTCTGCGCCATCAGCACCAGCAGGCCTACCGTCTTCAGCGAGACGGTCTTGCCGCCGGTGTTCGGGCCGGTGATGACAACGGCGAATACTTTGTCGTCCAGCATCACATCAACTGGCACCACTGTCTGCTGATCGAGGAGGGGATGGCGGGCATGATCCAGCCGGATGACGCTGCCCGGGTGGTCCGGGCTGCCTTTCCCCTTCAGCGATTCCAGCTCTGGCTCGGTCGCGCGCAGATCTTCTGCATACTTGCCACACATCAGCGCCAGATCGATCTGCGCCAGTGCGTCCACCAGCGCGGTGATCTCTGGCGCAGCCGTGCCCACTTGGTCCGACACATCTGCCAGAATGCGCCGCACTTCGTCACGCTCGGCAAGCTGAAGCTCATGCCACTTGTTATTGAGATCCACAATCACCAGCGGCTCCACAAACAGCGTCGCCCCAGAAGATGACTGGTCGTGAACAATCGAACGCACGCGGCCCTTGAACTCAGAGCGCAAGGGGAGTACGTAGCGCCCATTGCGCTGGGTGATAATTCCCTCTTGCAGCATCGGGGCAATGGTCGAATCAGAGACCATCTTTTGCAAGCGCGAAAGCAGCCGCTCGTGGGCTACTTTGATCTCACCGCGCAGCGAAGACAGCTTCGGCGAAGCCGAATCCATCACCTCGCCGCGGTCCGAAATGGTGCGCGTGATGATATCGACAATGCCGGGCGGGGGCGGCAGCGGAAAGGCGATTTCCGTCAACGCGGGGTACGTTTCTGCGCCGCGCTCAAAAACGCGCGAAAGCTCTCGCGAGGAAATTAGCGTATCTTTGATCGCCAGCAGTTCCGAAGGTTCCAGCACACCGCGCCGCGCCGCCCGATCCACGAGGGGCCGCACATCGTGGGCGCTGCCCACGCTCACGTTGTTGTTTGTATCCATCAACAAGCGCGCTTCGGTGGTACGCGCCTGTCGTTTCTTCACTTCATCAATGTCGGTCGAGGGTCGCAAAGCGCGCGCAAGGTCCGCCGAAGCAGAGAATGCCGCGTAGCCGGCCAACCGCTCGAGGATCTTCGGATATTCCAGCGTAACAATCGTTTTCTCGTCCATACCGGAAGAAAGTTTACCATTAAATTTCCCGGTTTCCTACAGCCAAAGGATTAGGTCTCTGGGAGTCTGCATGACAAAAGTTCTCCTCTGTTCACTTTACAGAAATAGGCGGACATTCTTGCCTTAGTCTATAAGCACACCAGTGAAATTCAAGGCAAACACATCAAAACACTTTTTCTATGAAAATGGCAGTCAATCACCTCGAAGTCACCGACCTCTGGGCGGGAACATTAAAGTGAACGCACTATCGCACAGAATTTTTTTCTCCCCCTTTTCGCGGCGCTTTTTGCTGCGAAGAGGGGGCCGGGGGGACTTTAAAGGGTAGGTTTTTGGAGAGGGTCGAACTCTGGAGAAAAGCGACCGAAGGGCAGCGGATCTTGACGAATGAGAGCAGCGCGGATTTTGAGGATGCCCTGGCGGAAGCAAGAGAGGAGACGGG
>JAEYTI010000169.1 GCA_023434145.1 Chloroflexota bacterium | reverse complement strand
AGGTCAGCTACACGCCAGGCATGAGGGCTCCGTGTTATGTGAGGGTGTGCACACCCTCACATAACACGGAGCCCTCATGCCTGGCGTGTAGCTGACCTTGTTGATCAAAAAATTAGGCGCCGCGCCGCTGCAATAGTTGACGTGCCCCTTGAAATTATGGTATCATGTACCCAATCTCCCCCTAAGTGGGGCGTGGTATTTTCATTGTTGTTTTCGGATTAGTGAAGGAGTAGAGGACTATCAGTACGACAAATTTTCGAGTCAACGAGATGATCCGGGTGCCAGAAGTACGGCTTATTGGCCCCACCGGCGAAAATGTCGGCGTTGTTTCAACCAGTGAGGCCATGCGAATTGCACGCGATGCCGAGATGGATCTGGTAGAAGTAGCCGCCGCCGCAAGCCCGCCCGTCTGCCGCGTAATGGATTTTGGCAAGTTCCTGTACGAACGAACCAAGAAAGAACGCGAAGCCAAAAAGGCGCAGACGAAGATTGAGATCAAGGAAATCCAGCTCCGGCCGAAGACGAACGAGCATCATCGCTCGTTCAAGACGCGCGACGCGCGCCGCTGGCTGCTGGACGGGATGAAGGTAAAGGTCAGCGTGCGCTTCCGCGGGCGCGAGATCGACTACCCCCAGCTCGCCCTGGAAGATCTGCGCGAGGTTGCTGAAGAGCTTTCGGATATCAGCCTGATCGAAGCCGCTCCGAAACTGGAGGGTAAGGTCATGAGCATGATGCTCTCGCCTTCAAAGCCGGCTCCTTCTAAGAAGGAAAAGGCAGAAGCGAAAGCGGAGGCAAAGGCTGAGGCCAGAGCTGAGGCGAAGTCAGAAGCCAAGCCAGAATCTGTGGAAAGCGGCTCATAGCACATAGGCCGCTCATCCAAATCATGAGCGGCTTACTGCGAGACTAATAGCGCACCCACTGCCCAACCCGGGCACGTTGCACCAGAAAACACGCGGTTTGTCCTCCAATTGGGGGGCAAATACTTCCAAAATTCGCGTTTTGTTGTATAATTGCCGTCTGCGGCCACAACTGTGGCCGCAGACGCACGATTTTATCTAGAGGAGTTTCGCTGTGCCACGCAAGTCTACCAAAGTAGGTAAGTACAAGATGAAGACCCACAAGGCGACCAGCAAGCGGTTCCGCCTGACCGGGTCGGGCATCCTCGTGCGGACCAAGGGCGGCAAGAGCCATCTGCGCCGCCGCACCTCCGATCGCACGAAGAAGCTGTTGTCCGAGATGCTGCCTGTGAAGGCTGAAGGCATCATTCAGCGCGTAAAGCGCCTGGCCCCCTATCTCAAGAAGTAGGCGCCAAACCAATCGTTTTCCGTTTTTTGTTGCGGCCGTTGGGTGTTCACAACAGGGATTACGGCAGCGCTGCGTAAAAGCAGCCCCGTTACCGGCGCCCAGGGGTTTGCAAAGGAGTAATCATGGCCCGTGTTAAGAGTGTGGCGTATCGCCGACACAAACGTACGTTGAAGATGACGCAAGGCTACTTCGGCACCCGTCATCGCCTGTTCCGCCGCGCCAACGAAGCGCTGATGAAAAGCCTGTGGTATGCGTACCGCGATCGCCGCGTGCGCAAACGCGACCTGCGCAAGCTGTGGATCACCCGCATCAACGCAGCCGCCCGCATCAATGGCATTTCGTACAGCAAGCTGGTGTTCAACATGAAAAATGCTGGCATCACCCTGAACCGCAAGGTTCTGGCCGATCTGGCCGTCCGCCACCCGGAGGCGTTCGCCGCCGTGGTTGTCGCTGCCAAAGCGGAATAGCGCGTAGGGTCCAAGCAGCCTGAGCGATTATCTCAGGCAGCGAATCCTCACAAGAGGCCGTCCGATTTGGACGGCCTCTTGCTATGTAGATACACGCCTTAAAGAAGAAAACCGGGAGTCTTTGTCGCACGAAGTGCGACAAAGACTCCCGATGCCTATATTGATACTTTCAGTGTGACGAAGTACGAGTAGCTTTTTTGAAGCGCCCGTAGGGCGCGATCGATCGCGCCGTTCCTTCCATCTACCAGTGATAAAATATACGTATGTCCACAATCAAAGCTGCCTACTCCCTCCCCACCGGTGTCACGATAGAAATTGCGCAAGGCGATCTGACCAAAGAACCTGTTGATGCGATTGTGAACGCCGCCAACCTCAACCTGGCGCACGGCGGAGGGGTGGCGGCTGCCATCGTCCGCGCGGGCGGCGAAGTGATCCAGGAGGAGAGCAACGCCTGGGTACGCGAACGCGGAACCGTGGCCAACGATGCCCCTGCTTATACCTCCGCGGGGAAGCTGCCCTGCCGCTACGTGATTCACGCGGTTGGGCCGATTTGGGGCGAGGGCGAAGAAGACCGCAAGCTGGAAGAGGCCATCATTGGCTGCCTGCGGTTGTGCGAGCAGCTCCAGGTCCAGTCAATAGCTTTTCCGGCCATTTCCACCGGCATTTTCGGCTTCCCCAAGCACCGTGCGGCGCGCGTATTCTTTCAAACGTTCCTGGAATACTTTGCCGAGCACCTTACCACCATGCCCCGCCATGTGCGCCTGACGCTCTGGGATGACCAGACAGTGGGTGTGTTTCTCTCCGCGGCTGAGGAGGCGCTTGGGCCTACAGCATGATCACCTCACCGCAGAATCCAAAGATCCAGTGGGTGCGCGCGCTGCTCGAAAAACGCAAGCAGCGCGACGCCGAGCAAGCCTTCGTGGTTGAAGGTGTACGGCTGGTTGAGGAGGCGCAGCTTTCCGGCTGGCAGCCCCAGATCGTGCTCTACGATGAGCGCCTATCCGAACGCGGGCAGGCGCTCGTGCGCGGATTTGCCCAGGCGGGCGTCGAAACGGTCGAGATCCCCTCGCGACTGATGGAATCAGTCGCCGGGACCGACTCACCGCAAGGCTTGCTGGCTGTGCTGCCCCAGCGCGAGCCCGTGCTGCCCTCCATGCTCAACTTTGTGCTGGTCGCCGACAACATCCGCGACCCCGGCAACCTGGGCACGCTGCTGCGTACAGCGGCCGCCGCCGGGGCGCAGGCGGCCCTGCTCTCCCCCGGCACCACCGATGCCTATGCGCCTAAGGTACTGCGCTCGGGAATGGGCGCGCACTTCCGCCTGCCGGTGCTGCACCTCGACTGGGAGGCGATCCACTTAACCTGCGCCCGTCACAGCCTGCAAGTCTATATCGCCGAAGCTATGGAAGGCCGCGTGTGCTGGGATCTGGATCTAACCAACCCCCTGGCGCTGATCATTGGCAGCGAGGCCGAGGGCGCCAGCGCCGAAGCGTCTGCGCTGGCCCAGCAGGCCATCACCATCCCCATGCCGGGCCGTTTTGAATCGCTCAACGCGGCAGTAGCCGCCAGCATCCTCTTGTTTGAAGTTGTCCGGCAGCGAAGAGCTGCCGGTTGAAACTGCCGGTTACTCCCCGCCGGTAATACGAAATCTCAGAGGCACCTATGCGCATCCGTTCGATCACCTGCTTTTTTGACCCGCGCGCTTCTTCTACTTATGCCGCGCTCGATCATCTCGGCAAACTAGCCTCTACCGCCCGAGACCTGTTCACAAAAGCCGGGTTTGAGGTGCAGACCACCCGCCTGGCTACCACACCCTTCCCCCTGCTCTACCCCACCGAAGAGGTAGAGAACGCCGTACGACTGGCGCAAGCACTGGAATCGGACGCCAAGCAGCGCGGTTTTGATTACGTTTCGCTCGGGCCTGCCCTGCCTTCCCACCCCGAGAGCTACAAGCTCATCATCCCGATCCTAAAAGCCACGCAGAATGTATTTCTCACCGGCTTTATGACGCACCCGCGCAGCGGCGCCGACCGCCACACCGAGATCTCACTGACCGCCGTGCGCGCCTGTGCCGAGATCATTGCACAGGCTGCCACGCTAACGCCCGATGGCTTTGGCAACCTGCGCTTTGCCGCGCTGGCAAACGTGGCGCCGAACGCGCCATTTTTCCCCGCCGCGTTCCATCAGGGATCGCGCATGGGCTTTTCCCTGGCAATCGAGTGCGCCGACTCCGCCTACAGCGCCGTCCGCAAGGCCCGCACGCTGGCAGAAGCGCGACAGAATATCATCAATACGCTTGAAGCGAGCGCTACCAATCTATCCTCCGGGTCGAACTATATCGCCCAGCAGTTCGACGCCGAATTCCGAGGCATCGACTTTTCGCTGGCCCCCTTCCCCGAGCCGTGGTGCTCGCTCGGCGCCACGCTCGAAGCTTTGGGACTACCCGCGCTCGGTCGCTCCGGATCGCTGGCAGCCGCCGCTTTCCTCGCAGATTCGCTGGACCGCGGTTCGTGGCTGCGGGCCGGGTTTAACGGGCTGATGATGCCCGTGCTGGAAGACTCCACGCTGGCCGGGCGCACCGCGGATGGTACCTATGGTGTCCACGACCTGTTGATGTACTCGGCGGTCTGTGGCACAGGGTTGGATACCGTGCCCCTGCCCGGCGACAGCACCCCCGAGCAGATTGGCGCTCTGCTGCTGGATGTGGCCGCGCTGGCGCTGCGCCTGAATAAGCCGCTCACCGCCCGCTTGATGCCCATCCCAGGCAAAAAGGCCGGTGACCCAACCAGCTTCGATTTCGCATATTTCGCCAATGGCACAGTGCTCTCGCTCCCCGCTGCCCCACTAACCGGTCTGCTAGCCGGCAGCGAGGGTATCTCCATCCTGCCGCGTGGTGGGTATTCCGCGTAGGCTGGATCATGCACAAAACAGAAGCGGCTGGTATCTGCCAGCCGCTTCTGTTTTGTGGAAAAATTTCGTAAACGCTCCCTGCCGGAGCTCAAAAATTGATTTTTGGAGTTTTGAAAACGCAAAGCGTTTTCAAAACTCCTTGAAACTACATATGAGCCAATTTCTTTATCGCACCTGCTCGAAGTTAATCAGAATCAGGTTGCGCGAGCAGTCATCAAACGTATCAAAGTAGACTCTACCAGACAGGGGTATTTCACCCTGCCCAAAAAGCTGCACCCACAAATCTCCGCTCGAATTGGCCGGAATATCTGAAATCTGGATTTCATAGCCCGAGGGGCCATAATCGGTCGCCGTGCCGGTGAGGCTGTTGATGTTCTTCGTACCGCCCAGGTAGCCACCTAAACGCACCACAATCCCAACTACAGGAGACCGCGAAAGGTCATACACCCGTCCCGCCACCCAGATCCGGCAAGTATCGTGGTTGGGGAAGGTGTTGGCGGCGATGTAGTTGATATTATCGTCCATCAACTTAAACGGATACAGCGAGTAAACCGTGTTCGTCGGGCTGGGGCCGGGGGTTGGCGTCTCAGTGGGCAGCGGCGTGCGCGTGGGGGTCGCTGTAGGAGTCACCGGCGTGGGCGAGGCGGTTGGTGTGCGCGTAGCGCGCCCCGAGCGGGACGTAGGCCCCATGGAAGCCGCCAGCGGCGTTTCCGGCATGGGTGTGTGGGTTGGGGTAGGCAGTTGAATCGCTGCCACCAGCGTGGGGGGCATGGGGGTAACGGGCGGGAAGGGGTTAAAGCGGCTGGTAGGGTTCGCCATGAGCGTAGCAAACATCATCACCACGCTTACCATGCCCAGCCAGACGAAAACCGTCAGAACGTCCCAAATCAGGGTGCCTCCAGCCGGGGCCAGGTTGAACTGGTCTATTGTGCTGCTGTGCCGCTGCGCCTGCTGCTTTATTTCCATCGGGGAACTCCACTAGGGAACCAATATCTCTACCTGGCTCCCCTCGCGCCGGGCTTTTAACCAATTTTGAATTGCCCTCTGCTGTAACACGTTGCGAGCATCGGGTGAAAGCAGGCGGGCAGGCTCACGGCCCACTACCTGCACCACGTGATAGCCAATTTCCGACTGGATGACCGCGCTGATTTCGCCCGGTTGGAGCGCGAAAGCGGCTTCCTCCACCGCGGCCTGGGTAAGGTAGCCGCGTGGGAACCAGCCTAGATCACCGCCTGTCAGCAGATCGTACTGGTAAGCCTGGGCAGCAAAGTTCACGCCGGGGGTCTGCACCTGTGCCAGCGCGCGGTTGGCTGCCTCTTCGCTCAACGTCAGAATCTGCCGTGCATGGATCTGCTCGGCTTCGTTGGGCACGCTGGCGGCAATCTGATCGCGCTGCCAGGCGGCCGCCATCTGCTGCTCCAGCGCCGCGCGGAAGGTCTCTTGGGTGGAGCCACGGGCGGTCATCCACACGGAGAGCGCTTCCTGACCACCCAGCCGGGCGATTTCTGCATCCAGCGCAGCGGCTTCAACCGTGTAGCCAGCTTCACGCGCGCCCTGGGCCAGCAGCAGCGTGTCGATCAAATAATCGAGCACCTGCTGTTCCTGGGCCGCTGCGTCCACCTGCTTACCTAACGTTGCCTGCGCCTCCTGTAGCTGGCGCAGTTCAGCCTCGAACGCTGCCAGGGCGATCCCCTCACCGTTGACGGATGCCGCCAGTGGAACCGGTGTAGCGGTGGGCGTGGGCGTATCCGTTGGCGGTGCAGCGGTAAATGTTGGTGTAGCAATGGCAGGGGCAGTCGTAGGGGCTGTAATGGTCGTTTTACCATTACACGCCGCTAGCGCCGCCAGCAGAAGGATAGTAGGAAGCAATAGAGGCTTTTTGGAAAACATTGACCTTGATTATACCCGCTTCTTTTCTGCTATTGAAACATGGAATGGCTTTACGAAAATGAAAAGAAGTTGATGTGAAATAAAAATGGCTCATATGTAGTTTCAAGGAGTTTTGGTGTTGAAAGGGGGGGGGTTAACACCCCGGGGGCCCA
>JAEYTI010000084.1 GCA_023434145.1 Chloroflexota bacterium | reverse complement strand
CGGCGTCACCAGGCGGCCACCCCCAAACTAAAATGCGCCTAAACGCCACCGCAAAGGAAAGGAAATTAAGCCTTTCATGCTATAATTTTTCCATTCGGAGATCTTATGACATTCGATCCTACTCTGCTGAGCACCATTGCCCTGATTGTTACCGCATTTGCAGCGGCATTCCTCGTTGCACTGTGGGTCAGCCTGATGATCTGGACCTACCGCGACATCCGCCGCCGGGCGCGCGATCCGCTGGCCCGCATTCTTGCGGTGCTGGTGGTGGGCGTGCTGTTCCTGCCGGGTCTGCTGGTCTACTTCATATTGCGCCCGGCCCGCACGCTGGAAGAAGAGTTCCAGCAGACGCTCGAAGAGGAAGCCCTCCTCCAATCCATTGAGGACAATGCCGTCTGCCCGGGCTGCGGGCGGCGTGCTCGTGAGGATTGGGTAGCCTGCCCCAACTGCTACACGCGGCTCAAAAAGCCATGCCACGCCTGCGGCAAGCTGATGGAGCTGCCCTGGAACCTGTGCCCCTTCTGCGGCACCCCGGCCCCCGGCATGCGCCGCGAGAACCTGACCATCGATGAAGCCATGGCCGGCCTGCCGGTAGAAGATCCCGATAAAGAAACAGCATCGTAAAAACGCCCCCACAAACCAGCATCCGGCGATTTGTGGGGGCGTTTTTTCCCTTCTCATGGGATAAAACTGATAAAATTGATCCTTAGATACACGCATCCCATTCCTCGGGTATAATGAAATAATGTATAGAATGGCACCCTTAGAACCCATCGATTATCTGATTATTGGTCATCTTACCAAAGACCTGACCCCTACCGGTCCGCGCCTGGGCGGGACTGCTTCGTTTTCGTCGCTCACCGCGCGCGCCTTGGGTCTGCGGGTGGGCATTCTTACTTCTTGCGAAGAGTGCATGGACGCCGCGGAACTGGAAGAGGCTGGCGTGCAGGTGGTAGGCATGCGTGCCGGCGAGACAACCACCTTTGAGAACATCTACACCCCCACCGGGCGCGTGCAGATCATCCACAACGTTGCCCCATCGATCGACCTCTCGCAGGTGCCCGAGCAGTGGCGCAGCACGCCCATCGTCCACCTGGGGCCGGTCGCGCGAGAAGTGGACCCTAACCTGGCCCGCTCTTTCCCGAACTCGCTGGTCGGGCTTACCCCGCAGGGCTGGATGCGCGCCTGGGATGACCAGGGCCAAGTTCACTATACCGACTGGCCAGAATCGACCTTTGTGCTCCAGCACGCCAACGCGGCAGTGATGAGCATTGAAGACGTGAAGGGCGACGAGCGCGTGGTCGAAGACTTTGCCTCGTCCATCCGCGTGCTGGCCGTTACAGAAGGCCCCAACGGCTGCCGCCTGTACTGGAACGGCGACCTCCGGCGCTTCCGCCCGCCGCAGATGGTAGAAGTTGACCCCACAGGCGCAGGCGATATCTTCGCCGCCGCCTTCTTCACCCGCTTGTACTCCACCCGCGACCCGTGGGAAGCGGCGCGTTTTGCCACCAACCTGGCAGCCTATTCGGTGCTGCGCGTTGGCCTGAAGGGCGTCCCCACCGCGGAAGAAGTCGCGGCTGTCATGACCGAAATCATCTAAGCGCCCGGCAAGGGGCTCGTGAGGGAGATGCGCATGGCACGGATTTACACGATCGTCAACCAAAAAGGCGGCGTTGGCAAGACCACAACAGCCATCAACCTGGGCGCGTATCTGGGATACTACGGCCAGCGCGTGCTGCTGGTCGATCTCGATCCGCAGGCTAATGCCACCTCCTCCCTCGGCATCGACAAGAACACGGTGCGCAGCGGCACCTACGAAGTGCTGATCCGCTCGGCGCAGGTGGGGCCACAGGTGCTCCACAATCCGCGGCTCAAGATGTCGCTGCTGCCCTCTACCCCGGCCCTGGCCGGGGCTGAAGTGGAGATGGTAGATATCCCCCGGCGCGAGTTCCGCCTGCGTGAGTCGCTAAACGCCGTAACCGAACGCTACGATTACATCCTGATCGACTGCCCGCCTTCGCTCGGTTTACTCACCGTAAATGGGCTGCTGGCAGGCCAAAACGGCGTCATCATCCCCGTGCAGAGCGAATATCTGGCACTAGAGGGTTTGGGGCAGCTTACGCAGACCATTCAGCGCGTGCGCTCTGGCCTGTTCCCAGACCTGGAAGTGCGCGGTGTGGTGCTCACCATGTATGATGGCCGCACCCGCCTCGCCACCGACGTGGTGAGCGAAGTGCGCAAATACTTCCCAGACCAGGTCTTCGAGTCGATCATCCCTCGCAGCATCCGGCTGGCCGAAGCCCCGTCCTATGGCATTCCGATCTCCCTCTACGCGCCGGAATCCTCCGCCGCGAAGGCATATGCCAGCCTGGCGCGCGAGCTGCTGGCGAAGGACGGCATCTTCATCCCGGATCTGCAGCCCTAAAGAAAACCGAGGCTTGTAATGGCGCGTAAAGGCGGACTTGGCAAAGGCTTAGATGCATTGATCCCCGGCAGCACCGGTGGGATGGGCTCCGGCACGTCCCGGTCTGAGCCAGAAAGCAGCGGTGGTGTTCTCGAGGTGCCGGTACATCAGATTGTGCCGAACCCGCGCCAACCCCGCACGCAAATGGACGATCTGGAGCTGCAAGGGCTGGCCGATTCGATCCGCGAGCACGGTATCTTGCAGCCGCTGGTGGTATCGTACGATTCGCAGAACGACCGCTACACCCTCATCGCCGGCGAGCGCCGCCTGCGCGCCTCGCGCCTTGCCGGGCTAGAGACGGTCCCCGCCATCCTGCGGCAGGCCGGCGACCAGCAGCGGCTGGAGCTGGCGCTGATCGAGAACGTGCAGCGCGCCGACCTCACCCCCCTGGAAACCGCCGAGGCTTACCATCACCTGATCGATGAGTTTGGCATGACGCATGAAGAAGTGGCCCAACGCGTGGGCAAAAGCCGCGAGGCCGTCACCAACACCCACCGCCTGGTGCGCCTGCCAGATGAGATCAAAGACGGGCTGGCGCAGGGGCTCATCTCTGAAGGCCACGCCCGCGCCCTGCTTTCGCTCGAAGCGCAGCCGATGGCGCTGCTCGAAGTGTATAAGACCGTCGTCCGAAACAAACTCTCCGTGCGCCAGACCGAAGCCCTGGTGAAAGAGCTGGGCAGCCGCCAGCCGCGCACGCACCGGGCGCAAAAAGACGTGCCCGCCGAAATTCTGGAAATGGAAGATGAGCTGCGCCGCTACCTGGGCACGCGTATCAAGCTGCGCTATGGCAAAGAGGGCGGCTCGCTGACCATCTACTACTTCTCTGACGAAGAATTCAACAGCATGATCTCCAAAATCCTAAAGGAGTAGGTTCATGCGAGTCCTCTATAACGCCCGGATTTATCCCCTCACCAACGGCGGTGATTGTGTGACCGCAATCGCCGTGCACGACGGCCAAGTGGTGATGACCGGAAGCGATGACGCGATCTCTGCGCTGATGACGCGCTTTCCCGGCGCAAAAGCACAGGACATGCACGGGCGCACCATCCTGCCCGGTCTCACCGATGCGCACCTGCATTTGCAGCACTATGCCTACGCGCTGCAAATGATCGACTGCGAAACCGCCACCCAGGCAGAATGTATTCGCCGGGTGCAAGAACGCGCGCGCAGCACGCCGCCCGGTGTGTGGGTGCGCGGCCACGGCTGGAATCAGAACGATTGGCCCGAGGGCTTTGGACTTGCCAGCGATCTCGACGCGGCAGCCCCCGATCACCCGGTCTATCTGACGGCCAAATCGCTGCATGCCGCGTGGGCCAACACCGCCGCGCTGCGCCTGGCGGGCATCACCCGCGCCACACCCGACCCCGAGGGCGGCGTGATTGGGCGCGACGAAGACGGAACCCCCAACGGCCTGCTGTTCGAATCGGCGATGAGCCTGGTTGGGGATGCCATCCCCGCCCCCACCGTAACAGAAGTGGGCGCCGCCCTCGAAACCGCGCAGCAAAATTTGTGGCAGATGGGCATCACCGGCGTTCACGATTACGACCGCCGCCAGTGCTTTGCCGCGCTCCAGATGCTTCAGCAAGAAGGCAAGCTGCACCTGCGTGTGATCAAGAGCATCCCGCTGGAAGACCTGGACCACGCCATCAACCTGGGCCTGCGCACCGGCTTTGGCAATGATTATCTGCGCATTGGCTCGGTAAAGCTGTTTGCCGATGGCGCGCTCGGCCCCAGCACGGCAGCCATGCTCCAGCCCTACGAGGGCCAGCCCGAAAACACTGGCATCCTGCTGCTGGATAACGAAGAAATCTTCGAGCATGGCCAAACGGCATCCTCTCATGGCCTCAGTATGGCCATTCACGCCATTGGCGATCGCGCCAACCACGAAGTGCTGCTCGCCTACGCGCAGCTGCGCGGCTACGAGCGCCAGAACGGCCTGCCCCACCTGCGCCATCGCATCGAGCACGTACAGGTGCTGCACCCCGATGATTACGGGCGGCTGGCCGAACTGAACGTCATCGCCTCGGTGCAGCCCATTCACGCCACCTCCGATATGTTCACCGCCGACCGGCTGTGGGGGGATCGTTCCGCCGGAGCGTACGCCTTCCACACCTTGCTAGACAAAGGTACAAAAATGTGCTTCGGCTCGGATGCACCCGTAGAATCGCCCAACCCCTTCCTGGGGCTGCACGCTGCTGTCACCCGCCGCCGCCCGGATGGCTCCCCTACCGCCGATGGTTGGTACCCCCGCCAGCGTCTCGATCTGCTGCAAGCCCTGCACGGCTACACTACCGGCCCGGCCTTCGCCGCCGGCCTGGAAGATCGCCTGGGCAAGCTCGCCCCCGGCTGCTATGCCGATCTCATCGTACTGGACGAAGATCCTTTCTCCCTTCCCGCCGAAGCGCTGCACCGGCTGCACCCGACTGCAACCATGGTCGGCGGAGAGTGGGTCTGGCAGGCCTAATCCAATGACGAATTCACCGCTCTCTCCTGAAGTTCTGGTCCCCCGGGTCGGCGAGCACCTGGTCGAAAAGGGGTTAATTACCCCCGATGACCTGAAGCGCGCCCTGGAGTACCAGCAAAATTTGCGAGAGAAGAGCGAGGACCGGCTGCTTGGGCAGGTACTGATCGATCTGGGCATTATCGACCGCCCCACGCTCGATTCGGCGGTGACCGAGCAGATCCTTCAACTGCGCGTCGCCTTGCAAGAGGCCAACCAGCAGCTTGTTGAAGCCAACCAGCAGCTCGAGCGCCGCGTTCAAGAGCGTACCATCGAGCTGCAGCGCGCTCTGGAAAAGCTCGCCGAGCTGAACCAGCTAAAGGCCAACATCGTCGCCAACATCTCTCATGAGCTGCGCACGCCGCTAACGCACCTGAAAGGTTATTTAGAGCTGATGCTGAGCGGTGATCTTGGCGGCATGAACGATCAGCAGACAGGCGCGCTGCAAATCATGGAGCGCTCCTCTGAGCGCCTGGGCCGCCTGATCGAAGACCTGATCCTCTTCTCGGTCTCCGAGCGCGATAAGATGCATCTGCACATCGAGGCATTTTCGCCAAGAACGCTGTGCGAGTCGTTGTATAACAGAGTCGCCTCCAAAGCAGCCGAGAAGAAGATCAAAATGGTGCTGGAGTGCGAGCCCCGCCTGCCAGACGTGGACGGTGACGTGGAGAAAATCTCCTGGGTAGTTATGCAGTTTTTGGATAATGCCTTTAAATTCACGCCCGCTGGGGGCACGGTTACGCTGCGCGCAAGCCGCAACGATCGTCTGGTCAATATCTCAGTATTGGATAACGGCATCGGGATTCCCACATCGCGTATGGGTGAAATTTTCGAATCCTTCACCCAGCTAGATGGCAGCACCACCCGGCGGGTGGGCGGAACGGGCCTGGGCCTGGCACTGGCAAAAAAGATTATTGAAACGCATGGATCCATCATTCAAGTCACTTCCGATGTGGGCAAAGGCAGCTGTTTCGGCTTCTCATTGAAAATTCACGGCGAAAAAACGCCTGCCGTCCAACCGTTCACCACGGAACCGGACTAAGAACCTATCTGTATTTTTTATGTTTGTTGTTTGAGCGATGTAGACGCCCAAACAACAAACATAAAAAAATACAGATAAAACTAGAAGAGTTTGAGGCAGAAAACCACATGGGCGTCAAAAAATATTCATCTGCGGAAGTCGGTCTGGACCACCTGTACGAGATCAGCCGGGTGGTGACACAAACATCCGAATGGAAACCCGCGCTCAACGAGATTGCCACACTCGTCCGAACCATCTTCATCTTCGACAACCTCGCGGTCTATCTGGCAGACCCAGCGCGGCGCGAATTGGATGTGATGTATGCTCGGGCGATGGGCCGCGGGCGTTCTGCCGAAGCCGATATTTCATGGGGCGAGGTGATCGCAAACCAGATCATGGACGAACCGCGCACCATCCTCCAGGAACCTGTGAACGACCCGGCGATCAACCGCCTGGAACGGCCCTATATCCTGGGGATACCGCTGCAGGTGGCCCACCGTTCTCTGGGAGCCATCGTCTTTATCCGCTTTGGCAGCCCGCCGTTTGAGCCAGAAGCCATTCGCCTGGCGGAGTTTGTCGCCCGGCAGATTGCCCTGCTGGTAGAACGGCAAAATTTGCAGCACGCATACGAAGCGTTGGAGCAGCAGAACGCCGAAAGCCGCCTGCAAGAAGATTTTATTTCCACTATCACCCACGAACTGCGCACGCCGCTGGGCTTCATCAAAGGCTACACCACCACCCTCCTCCGCGCAGACACCAGTTGGGACCAGGAAACGCAGCAAGAATTCCTGCGCATTGTGGATCAGGAAGCAGACCGCCTGCAGGATCTCATTGAGAACCTGCTCGACTCGGCCCGGCTGCAGTCTGGCAACCTGAAAATGGACTTCCAGGCGGTGCGCGTGGACACGCTGGTCAAGTCGGTTGCCGACCGGGTGCGCACGCATCACCCCGAGTTCAACGTCCACATCGATCAGGAGAAGCCCGGTATCATGCTTCGGGGCGATCCGAAGCGTCTGGGGCAGGTTTTTGAAAACCTACTTAACAATGCAGTTAAGTACGCGCCAGGGTCCGATGTATGGGTTAGAATAGAGTCTCAGGAAGATCAGGGCGTATTGATCCACGTAGAAGATCATGGGCCCGGTGTACCACAGCGCTACCTGAACCACATCTTCGACCGGTTCTTCCGAAATCCCGAACTAGAGCCGTACGTTCATGGCTCGGGGTTGGGGTTGTTTATTTGCAAAAAGATTATCCAGGCGCATCACGGGCAAATCAACGCCACATCCACCGTAGGGGAAGGAACGACGTTCCACATCATTCTGCCCTTTGAACCGTGAAAATTGAATCATCGGATGTTTTCCGTTTGAAATGCCAGTGAAGGAGGCTAAGTAAAATCTATGGCACCTCAAATTCTCGTTGTTGACGATGAAGCTCGTTACCTGCACCTCGTAAAAGTCAACCTGGAGGCCGCCGGGTACGAAGTAAAATGTGCCAGTAATGGTGAAGAGGCTTTGGAAGTTATGTCAAACCACAGCCCCGATCTGGTCATACTCGATATCATGATGCCCAAGCTGGATGGGTTTACTACCTGCGAGCGCATACGGCAGTTCTCCAATGTGCCGATCATCATGTTGACGGCAAAAGGCGAAGAGCAGGACCGTGTAAAAGGCTTGAATGTCGGCGCTGACGATTACGTCGTCAAACCCTTCTCTGCCACCGAGCTGGTAGCCCGCGTGCGTGCCGTGCTGCGCCGCGCGCAGACCACCGACGCCGCCACACAGAACCGCTATTTTACGCACGGCAACCTCAAAATCGACTTTGCCCGAGCGGAAGTCTGGCGCGATAACAAACCCGTCTACCTCTCCGCCACCGAATACCGTCTGCTGATCCAGTTTGCCCATCACGTGGGCCACGTACTCTCTGCCGAAGATTTGCTGGTAGCGGTTTGGGGCAGCCAGTACCGCGATGATAAAGAAATCCTGTGGGTTAGCATTGCCCGCCTGCGCCAGAAGCTAGAAGATAATCCGCACAACCCTCAGCATATTGTCACCCGTTCCGGTTTAGGCTACTTAATGCCGCCGATGGAAAAAGAATCCACTGAGAAAGCTTAGAGGCCCATGGTTACATCTTACGACGAAAAAGGGAAATTTTTTACCCAGGTAGTTCAAAAGCGCCCGGTCGCTGTCACCGTCCAAACGCTGCAGCACACGATACGAGGAACGCTACACGTGCGCCCAGATCAGCGCGTGAAGGATGAGTTGAATGGAGATGAGGTATTTATCGCGATAACAGACGCTACAGTTTTCAACCAGACAGGCGATCCTCTGTACAACCACCCCTTGATGATCGTCAATGCAGAACACATCATTTGGGTAGTTCCCGAGGATGACTGCACACCCACCTGACCCAAAACCACGCGTCTATAGTAAATCTTAACCCAGACGAATTTTCTGGGATATTGTTCCGCAATCATCGATTAACAGGTATTGTTTGATGAATCAATCGCTCCAATCAACACAAACAAATCGCGGGGCCGAACTTGCAAAGCTCAAGGAATATTTAATTAATGCCGTTGCTCGCGAAATGGAGGGTGTTCAGGCGCCGGCAGAAAGCCGGCGCGCCATGATGGTACAGATTCTACAAAAATCGTACCAGTCCACCAAGCTGAACCTGCCCAATACCATCCGCGATCAGCTCTTCCATGATATTCTGGATGATCTATTGGGTTTTGGCCCGCTGCAGCCGCTCATCGAAGATGAAGACATCACAGAAATCATGGTCAACGGCCCGAAAAAAGTATTTATCGAGAAAAAAGGCAAGCTGACCAAAACCAACATTACCTTCGAAAACGACCAGGCCGTCCTGCGGATTATCGAGAAGATCATCACCCCGCTGGGCCGCCGCGTGGACGGCGACACCCCAACTGTTGACGCCCGCCTGCCCGATGGCTCGCGCGTGAACGCCGTTATCTCGCCGTGCGCGCTGGATGGCCCCACCATCACCATCCGCAAATTCAAAAAAGACAAGCTGACCATCGACCAGCTCATTGGCTACGGCTCGATCACGCGCAACATGGCGGATTTTATCAAAGCGTGCGTCGTCTCTCGCCTGAACATTGTCGTCTCCGGTGGTACCGGCTCTGGCAAAACCACCCTGCTCAATGTGCTCTCGGGCTTTATCCCCGAGGACGAGCGCATTGTAACGATCGAAGACGCCGCTGAGCTCAAGCTCCAGCAGGACCACGTGGTACGACTGGAAACCAAGGTCGCTAATCTCGAAGGACGCCATGCCGTTACCATCCGCGACCTGGTAAAGAACTCGCTGCGCATGCGCCCCGACCGCGTAATCGTAGGCGAGTGCCGCGGCGGCGAAACGCTGGACATGCTGCAAGCGATGAACACCGGCCACGACGGCTCGCTGACCACCCTGCACGCCAATACCCCGCGCGATGCCCTCTCCCGTATAGAAACAATGTGTATGATGTCGGGGATGGATATGCCGGTGAAGGTAATCCGCGAGCAGGTAGCCTCCGCTATCGACCTGATCGTCCAGCAGTCGCGCTTGAAGGACGGCAGCCGCAAGGTCACCGCCATCACAGAAGTCGCCGGCATGGAAGGCGACACCATCGTGCTAACCGATGTCTTCAAATTCGAGCAGACCGGCGTTTCGACTGACGGAAAAGTAATCGGTGATCTAAAGCCCACCGGCATCCGCCCCTTGTTCACCCCGCGCCTCGAAGCCGCCGGGTTCAAGCTTGGGCCGGAAGTCTTTGGCGCCAACCTGTCCGAAATGTTCGGCCCGCGCCGCCGCTAACCCGCATCCTTACTCGCCCTGTGCGGTCGGCCCGAAGGGGCGGCCCGCATCGGGCCGCCCCTTCGGGCAAAGGAAACTTATGAGCACACACCGGACGCTGATCCAAATTCGGAATAAAAAACTGGGGCTGTTGATCTTCGACGCCCGGAAAGCCTCACGCCGCACGGCGGAAGAATGCGCCGAGGTGATGGGGATTGACCCAGCGCAGTTTGAAGCTTTCGAAAAGGGCGCGTCCGCGCCTTCGCTGCCGCAGCTCGAGCTGCTGGCATTGTTCCTTAACGTCCCTATCGATCATTTTTGGGGCAAGCAGTCGCTTTCTAGCGCAGCCGCCCCCGAGCCGTTTCAGGAAAAAGATCGCCTGGTGCTGCTGCGCAACCGCGTGATCGGCACCAACCTGCGCCTGGCACGCAACAACGCCAGCCTCTCCTACAAAGAGATCACCGACAAAACCGGCATCCCTGAGGATCAGATGAAACACTATGAGATGGGTGAGGCCGCGGTACCCATCCCCGAGCTGGAACTGATTGCCCGCGCCCTGGACCTGCCGGTAGAGAACTTCTACGATCAGCATGGGCCGATTGGCAAATGGCGCAACCAGCAAGGCAGCGTTCAAAAGTTTTTGGAACTGCCGCCCGAGATCCAGGCATTTGTGAGCAAGCCGGTCAACCGGCCCTATCTGGAGCTGGCAATGCGATTGAGCGATCTCTCCGCGGAGAAGCTGCGCGCTGTAGCCGAAGTGCTTTTGGAGATTACCTACTAATGACTGTTCCCTCCGGTCAAGATTTGACATCACAGGGCGAAAAAGCCTACAAGGCAGGCCAGTACGCGCAGGCCGCCGATCACTATGCGGAAGCCATGCGCATGTTTACCGCTGCTGGAGATCATCTAAAGGCCGCGGAGATGGCAAACAACCGCTCGGTTGCTCTGCTGCAAGCAGGCCGCCCGGAGGAGGCCTTCGCCGCCGCTGAAGGTACGGATGCTGTTTTTGCCCAGGCAGGCGATACTTACCGTCAGGCGCTCTCCATCGGCAATCAGGCCGCTGCGCTTGAGGCACTCGACCGCCCTGAGGAGGCGCTGAAGCATTACTGGGAATGCTCGAACCTGCTCAAACAGATTGGCGAGAAGGAATACCGGGCCACCGTCCTGAAGAGCATCTCAGCACTGCAGATACGCACCGGTCACCAGTTTGAGGCCCTGGCCTCGATGGACGCCGCGTTAGAAAACCAAAAGAAGCTGTCGGTGCAGGAGCGCTTCCTGAAGAAGCTGCTCGATATTCCCATGCGAATGCTGCGCGGAAGGAAGTAGCCTCCGTGGCCTGGCCGCACACGCCATCCGCATCCGCTGAGGGAGACGATGCTCCCCGGCCCTCCCTGCGGCCAGCCCAGAAAAGCGACTTTTCCAACCTGCTGGACTTCACCAGCACGCTCACCCACGTGCACCGCCACCTCGACTGGCGCGACTCGCTCGACTGGGTGGGTCGCCAGCCGTTCTGGCTGCAAGAAGAGAATGGCAAAATTCAGGCTGCGCTGTGCTGCGTGCCGGAACCAGATACGGTTGCCTGGGTGCGCATGTTCGCCGTGGCGATGCAGGCCGACCCCGACCGCGCCTGGCAGAACCTGTTTGCCCGCTGCCTGGACGATCTGCGCCAGATGCATCTACTGCCCGCCATTGTTTCGCTGTCACTGCGCCAGTGGTACGATGATCTACTCAAGCGTAACGGCTTCCAGCATCACCAGGATATTGTGGTGTTCCTGTATGATAAGGAGCCGCCGCCCCCACCCCGTATCGATCCGCGGTTCCACCTGCGCGAAATGCAGGCCGGCGATATGCCGGGCATTCAGCGCATTGATAACATCGCCTTCGAACCGATCTGGCAGCTTTCAGCGGGTGACCTGACCTACGCCGCAAAGCGCAGCATGTTTACCACGGTAATCGAGCAGGATGGCGAGATCGTTGCCTACCAAATGAGCTCAGGCAGCGGCTTATATGCGCATCTCGCGCGCCTCGCCGTCCGCCCCGATCTGCAAGGGCAGAAGTTAGGATATGCCCTGGTGCAGCACCTGCTGGATCATTTTATCAACGGTCGAGACTACTGGGGCGTCACGCTCAACACGCAGCACAACAATACCGCTTCGCTGCGGCTGTATCACCGCATAGGGTTTCAGGAGACCGGAGAAAAATTCCCCGTGTACATTTACCCCATGTGATTCATAATAATAAGGACGGGGCAAGTTGACTGCGTCACCTTGCCCCGTCCTTATTATTATGAATCACACTCGAACACAGGTTACGAACGAGCAGAAACGGATTCCACCACCTTCACCGGGTCGCCAACGGCAACCGTTCCGGTGGTGATCACGCGTGCCAGGATGCCCAGCGCCCCCAGGTCGCCGATCTTCTTGCCCTGTGCAGCTTCAAATCGCGTGCAGCCCGTACGGCCCTTTACCACTTCGATCACCGCCTGATCGCCCAACTGAAGGCGCGTTCCAGAGGCAAGCTCCACTACCTCCATGCCAGTGATGATGATCTGCTCGCCGAACTGGCCGGGGGCCGTCCGGTAGCCTTGTGCCGCCGCGCGGTTAAGCCATTCCTGCGAGAGCACGTTCAACTGGCGTTCGGGGTGATGCCCCGCCTTCATATCGCCCTCAATGCCGTGGTTGGCAATCAGCGCTGCCGATTGCAGCGGCACGCGGATATAGTCACTTTCACGCCCGCCGTCCGGGTACTCGGTCGGCTGGTAAACGATGCTAGAAATATGCGCCATAGAATCCTCCTCATTGGTTCACTTCGAACAGTATAACAATCCGGAGTGTTTTTGTCTACAATAAGAGGCGGTGTTTCAGAATTCCCACAATTTTCTCGGCTTGCTGAAGATCTAACCCCAAGCCAAAGAAATCTCTTTTCGTCTCACCATATTGAATGTACAGCGGGCCGGTCCTCTCCACCGTAAACTGAGTGGATGGAAGATTTGTGAATGCCAGAAGAGTTTTTTGGGGTGTCGCAAGAGAAACCGTATTTATTTGTTCGCGCGGGTAGTCTCTGGTGCGACCGACTCCAAAGATAGCCTTTTGTATTCGCAGGGCACTCGGTAAAACCTCAATTTTTTCAACGCCACCAAACTGCCAGAGGAACAGGTATCCAGCCGTGAAACCACGCCATACGGTACCGATCAATCCAATGACCAGAGGCAGCAATAGAAGATACCAGCCTTCGATCTTCCCTTCATGCAGCGCCTTGCTCGCCATCGTTATCAGTATTGCTGCAAACAAAGTGCTGAAAATGAGCGAGTAGATCATGAAGAAACCCAGGATGAGAAGCTGTTTTCCGTTCCTCTTACCTGGAATCGTAATCTCTACCGTACCGAGAAGGTACGAGATCTGGTAATCTTCCGCAAATGGCGGCGCGACCATATTCGTTCTAGAAAATCCAGTTAACTCCCAGCGCCGTTAGCAGCGCCACCAGAATCGGCGCGATGAACAGCGCGGGCAAAAAGTTGCCCGTGCGGATCTGCTTGATCTCCAGCATGCTGCTGACCGCGATAGCCATCAGCAGCACACCGCCGGCAGCGGTCATCTCGCCCATCATTTCTGTGGTAACGATGCTGTTGAGCTGTGACGCGCCCAGGGAGATCGCGCCCTGATAGATCAGGATCGGCAGGGCCGAGAACAGCACGCCAATACCCATGCTAGAGGCAAACGCCAGCGAGGCAAACCCATCCAACACCGATTTCACCGCCAGGAGCTGGTAATCGCCCGCCAGCCCATCCTGGATGGACCCGATGATAGCGATGGGCCCCACACAGAACAGCAGCGAAGCGGTGAAGAACCCGCGCACGAAACGTTCCTGGCGTGCGGCGCGGTCGGTCTCAAGCCCGCCCTGCGGCATAATGCGCCGTTCCAGCCAGCGGCCAAGCATGCGAATGCCTTCTTCAACCTGCCACCATTCACCCAACAAGATGCCAATCACCAGGCTGCCAAGCACTACCAGCGAATTCTGCGTATCCAGAAACATTTGAAAGCCAATCGCCAGGGTAAACAGGCCCAACCCAGCCATCACCGTCTGCCGCAGGCGGTCGGGCAATCGCCCGCCCAGTAGAACCCCCAGCAAACTACCAATCACAATTGCAGCAACATTAATCAGCGTACCGGTCATGGAAATCAATCAGCCTTTGCCAGTGAAATTTTTGAGCCGCTCTCGCCGCCCTGCCCTGCTTGCGCGTGCTCCAGCAATTCGAGCACGAAACACAGTGAAGACAGGCGGTTGAGATAGCGTAATATCTCCGTATTTTCAAAGCCGTCCGCGCGGTACAATGCCACCACGCGGCGTTCCGCCCGGCGAACGACTGCTCGGGCTACGTCCAGGTGCGCCCCAGGCAGCGTGTCACCGGGGACGATAAATTCTTTTGGGATCTCCACCATCGCGGAGATGGTGTCCACCTGTAATTCAAGCCACGCTACCCGCGCCGTATCTATCGCGCGGAAGCGCTTGGCGTTTTCGGGTGTGGCGGCGAGTTCCGCCATCATGCCGTACAGATCACGCTGCACCTGCAGGATGATCGCGGACGTTTCCTGTATGCGCGATGCGGCCCGTGCCAGCCCAAGCGCCGCTCCAGCCTCGTCAACGGCTCCCACCGCTTCGATGCGGATATCTTCCTTACCCACCCGCCCCGCACCGAGCAAGCCGGTGGTGCCATCATCGCCGCCACGAGTATAGAAAGTGCCTGGCATGGTCAGTCACCCAACCGGACGTACAAGAACCAGAACCCTTCCGTTGGGAAGCCGTCTTCCAACGCTGGCGCCCATATGAACGGTCCGGGCTTGCTGATTCCACGCAGAATTTGATCCAGCATGGTCAGCATCTCTTCGTCACTGGCAGAAAGCGGCTGGGTCAGCTCGGCGGTCAACAAACGCAGGATCGCGCGGGCGCGAACTTCGCTGGAGTAACTGCTGCCGCTGCGACGCGGATCGCTGCGCAGTTCGCGAACATACTGCTGCCACAGGTTCAGCCGCGAAGAAAACTCGCGCGCCGCCTTAATGCCCCAATTTGCCCGCCACTCTTCTCGCACCTGGTGAATGCCCTGCGCGATCTTCGTTAGCTCGGCCTCTTGCTCAGGGGTCAGGTCCAGCGCGGAGAGCCGCGCATGGCTGAGCAGCACATTGCCGATGGTAAGCTGCGGGATCTGCGTGCCGCCCAGGTTTCGCTGCGCCGGGCGGAGTGTCCAGTATACTTCGTTGGAAAGAATATAATCGCGCAGGTCTGGCAGTGCCGCCCGCAAGAACGCCCAATCGCTCTCAAACGCCATTTTTGCCTCCCCACTGCTCACGAACAGCGATATCTTGCACAGTCCGCGCAGCGGTTCAGGGCGTGTTAACGGGCGCGGCGGCGCTCTCGGGCTGCTGCCCTACCAGGAACCATTCCGTCACGTTCGCAAAGCGGTCGGGGGTATCAAACAGTGGCCCCATCCGCACACCCTGCACCTCACGGTCTATTGCATAAGTATACACCGGGTAGTAGAGAGGCAGCGCCGGGAGATCCTGCGTGAAGATAATCTGGAAGTTGCGGTAGAACTTGCCTCGCTCATTCAGATCAACCGTCACACGCGCCTGCTCCAGATACTCGCTTGCCACACGGTTATCCCACTGGGTGTAGTTCTGCCCGCCGGTCGACTGCGCCTGATCCCAGAAGGGGTACGGGTCTGGATCGGGCGAGCGGGAGAGATTCAGATCCACCAGCACCGCCTGGTACGCACGCTGGGCTAACCGCTCGCTCAGCAGCACTTCATACGGGGCAGCTTCCAGCGACACCTCAGCACCCAATGTCGTCCAGTATTCCTGGATCGCCTCGGCGATCCGCTGGTGCTGTTCATCATCAGGGTACAGCAGGCTAAAGCGCAGGGCGGTTTCTTCCTTCTTGCGCACCAGTTCACCTTCGGCTGCCAGCACAAACCCGGCCTCTTTCAGCAAGGTCTTCGCGGCCTCGGGGTCAAACTCTACCCGCTTGAGGCCCTCGTAATAGCTCCATGTGCCGGGTAGAATCGGTCCATCGGCAACCACAGCCTGGCCTTCCAGTATCGTGTCAATAATCCGCTGGCGGTTCAGGCCTGTCATCAGCGCGCGGCGCACCTGCGCATCTTGCAGGAAGGTTGCCTCGGCATCTTTCAGATTGAACAATACCATGCTCAACTCAGGGCGGCGGGCGGTGTAGATCGCTAAATCTGGTTCTGCCAGTACGTCTGGCAAGATTTCCTGCGCCACGCCACCAATGCCCTGCACCTGCCCGTCGCGGTATGCCTGCATCGCCGATGCGGCATCCGGATAATAGCGGAAGACGATCTCATCGATGTAAGGCTTCTCGCCGTAATAATCCCCGTTGGCAGCCAGCGACAGTCCAATGATCTCGCCATCCTCAACAATCAAGCGGTTGAAACGGTAGGGCCCAGAGCCAACCGGCTGAATGTTATACGGCAGATCGATCATCTCGTCCAGCGTGTTGCCGTCCAGTAGATGCTGGGGCAGAACACCAAATGTCAGGTAATCGGGGAAAGGCGCGAACGACTCGGGCAAGCGGAACTGGAGAACTTTTTCATCCAGCTTCACCACTTCGATTTCTTTCCAGAAATCCTGCAAATCGACCGGGACGATATCGCTGCCGTTGCGCAGCATTTCTACCGTAAAAATCACGTCATCAGCGGTTACAGGCTCGCCGTCGTGCCATTCGGCATTTTCCCGCAGTGTCACATTGAAGAGCGTGCCATCCTTCGAGACACCCCAGCTATCCGCCAGGTCTACTTGCGGCGCGCCGTTTCCGTCAAAGCGCAGCAGCCCGCTGAAGAGGAGACGGCTAACTTCGCGGTCGGTTGTGTTATAGAAGTTCAAGAGTGGATTCAGGCGCATCAACGACCCAACCAAGGCCTCGGTATAGACGCCACCCTGCACCGGTTCCGGCGAGGCGAGCGGAGATACAGGCTCGGGCTGCTCCCCAAGGAGCAAAATACCCACAACCAGGCCGGTTAAGAAGATGATTAGCAACTGCCAGCGTAGTTTTTTCATGATGTTTCAAATGAGCTTTTCGTACATCGGATTAGAATGCGCCACCCCCTACGCGGCACAGGTATATATACGATGAGACCTATCGGATCGGAAGTGTGAAAAGAATCCTAACACACTCCCGGCCTTTCTGGAATAGAAAAAGGGCGAATCCCCAGTAACGGTAATCCGCCCCTCCCGTATATTTGCGTTATAACAAGGATTCCCAAATGGGTAAGCAAGCAAAAAAGAATACGCCAGTTTACTGCTTGATAATAATGATCACCAGGGTAAGGATGAAAAACAGCGCGCTCAGCCCAATGGTGATGTAGAACAGGGTCTTTTCGATCCCGCGCCGCTGGGTAAAAACACCACCCGAATCGCCGCCGGTCAGCCCGCCCATGCCAACACCCTTGCTCTGTAAGACGATGCTGGTGACCAACGCAATAGACGTTATAATTAGTGCAATATCGAGATAACTTTCCACGATTTTCCTCCTGTGATAGAAACCAAGCCGAAATTATACCTGTTCTATCCCAGAATCGTCAATGATCCAGACAGGAACCAATGCAGCACGAATTGATCCTCAATACCCACATGCATACCACCTACTCCGATGGCAGTGGATCGCATCATGATCTCGCCGCAGCCGCGCTAGATGCCGGAGTAGATGCCATTATTATCACCGATCACAACGTCTATGTCAGCGGGGTAGAAGGTTACCATAACAAAGGAGATAAGCGCCTGCTGCTTCTTGTGGGCGAGGAAGTGCACGACGCCCAGCGAATACCCCAAAAGAACCACATGCTGGTGTTTGGCGCCGGACGGGAAATGTCCATGCACGCGCAGAATCCACAGCGGCTCATCGATCAGATCGCCCGCTGCGAAGGGCTATCATTCCTGGCGCACCCCAATGATGACGAATTAAAGGCGTTCCACGAGGATGACATTTCATGGGACGATTGGGACGTGCGCGGTTACAACGGCCTGGAACTGTGGAACGGCTTTAGCGAGCTAAAAAGCGTGGTGAAAGGCAAGTTAGACGCCATCTTCTATGCCTTTTTCCCACAGTACATGGCCCGCGGGCCGCATCCGCAAACCCTCAAGCGCTGGGATGAGCTAACAACGCGCGGGCAGAAGGTTGTCGCCATCTGCGGCTCAGATGCGCACGCCCTAAAGCTGCGCATGGGGCCGCTTCGCCGCACCGTCTTCCCCTATTCTTACCACTTCCGCGCGCTGAATAACCACCTGCTGGTGCCGTCGCCGCTCACCGGTGATCTCGCTGCCGACCGCCAGATGGTCTATCAAGCGCTGCGAACGGGGCGCTCCTTTGTAGGCTACGATCTGCCCGCCGCTACACACGGGTTCCGCTTTACCGCACAGGGCCGCGATACCACCGCCATCATGGGCGATGAGATCCGGCTGCAGCGCGGCTCTAGCGTCACCTTTCAGATCCGCTTGCCAAAGGGCATCAAAGCCGAATGCATGCTTCTGTGCAACGGGCAGCACGTGCGCACCTGGACAGACCGCGAAATCTGCGCTCACATCGCCTCGCAGCCCGGCGCCTACCGCGTGGAGTGCTACGTCGAATACCTGGGCCGCCGCCGGGGATGGATCTACAGCAACCCCATCTATCTGCGAGGATCGTGATCGACCGGTTCCTTGTATCTTGTATAATGAATGTAAGAATTTGGAACGGAGAGCAGGTGTATGATGGCGCAGCGAAATATTCGGGTACCCAAAAAGGATCTAGCAGAGTTTTGCCAACGAAACAATATTGTTAGACTATCGTTTTTTGGCTCTGTTTTGAACGATTCTTTTGGACCAAACAGTGACGTTGACGTATTGGTCGAGTTTGCGCCCGGGCATACCCCAGGATTTGACTACATCCGCATCCAAGATGAGCTTTCTCAGTTGTTGGGTGGTCGCCCGGTAGATATGGTGACGCCAAAGTTCCTAAACAAGCATATCCGAGAGAAAGTGTTGACGGAGGCCGTGTTGCAGTATGCCCAAAGATGACTGGGTTTACGTTGCCCATATGCTTGACATGAGCAAACAAGCTCTTGAAATCGTTTCAAACAAAACCCGTTCCGAATTCGATGAAGATATTGTATTGCGCCTCGCATTAACACACCTGGTACAGGTAATTAGTGAAGCCGCGCAACGAGTTTCCAAAGAATTTCAGCAAGACCATGCACAGATTCCGTGGCGTGAAATAACCGGAATGCGCAACCGCATTGTTCATGATTATCTCAATGTCGATGAAGATGTTGTTTGGCAAGTGGTTCGGGGAGATCTGCCCGAACTGGCAAAGATTATTCAGGGTGTAATTCCGAAACAATATTTATAGTTTGATCAGCGGGAAATCTTTTTATGTCCCCCACAAACAACATTACGCGCATGCTCGACTCCAAGAAAATTAAGTACACCGCCTTCGAGCTTCCCACAGAGAAGCTGGGCGCGCAGGAGACGGCGCGACGGTTGAACATTCCGCCCGAGCAGGTGTTCAAAACCATCGTTGCAAAGCGGGATAAGCCCGGCAAACCGATCCTTGCTGTGATCCCTGGCCCATGCGAGCTGGATCTTAAAGCTCTGGCGGCTGCCCTGGGTGAGAAAAAGGTGCATCTTACCACCCAGCGCGAGGCGGAGATGATCACGGGCCTGCAGGCGGGTGGAATCTCACCTCTGGCGCTGATCAACAAAGGCTTTCAGGTAATCATAGACTCGGCGGCGCAGAACTTCGACGAGATCCACGTCTCGGGCGGGCAGCGCGGGCTGAACCTGCGCCTGCCGGTAAAAGATCTGGCTGCACTCACCCATGCCCGCTTTGCGCAGGTAGGCGTGCCGTCCAATAACGATGAACTGGAATAATAGCGGTTTGAACTTTGATGGTTCGTTGTGGGGCTGTCTCAAAAGTACATTGAGACAGCCCCTTCCGATTTTAAAGGGGATGTGATTCAATAGGGGCATGGCCAAGAAAAAACTACCGCCCGTGTTCAAAGAATATACGATGGGGCAGATGGTGT
>JAEYTI010000075.1 GCA_023434145.1 Chloroflexota bacterium | reverse complement strand
TGCGGTTCTGCCAACACGCCACTACCCAAGGATCGCGATGCAATGGCGTTGTATCTTTCCCCCAGCCATGCGCCTGAACTATGGGGCGCTCCGGTGTATGGCGTGAGCGGCACGCCAGATGGTGTTCTCCCTACGCAGCTCACCCAAACCGGCGGGAAGGTGCTTGATTATACGCCTGATCCATCCGGCGATCGGATCGCGCTGGGGATCCGCAACGAACAGGGTGGCACTGACCTGTGGGAAATAGTACGCAAGGAGGGCGGTTGGAGCGAGCCAGAGCAAATCCTGCCATGCGCCGCTGATTTCTGTATCAACCCGGCCTATTCGCCCGAGGGTACGCAGATCGCCTATACCCGGCGTGTGGTTGAGACGGAGGCAGGCCCGCCCGGTGTGCCGCGCGTGTGGCTGCTGAACCGTGCCGATGGATCAACGGATCTGTGGACGACCAACCCTGATATTGGCGGCTTTGAACCTTCCTGGTCGCAAGATGGGCGCTACCTGAGCTTCTTCGATGGGCTGGGCGGTGGCATCCGCGTGGTGGATATGCAGAGCGGTGAGGATTTCTTGATCGCTTCGGAGATGGGCTTTCCTGGCAGTTGGTCGCCGGACGGAAAAAGCCTGCTCTACGTGCTGTTCGAACAGGTAGGCAGCCAACCCTCGGTGCCAGTGTATCGTCTGGACGTGCAGGCGCGTGAATCGGAGCGCGTGCTGGAGGTGGGCGGCCATCAGAGTGGTGTAGAGTTTTCCGTTCCCGATTGGTCGCCGGATGGCGCGTGGGTAGTCGTTGCACAGCGGCTGCTTAGTGGAAGCCCCAGCAAGCAGCTTTACATCTCCCGCCTGGATGGCAGCGAATGGCAGGCGGTGACCGATGAACCCATATTCACGCACGCTGTTCCGCGCTGGGAGCCTGCCGGGCGCGGTGTGATCTATCAACGGCTGGCGCTGGGCAGCTCTGACAGCCTGCCGCAGGTGGCCTACTGGGATCGCGCCAGCGGAACGATCACCGTGCTGTCGGAGGACGCGTTCCAGCCGCGGTGGATCCGGTAAGAACGTCTCGTCCCAAACTGCGATATTATCGCAGTTTGGGACGAGACGTTTTGTTTTTTACGGCTGGGTGGTCGCCGTAGCGTTAGGATCGGGCGTGTTGGTCGGTTGAATAGTGGCGGTGCTCTGGTTGCCGACGATGATCTTCAGCCACAAGTCGCCGGAACCATCCAGACGGAAGAACTGTCCCCCTGCGTTGCGCAGGCGGAAAAAGGTCTGGTAGGTGCCGGGGGCAGATGGCGCAGTGAGCTTGACAGTGATATCCACTGTTTCACCGGGCCGCACTTCCTTTGGCATTGGGATAATATCAGGCGCGCCCATGCGATCGCCATCGACAACCACCAGGCCATAAGAAGGCGACCAGGTGGTCGTGCCGGTGTTCTTGATCCGCCAGGTCTTATCGAAGATTGCGCCGGGCTGAGCCGCTGTACCGTCGGGCACGGTAATATCGTCTACGAAGCTGCCTGCATCCGCGGTATTGGATGCGGCAGTCGGCGCGGTTGTAGCAGTGGCGGCGGGCGGCTGTGTTACCGCGGGCTGGGCAGCAGTCGGCTGCTCGGCGGGCATGGTCGCTGTCGGCGGAGGAGGCAGAGTCTCCGTGGGGCGCGGGGTGGCGGTGCCGCGGATGGTAGCCTGCTGGGTAAACTGCGCGGCTACGGTTTCCGCGGCCTGGGTGATCGCCATTTCCGCGCTTGTGGTTGGTGCGGTCGGGGCGTTGCAGGCTGCCAGCAGCAGCACGAGAAGGGATAAAATCGTCAAATTTCGCATGGTCGGTTTCCTATTGTTGGATATATTGGTCGTTGTACTGGTGTCGAGGATACCAAAAAAGGTACGCAATACCCTTGACTATGCTCCGGCCTGCCGGATCTCTGCCAGTACAGCCGGGTCGGTTTCTTGCGCCAGGGCTTTATCCAGCGCCTGGCGAGCGCGGACGTGCTTCATGCGGCCTAGCGCCCAGGCGGCATGCGCGCGGACGAGCGGCTCCGGCTCTTTAGTCAGGGTTTGGGCCAGGTCGGGGATGGCGGCGGTATCTTGCGCGTTTCCGAGCGCAACGGCAGCGTTGCGCAGGTATCCACGCCGTTTGGCGCGCAGGATGGGGCTGCCTTTGAACTTCTGGTTAAACTCTTGAGGCGCCAGGCGCAGCGCCTGGCGCAGGATGGGGCGAGCATTTTCGGGCCGCGGAGCGAGCGCAGGGTGACCATCGGGCGTGGTGAAGCGGCCCTTCGCATCCGCGAAGCGTAAATTCCACGGGCAAACCATCTGGCAGATATCGCAGCCGAATATCCATTCGCCGAGATGCGGGCGCAGCTCGATGGGGATAGGGCCTTTGTTCTCAATGGTCAGGTAGGAGATGCAGCGCCCCGAGTCGATCGTGCGGTCCTCTCGGATGCAGCTTGTCGGGCAGGCCTCAATGCAGCGGCGGCAGGTGCCGCAGTGGTCGGTGACCATTGGAGGATCGGGCTCTATCGCAACATCGAGCAGCGTCTCGCCGAGCAGGAAGTACGAGCCGTGGCGCGGCGAGATCAGGCAGGTATTCTTCCCGGCCCATCCCAGCCCGGCGCGCTGCCCGAAGTCGCGCTCGAGAATTGGCCCGGTATCGGTATAGGATCGGGATCGCACCGGCTGGCCCAGCATGGCTTCGATGGCGCGGATCAACTCCTCCAGCAGCGGCGGGATCACGTCATGGTAGTCGCGGCCCCAGGCGTAGGCTGCCACGCGCCCGCTAGCGTCGTTCGGATCTGCAGGTGGGGCAGCATTTGGGTTTGGGTATCGCAGGGCCACCGCCAGCAGCGACCGCGCTTCTGGCAGGATCAAATGCGGATCTTTGCGTCGCTCGAATGCGCGTTCCGCTGCCAGATAGCTCATGTTGGCGTGCAAACCCTGCGCCACCCAGCGTGCGTAGGTGTCAAAATGGGGCGGTTGCGATACGGTCGCAGCGCCAGAAAGAAGAAAGCCGAGGCGTTCCGTCTCGGCTTGGATACCCTGCTTGAGTGACATCAAACGCTTGCACTTCATAGGGGGCAGTGACGCGGACCGATCATGTATTCGTGTCACTGCCCCAATGATCTTGTATGGAAAAGGCTAGTCAACAACCTCAACCGGCAGGTTGATCCAGCACATGGTGCTGCCCTGACCGTTCTGCACGACCATCAGGGCCTCTTTCTTACCGGTAGAATCGGGCATGGTGAGTGTGAAGATAAAGCTGTAGTTTTCACCCGCTTTCACTTCTCGCTGTACGAAATAATCCGACGGAATGCCCATTCGCTCGCCACCGAAATAGCGCAGCGCGTACGTGGAGTTCCAGGTGGTTGTGCCACTGTTCTTTACCACAATTGTGGCGTCGTAGCTGGCGTTGCGCTTTAACACAGAGTTATCGGCGGGGCTGTTCGAAACCCATTCACACTTGTCGCCAGAGGTAGCGGCAGGCGGCGGGGCGGCGCCACCACTGGTGGCGGTCGGCACAACCTGCGGGGTCGTCGCGCCTGGCGTTGTTCCAACACCCGGTGTTGTTCCGGCACCCGGCGTGAGCACAACCGTAGTATTGGTAGGCAGAAGCGGGTTCATGACCGCCTGCGATGTCGCGGTCATACCTGCGGCCATGGTCGGGTCCATTGTGGCGGTGGGCTCAACGGTAGCCGTTTGCGTTGCCGTAGGAGCTGCAGCCTGGGTAAGCGCCTGGCCTGCCTGTACCGTCTGGAACGCTTCGGTAACGATCAGATTCGGGTCAACCGTGGCCGTGGCAGGTGTGCCCTGCCCGCCGCATGCGGTCAGGATCAGGCTGCAAAGCACCAGGATGCAGAACCCAGTGAGGGTGTGTTGTTTTGTCATTGAAGAACCTCCGAGATAGGATCAAAGTTTTCGGACAACTGGCAGAACGATTTGTCCCGGCCATCCGGCCTGAATAGATGCCGCGATCCCAAACGAAATGCCCGCAAGCACAGCCGGTTGGAGAATAAGGCTGGCGCCTTTTAGGGCGCGGCTTCGCCGATCAGCGATTCGATCGATGGTGTCGGGGGCAGGCCGGTGTCGAAGTAGAGTTTACCACGAAATTTAAAATAACTCACAGCCCCAGGGCGGATCTCGATCTCTTCTATAAATTCTTCATCGAGATAATTAATGATAATTTCATACCGCCCGGCAGGAAGATCACTGAGCACTAGATTCTCGCCGTAGTAGGGGTCGGGATTGACGGCCTGGTTGCCATAAGATCGCACTGTCCAACGCTGGCGTGTTTCCTTGTTGCGAACAATAACATCCTGCTCGGTCAGGTCGGAGCCGTTGGTATTCATCAGGTGCCCGGCCAGCACGCCCCAGCCTTGCGGCGGAGCCAGCCACAGCTCAGGGTTGAAGGTGGCGAAGTAGCTGTTACGTTCCATACGCACTTCAAAGTGCAGATGCGGGCCGGTGGTAAACCCGGTGGTGCCAACTAGCCCAACCAGATCGCCCGCTTTCACCTCTTGCCCGTTGATCACTTTGATCTCGTCCATGTGAGCATAGACGGTGTAAATCCGCTGGCCGTTGTAGCCAAAGTCATGGCGAATGGTGACTGCCAGCCCGTAGGGATCATTCGGGTTATTGTTGCCGTAATACAGCCCATATCCGGCCCACACCACTTTGCCACTCTCCGCGGCAATTACCGGGGTGCCCTTGGGGGTGGGAATGTCAATCCCGGTGTGGACGATCTCTGAGCTGAAAAAAGTGCCGCCGTAGCGATAATCGGCGATCGGCCAGTTGACCTCATCCGCCGCAATGGGGCGGCGGAAGTAGAAGTGATCAAACGGGTTTAGCGCCCAGGGCGTATCGTACAGCGGGGGGCGCCAGTGCGAGATCGGCTTGGGACCTGGGGTGGGTAGCGTGAACTGCAGGGGTTCGGCATCTGCCACAGGCGGGGTAAGTGCAAAATTGGCCGCGCCTGAGGGGTTTAGTTCCACGGAGGCAGCAATGGCCGCGGCTGTTTCTTCCGCGTCCGGATTTTCCTTTATTTTTGGCATACGGCAGCCGCTGGCAAGCACTGCTGCCAGCAGCACAGCCGCGAATGCACGGTAGAACGGTGTGCTGGCACGGCAGTTCATGGCGCGGATTCGTTCGGAAGGGGCGTCCAGGTAGGCCGCCGTGCGGGGATTTCGGTGGCAGTAGCTGTGGGCGGCACGGGGGTCGGCGTGGCGGGAGTAGCGGGCGTTCTGCTGGGCTGCGGCGTATAGGTGGGCGGCGGGGTTCCAGTCATCAGTGCCTCGCGGGGGTACAGTTCTTCCATCGCGCGGTACCAGTCTAGCCCGCCGGTCATCACAAACTGGTTAAAGCGGATGCCGGGGAAGAATGTGCGCCAGTTGATGCGTGAGGGCAGGCGTTCCCAGCCGTAGCGGCCTGCCAGTTCGGTCAGGTCGATCCAATAACCGGCGGGGGGCGTGCCAAGGCGACCGCCCTGCTCATAAGAGCGAGTGTCGCCTTCAAAGCGGGCGTTGATATCCCACACCATCTCGGTCAGCGGCATGCCCATCGAGCCATCCTGGTAGCGTGCCTTAAGGAACACGCGCCAGTAGGTCTCACCTTCAAAATCCTCTCGGACGATGCTCATCCAACCTGCGGAAAGCAGCAGCGGGTTCATGGCGAACGCGCGCCCGGTGTACAACCAATCTTCTCGCATGGAAGGCGTGGGCGGCGTGGTGAGAGCCATATAGGCGTTCTCCAGGCTGGAGAGTGCATCCCAACCAGCAGTGGCAGCGACGATATCACGCAGCGCGATGAAGGCGTCGTCTGTCGCATCGTTCAACATGGGGTTGGGTGCGGAAACACCTTGTAGATTGATCAGCCCAACACGCCCACCAGGGGCAACCGTAGCGGCTGGAGCTGGCTGCCACAGCACAGGGCCAGGGGTGGTATCCGGGTTCTGGAGCGTGTTTGCCAGCCATTCGGGCAGCGGACCGCGTACCCACGTCATACCATGCAGCGCACCGGGCAGTTCGAGAGGCAGCATGCGAAAGCGGCCCGTGGAAACATCGTAGCCGGCGAGAGCCGTCTGGTTGGGGCCGCGGACTTCGGCCATCAATATCTGCCCGTCTGGCGACCAGGTAGCAAAATCGCCTTTGGCGATCGTACCAAACGGCACACCGGGGTTCCACAGCGCGAGCTGGCGATCACCGTCGCGTTCGGTGGTCCAGGACAGCTTGTTTCCGTCCTGCGACCAGACAGGGAAGCGTTCGCGGCTGCTCGAGCTCTGGGAGAGGTTCTCGTAGCGTTCATCGACGTTATCGAGCCGCGCCAGCCAGACCTCTTCATCGCCGGAGCGCGAGGAGACAAAAGCGATCTCGCGGCCCTGGGGCGACCAGGCGGGGGAGCGGTCTAGGCCGGGGTCATCCGTCAGGCGGATTGGCTCGGCGGTGGGGTTGTCTGTTGGAACGATGAAGATATCCAACCCGGCCCCGGTGTAGCGTTCGTAGGCGATCCACAAGCCATCAGGAGACCAGGTTGGCGCGCCTTCATAATCCGCGGTATCCGTCAGGCGGGCTTGCTTGCCCGTTTCCAGATCCAAAATGTACAGATCCCAATAGCCGTTGCGTCGGGATGTGTATGCCAGCCGCTTGCCATCCGGGCTGAGCGCGGGGTGCATGTCATCCCAGGGGTTGTTGGTGAGGCGCGAGAGCGGCAGAAAGAGTGGGTGGTAGGCAAAAAGATGCGTGTAGTAACCGTCTTGCATTGCCAGCACCAGCACGCCATCTGCCTGCAAGCGTTCCGCGGCGGCGGCGGGGTCCGAAAGCGACAGGGGCGGTACGGTTACTGTCGGGGAAAGTGTGATGGTTGGTTCCGGCGAGGCGGTAGGAGTGGCTGATTGCTCGGGTTCATGGGCTGGCACGGTCGGAGCCGCGGAGAGGGCCGACCCACGGTTGGGGAAGGGCAGGTGAATGCCGCGCTCTTCCAGCAGTGGCTGGCCCACCCACAGCAGGGCAACCAGCACACTCAGGATCAGCAGAATGAGCAGCAGGAAAATTCGCCGGAACGTAGCAGGAGACCGGGGTTTCATTGTAGCGATTGTAGCACTTTTCGATTTTTTCCGTCAATCGCGGTCCCTGCGCGGGCGGCTGCCTATCAAGGTTGTAAGGATAGCAGCGTCATTGGGTCGAGCATCTGGTAAAGCCCGCTAACCCGCCAGGCGCAGTACGCGCCCATTTCGTCGTTGGTGGCGGCGTTGTCGTAGTGCGCCAGCGTTTCAAAACGCGCGCCTGCCGGGCCTACCCGCGTTTCCAGATGTAGATGATAGTTGACTGACCTTCCCGTGGTGCCCACCTCGCCAAGCTGCTGTCCGCAGGTGACCGTGTCTTCCGGGGCGATGAGGGGAGGCTGGTCCAAGTGCGCGTAGAGCAGGTATAGGGAGCGAGATTCGCTGCTGGGGATACTTGCGGCAGGCGCGGCGGGGCAGAACAAATTGTCCGCGGGAACAGCCGTTGGAACAGGCACGGGCAGCACGCTCTGCCAGCCGGCGGGCAGGGCATCCAGCGGAGTTTCGATGATTACCGCGTAACCATACGGGGGGCGATTTTGCACCACGCCGGCGACCGTTCCGCCGAGCACGGAGTATACCGGCAGCCCGAGCATAGTAGCGCGCTCCCCGCGACTCCAGTAGGCAAAATCCGCGCCGTGGTGACCGTCGTCAAAGCCTGGGCGCGGGGCGAGGAAGGGGTTTTTCAGCAAATCCGGGTCGGACAACTCCGCGATGGAGATACCTTCCAATGGCGAGCACGCAGAGGGAGGGGGCGGGGTGGGCGTGGCAGTTGAAGTGACGGTGGGGGCAGAGGTCTGCGTTGCGGTTGGTGTGAGCGTGGCGGTGATGGTGGGAGTTGGGGTTAGAGTGATTTCTGTAGGCGTAGAAATAGTCGATGGGGTTTGCGGAGTGCAACCAGCCAGAAGCCTGGCGGCTAAAGCCGCCAGGTATAGGGTACGAAGAACCGAACACATTATGCGATCCATTCTTTTAAGATTGGTACTTCGTGCCGTAATGCGTGGCCTACTTCGTAGGCCACGCATTACGGCACGAAGTACCACAACCTTTTACGCCTCTTCCTCAAAGCGCATCGAATACAGATGATGGTACACGCCCTGCTTCTCCAATAGCTCTTGATGCGTGCCCTGTTCCATCATTTGGCCATCCTGAATCACCACGATCTTGTCGGCGTTGACAATCGTCGATAAGCGATGGGCGATTACGAACGCCGTGCGGCCCTTTAGCAGTCGCGCCAGCGCTTCCTGGATGATGTGCTCGGTCTGCGTGTCGATGCTGGAGGTTGCCTCGTCGAGGATGAGGATGCGTGGATCGGCTAGCAGGGCGCGCGCGAACGAGATGAGCTGACGCTGGCCAACCGAAAGGATCACGCCGCCCTCCTGCACGGGCGTTTCGTAGCCCTGGCGCAGCTTGCGGATGAACTCGTCCGCGCCGACTGCGCGGGCCGCCTCTTCCACCTCTTCGTCGGTGGCGTTCAGCCGCCCAAAGCGGATGTTTTCGCGCACCGTGCCGGAGAACAGGAAGGGGTCTTGCAGCACAATGCCCATCTGGCGGCGCAGGCTTTCCTGCGTCACCTGGGCGATATCGTGTCCGTCAATCAGCACACGCCCGGCGGTGGGATCGTGGAAGCGCGCCAAAAGCTTGATGATGGTTGTCTTGCCTGCGCCAGTTTTGCCGACCAGGGCAACCGTTTCTCCAGCCTTTACGCGCAGATCTACGTCGCGAAGCACGAGCGTATCGTCGTCGGAGTAGTGGAAGGCAATGTTGTCAAAATGCACGTCGCCCTGAATGGGCGGCAGTTCCTCCGCTTCAGGCGCATCTTTTACCTCCACCGGGGCCGTGAGCAGGCTCAGGATGCGCTCGCCAGAGGCCATGGTCGACATTAAGCCGTCATAGCGCATGCTCAGGTCGCGGATGGGGTCAAAGAAGCGGCCGATGTACAGCACGAACGCCACAAGAACGCCGGGGGTCAGCGTCTCGCCCAGAATCTGCGTGCCGGTGATCCACACCACCAGCGCGATGGCAAGCGTGCCGAGGAATTCCATGGTCGGAAAGAAGACCGAGCCTAGCTTCGCGGCGGTCATATTGGCCGACAGGTTGAAGTGATTGACAACGCCGCGGAAGTAGTTGTAGTTGGTGTCTTCGCGCGAGAAGGACTGCACTACGCGCACGGCGTTGATATTTTCCGCCAGCACCGAGTTTACCCAGCTAATTGCCATGCGCGAGCGGCGGTAGTTTTCACGAGCGCGCTTGCGGAAGGCAAATGTCACCAGTGCCATGATGGGCAGTACGGAGAAGGTGACCAGCGAGAGCTTCCAGTTCATGATCAACAAAGTGATGACGATGCCCACCAGGGTGAAGAGATCGCGCGCCACGGCTGAGAACGACCAGATAACGAAATCACGCAGCACGCCTACGTCGTTGATCACACGCGAGATAACCCGGCCTACACTGTAGCGGCTGAAGAAACCCAGCGAAAGCCGCTGCAAATGTTCAAACACTCGCGCGCGCATATCGAAGATAATCGATTGGCCCGCTTCGGCCATCATATTGACGCGGATGTGGTTAAAAAACCACTGCACCGCCTGGAAGACCATAAATAGCAGCGCGGTAATTTGCAGCGAGCGCAGATCACCGGCTTCGATGGCATCCAGTGCACGACCGACCAGGTACGGCACGCTCACCGCGGCGAGTGCGGCGATGGCCATGTAGAAGGTGGAGAGCCAAATTTTGCCCATGTAGGGGCGGATGAAGGTCATCAGTTGGGCTGCAACCTCGGGATCATAATCCTTGTAAGGCAGGTCCTCCAACTGGGGCGGGGTCTGGTCCTGGTTGATGGGTTTGGTGGTTGCGTTGGCAGCCATTAGATGCGCGCTCCTTTCTGCGAGCGGATCTGCTCCATTTCATCTTGGAAGCGCTCCTGGTCGCGGAGCTGCAAGTCGTAGATCTGGCGGTACATGCCGGGCACTTGCAGCAGGTCATTGTGCGTGCCGTGCTGCACGATGCGGCCCTTATCCAGCACCAGAATGATATCGGCGCGGCGAACGGTGGAAAGACGCTGGGCAATCACGAAGGTGGTGCGCCCCTGCATCAGGTGCCCCAGCGCTTCCTGGATCAGGTGCTCTGTTTGGGAATCGACCGAGGAAGTCGAGTCGTCCAGGATCAGGATGCGGGGATCCATCAGGATGGCGCGGGCAATGGCCACACGCTGGCGCTGCCCGCCCGAGAGCGTGATGCCGCGCTCGCCAACTTTGGTATCGTAGCCGTTCTGCATTTCCACAATAAAGTCGTGCGCCTGGGCGGCTTTCGCGGCGGCGATCACTTGCTCGAGCGTGGCGTCCGGGCGGCCGTAGGCGATATTCTCGCGAATAGTGGCGGAGAACAGCAGCGAGGTTTGCAGCACAATGCCAATCTGGCTGCGCAGGGTTTTCAAGTTCAGCCGCCGCACGTCGTGACCATCGATCAGCACCTGGCCCTTGCTCACGTCGTAGAAGCGGGGGATCAGGTTGATCAACGAGCTTTTGCCCGAGCCAGTCGGGCCGACCAGCGCAACCACCTGGTTGGGCTGCACTGTGATGTCGATATCGTGCAGAGCGTGCGCGTTTTCGCCTTTGTAGCGGAACGAGACGTTCTCAAAGCGCACTTCCCCGCGCAGGGTTGGCAGCGCCACGGCGGCTGGATCTGATCGGATTTCGGGACTCGTGTCCAGCACCTCAAATGTGCGCTGGAGACCTGCGCTGGTCTCACCCGCCGAGTTCACCAGCCAGCTCAACTGCTGGGCTGGGCCGGAGAGCATCAGTACGTAGCTGTTGAAGGCCACCAACTGCCCCAGGGTTAGCTGATCGTTGAGCACCATGTTGCCGCCGAACCAGATGATCAGCAGGGTGCTGAGGCCTACCAGCAGGTTGGATGTGGGCATGACGTTCGCCATCTCCTGCACGACGCGGAGCTGCTTATGGTACAGCTCGCGGTTCGCCGTTTCGAAGCGTGCCATCTCGTGCTTTTCGCGGGTAAAGGCGCGCACCACTTGGACGCCGGTGACGTTTTCCTGCAAGCGGGCAGAGAGATCCCCCAGCGCGTGATCAACATCCAGGAACATCTTCCCCACGCGCTTGCCGAAGCTGGTCGTCATCAGGGTCAGGGGCACCAGCGGGGCGAGGGCAATCACCGCCAGCAGCGGGTTGGTGATTACCAGGATGGTGACGATGCCAATGATGAGGATCACCACGCGCGTCAGCTCGATGATGCCCGAGCCGGTGAAGTTTTGCAGCGAGCGCACGTCCTCAATACAGCGGCTGATGAGCTGCCCGCTTTGCGAGTGATCGTGGAAGCTAAACGACAGGCGCTGGATGCGGTCGTAGAGCCGGTTGCGCAGATCGTAGGCGATATTGTGCGCCAGCCATTCCGCGTTGTAGCGGTTTCCAGCGCCGAACAGGGCTTTGAGCAGTCCCAGGCCCAGCACAATCGCGGCGGCGGTGATCATAAACTCGGGCCGGCCGCCCAGGCCAATGTCGACGACCTGCCGGATCACTATCGGGAAGATCATATCGATGGCAGTGAGGGAGAGTAACATCACAGCCGCCAGCACAATTCGTCCGATATACGGCTTTATCAGCACGCGCAAACGGGAGATTGTTTTCATTACCTACCTTTATTTCACTTTCATAACCATGCACTGCGGTTGAGCATCACCGACTGAGGCGGCGAAAATAGACCCGGCTGTGCACCGGGGCAGCGCGTATCTCAAAAAACGGGCAGCAGGCTGCCCAGGCCGTTGGGGGAATAATCGAAAAATACAGTCCATTGCGGTTCGCTGCGCGCGGCTGGGAATTTTCCCTGCCGCATCAGCGACAAAAACATCACGATTCCAGGTTGGCGGGATCTTCGTTATCAAAAGTAACCTGCGCCTGGTCTACCTGCCCAATTTCGGGGTAAGAGACCACGGCATTCAATGTATACGGCCCGCGCAAGTCGACACCGCGCATGTGCATGGTGAGTGAAAAGCGCGAATCCATGGTTTCCACGATATAGATACTTGCGGCTTCTTGCCCGCCCGCATCCGCAATGAAGACGGCAAGGTTTGGGCGCTGCAGGAAGGGCGTCAGGTCTACGTGGATGCGCACCAGATTGGTGCCTGGGCGCGGCTCTGCCTGGAGCGTGCGCACGCGCACCTCCTGCGGAGCAACCTCCATATCGGGGATTTCGTCATCGTCGGGTAGGGGAAGGGGATTCCAACGGGTCATCGGCGGGTTTGGGCTTTCCTCCCTGCGGTTTTCGCCGCCGCTGGGGCGGCCTCTTCCATTATACATGATCGGGAAGAATTTTTCTCTCCAGGGCTTGTCCAAAAAGTGATTTATTTATTCAACGACCACTGTGATGAATTTTAACTATTAAAAGCCGTCACCAGCTCCTCTTGCAGCCTACCCCTCGACTGGCGGCTGATGAAGATTTAGAAATGAACCGCGTAACGAGACGCATCCATGACCACGTACCGCCTCATCACGTACTTCGCCGGAGTGAGTGTTTTCCAGAGGACATACCGTATTCTCCGGCGAAGCACGTGATGAGGCGGTACGGGCATGAAAGCCCCTTGTTACGCGATTAATTTATTAATATTCATCATGGCGGTTGTTGAATATATAAAATACGACATCTACGAGAAAGAGGCTGTCCGAATGATCTTTTCGGACAGCCTCTGGAGAGAAACTACTTGTTACGAAATGCGGCGCGCTTCCATATAGAAGCGTTTTTCGTGCGCCTCGCCCATCGAGAAGGTTTTGCGCGGCAGGGAGCCATCGAGGATGACGGTTTTGAACAGGTCGCCCTTGTCCATGCCGGGCAGGTAGAAGCCCAGGTTGCCCGGCTGTGAACCCAGTTCGCATACCACATCTTCGCCGTGGACGTAGTCGATGTGGCTCGCGCCGCCTGCCTTCAGCCATCCATCCAGCCAGCCTTGTAAAGTGCCGACCGCCAGGTTGGTAGGAGCATGGTGGATGGATACGACATAGGCGCCATCTGGAGTAATTGCGCCGAACACCTGCGCACTGCCCTGGGGATTTTCAACCTGCTCGACCATTTCCTTCGCGCTGCTGGTGGGTTGTATTTCTACGTTCTCGCCGAACTGCTGTTTGAGCGTGGACTGCCAGTCTTGCTTGACGCCGAACAGCACGCGGTGGATGGGCTCGAACAGCAGGCCCTCATCGTGGACGTTTTCCACTTCCACCAGCGCGTAGCGGGCGGGGTGATCCATGCCCACCATAGGCTTGAGCTTTTCCCAGATCGATTTGGCGGTTGCCAGCGAGTGGTTGCCGTCGCCCATAGCAAAGAGCAGCACGCCCTTTTCCGCATCCACACCATACTGATTCTGGAAGCGCGCCGGGTCCGCTAACTTGCGCAGCGCCGAGACCACCTTTTCTTCCAGCGCCAGGTCATCCACCAGCCAGCCGCGCAGGTGACCACTGCCCAGCATCAGGTCGGTATCGTAGAGCGGCTGGAGCGAAGAAGTCTTCTCCATGAGCGGCTCGATGACCGTGCGCTCGGGGTCATCGATCAACACCAGGATGTGCGGCAGTTCCAGCGGCGCGCCTTCGCGGATGCGAATGCGCGGCGGCAGCCGGTCGATGATCGTTCCTTCGGTGGCGCGGATGAGTGACTGCGAGCCCTTGTTGAAGTCGTACTGCTCGAGATCCAGGGCCATCATTAGCCCGCGGCGCGTTTTGCCGTCCACGGTGCGCTCCACCAGGATCAGGCCTTCGTGCAGCTCCAGCAGGTTCTCCTGCATATAGCGGCGCATGGCCGCTTGCGTGCTCTGAATGCGCGCCGCCTCTTCGGGCGTTCCCAACAGCACTTCCGGCAGGATCAGATTGTAAGTGGAGGGGGAATCTCCGGCGGTTTCCTTCACCTTCTGCCAATAGTCTGGCTGCGAGGTGAACTGGTCACAGGCGATAACGGCCCATTTGTGGGCATCAATGCCTTGCTTTGGCAGCAGGATCTCACTGACCTGGATGCCAATATCGGGGTAGTTTCTCATGCATCGACCTCATATAGGAAGGAAGATGGCCGCGGATTTGACCGGGCTTTGAGAATATTGTATCGCAAACTCTCTGTTAATAAATTTACAACCATCCATTCGGGTGGTTGTAAATTTAGAATCTATCCCAATATTTTTTTGTGTTTGTGGTGCGCGACGTAGTTGCGCACCACAAACACAAAAACTATTTTTGGGATGTGTTCTTATTCTTACCGGTAATCGCGTTGACCGAAACGAGCATTTTGGGCGATGCGCCTATTTTTTACCGTATGTCGCGGTTCTGGCCGGTCACGTCTTCCCAGGCGTGCCGGATGGCGTTCTTGAAGCGGTCCCAGGTGCCGGGATGTTCCAGCTCCCAGTCATGCTGTGCATCGCGCTCGATCACATCCCAGTTTCGGTTTTTGTAGCGAACGTCGCTTGCCAACCCGTAGCCATACTGATAGGCAGGGACGTAGTAATCATACGGATAGCCGCTATCGGCGAGGTAGGTGTTATAGTGATTTTGGTAGATGGGATTTTCCATATTGAACGTATCGTAATCGTTCGTGCCAGCCGCGCCGCGGCGGTAAATGGTCTCGTCCACATCCCCACTCATGTCGCCGGTGTTACTGAATCCGGCCTCGCCCATGTTGGTATGGCCCATTTGGGCATTGCGGTCACGCATCTCACGCACATCCATATCACCGCTGTCGCGGGTGGCGTGCGAGCCGAACAGATCTTCGCCGGTCACGCCTTCACCGCTGTCGATCGGACCTGCGCCCACTACTGAGCCGCGCTGAAGGGTGCCAGGATCGGTTGCGCTGTAGCCCGTATCCGCACTGTTCATCCCAGCGCCCATACCACCCGCATCAAAGTTTGGGCCAGAGCGAATGCTGGGGCTGTCATCACGGGTATAGGCAGGGGCGTTCGGGTCAAATCCCGTCCAGCCTTCGTCCCGCCACTGGCTTGCGCGGTCGTTGATATCCATTGGCTCATGCCGGTTGAGGATATTCATAATCTGTTCGGTGTTGTAATCATCCGCCTGAACGGTGACGAGCACACCACCGCGGCGCACGCCCTCGGCGTAGTATTCCGCCTCTTCTTCTGGAATACCCAGGCCAATCAGCGCGCCCAGCAGACCGCCCGTCACGCCGCCTGCCACAGCGCCAACCCCGGCGCCGGTGAGGGTAGAGAGGGCCACAGCCAGCGGGCCGGCAGCGATTACCGGGCCGATGCCAGGGATCGTCAGCGCACCCAGGCCGACCAATAACCCACCGATGCCGCCAATGGCGGCGCCAATGCCTGCGCCAACGCCGGCGCCCGCACCGGTTTCATCTGCTACGTTCTCCCCCGTGGCGCCTGTGCTGGCGGCAGGCGTACCCGCCGCGCCGGTATTGTTATTCGCGATAATACTGATGTTATCGCGCGCGAACCCACTGTCTACCATCTCACGGACGGCGTTATTCGCCGTGCTGAAATCGTCGTAAATCGCAACTACTGTACGAGCCATTGTTCCTCCATTATTATGGAAATGATCTAACTTTTCCCCTACAAAATTCCTTATTAGACTCTAACGGTCAAGCCAATAACTCTCAAGCCGGAACAATCCCTTGAGATTAGTAGGATGTTCCCCATTAATAAATCCGCGGTCACCCATGCGGATGACCGCGGATTTCTATATTGATACGTAGTACGAATAGCTACTAGGGCTGATAATCAATGCGGGTTTTGAAGACAAACGTGTCTTCAAAACCCGCATTGATTATATTATGGCGGGGAAGCCCGCGATTTATTGAAAGAAAAGCTTCTGTGGCTGAGCAGTTGCGACAAAAACTACATGCCAGCCATGTAGGCCAGGCCGATGGTGCCGGGGCCGGTGTGCGTGCCCAGTACCGGGCTGATCTCTGATAAGACTGTCTCCACCACTTCGTCTTCCGAGAAGCGCTGGCGGGTGCGCTCCAGCAGCAGGCGTGCCTCTTCGGGGGCGGCGGCGTGCAGCGATGCAATGCGGATCGGGCGGCGATCGCCAATGCGCTCTTCAAACAGGTCGATCAGGCGGTCGATGGCCTTATTCATCGTGCGTACGCGCTCCACAGGTTCAATCTTGCCGTTGCGCAGCTCGAGAATGGGTTTGAGGTTGAGCGCCGTGCCCAAGAAGGCCTGCGCTCCGCCAATACGCCCGCCGCGGCGGAGGTATTCGAGCGTGCTCACCACGAACAGCACGCCGATCTTTGATCGCGCCTGTTCGGCAAGCGCCTCGCATTCTTGCAGTGATGCGCCCTGCACGGCTGCGCGCGCCACGGCCATTACCTGGAAGCCCAGTGCCATCGCCGTCACTTCCGAGTCGACCAGGGCGATTTTCGCGCCAGGGTAGTGCGCCTTGGCCTGGATCGCAGAATCGAGCGTGCCCGAAAGCTTGCTGGAAAGGTGGATCGAGATGATCTCGTATCCTTCATCGAGCAATTTTCCGTAGATATCCATATAAGCCGCAGGGGTTGCCTGCGATGTGGTCGGCATCACCTTTGCCTGGGGCAGGCGTTCGTAGAACTGGGTGGGTGTGATATCCACGCCGTCGCGGAAGGTCTGGTCGCCCCAGATGAGTTGGAGCGGCGCGCTGTAGATGGGATACCCGTCCATCGTCTCGCGTGGGATATATGCGGTGCTGTCGGTGACCACAGCCACTTTTGCCATAAGATAATTTCCTCCAAAATGCAGTTCAGAATATGGGTTATTGCTAAAGCATCATCAACAACCTGGGTTATCAATGAAGAAACAAATTATCCCCTCCGGTTGTTATCAATTCAGGATAATTTTACAACCCGAATGCGGTAAAATAGTTACGCTGGGTGGCAAGCGCGGTCCAGCAGGGCAGGCCTTTGGTACCATGAAAAACCTACCCTTGACCTTTCCCGTCTTACCAGCTAAAATCCAGAATTGCGTTTACCGCCTGTAGGGACAGGTGTTTATTATATTCGATTTTCTAGGAACTCGAACCACGTGTTTGAAACTTTAACCGAACGACTGGACAAGATATTTACGCAGCTTCGCAAGCGCGGGCATCTCTCGGAAGAGGATGTCGATGTGGTGATGCGCGAAGTTCGTATGGCCTTGCTGGAAGCCGACGTGCATTACAGCGTGGTCAAGAGCTTCGTTGCTCGGGTGCGTGAGCGCGCAGTCGGTTCTGAAGTTTCAAAAGCGCTGAATCCTGCCCAACAGGTGGTGAAAATTGTCCACGAAGAGCTGATTGCGACGCTCGGCGACCCGGCCCGGCTCAACCTGACCGGTCCCCGCCCGCACGTGATCATGCTGGTGGGCTTGCAGGGCTCCGGTAAGACCACGGCTGCCGCAAAGATCGCAAAAATATTGCGCTCGCAGGGCGAACGCCTGATGCTCGTCGCGGCGGACCCATACCGCCCGGCGGCGGTCAAGCAGCTCCAAACGCTGGGCGAGCGAGTGGGCGTGCCGGTCTTCCACGAGCAGGGCGTAAAGCCGCCGGACCTGGCGGTGCGCGCCGTGGATCAGGCCCAGAAGGGCGGCTTCACCATCGTCATCATCGACACCGCCGGTCGCTCGCAGCTCGATAACCAGCTCATGGACGAGGTAAAGGCGATCAACAGCCGGGTACCGGTATCCGAGGTGCTGCTGGTGGTCGACTCGATGATCGGTCAGGAAGCACTGCACGTGGCGGAAGGTTTCCGCGACGCGCTGCCGCTCACCGGGCTGGTGCTCTCTAAGATGGACGGCGACTCGCGCGGCGGCGCAGCGATCTCGATCCGCAGCGTCACCGGCGTGCCGATCAAGTTCCTCGCCACTGGCGAGGGTCTGGACGCGATCGAAACCTACGACCCCGGGCGGCTTGCTTCGCGCATCCTCGGTATGGGTGATATGATCGGCCTGATCGAGCGCGCGCAAGCTTCGTTTGACGAAAAATCCGCCCGCGAGCAGGCCGACAAGTTGATGTCTGGCAGCTTTACGCTGGAAGATTTTTCGAACCAGCTCAAACAGGTGCGCAAGATGGGTCCCTTCGCGCAGCTTCTCGAAATGTTGCCCGGCCAGATGGGGCAGGCAGCGCGCAGCATCGACCCCAAGCAGGCCGAAGCCCAAATGAAGCTGACCGAGGCGATCATCAATTCGATGACCCCCGGTGAGCGCCGCAACCCCGATATCCTCAATGCCAGCCGCCGGCGACGCATCGCGCGCGGCTCAGGGACCGACGTTCAGGAGGTCAACCGCCTGATCAAGCAGTTCCGCGAGGCACAGAAGATGTTCAAAACTATTCAAAAAACAGGTGGGCGCGGACTGCCCCGCCTGTTCGGCTAGCCTGGTGGTATGGGGAGGATAAACGCCCTTCCGCGTTCCCTCGCCCTCCCGGTGCCATCAGGTTGGTGATTTTGGTCAAAACTACCGACAATCAAAAGCATATTGCTCAAGGAGAAAGATTTCAATGGTTCGCATTCGTTTACGCCGCGTTGGTTTGACTCACCAGCCCAGCTACCGCATCGTGGTAGCCGATAAAGAGGCCCCTCGCGATGGCCGCTTCCTCGAGATCATCGGGTTCTACAACCCCCGCACCGACCCCTCCACCGTCCAGGTTAAGGAAGACCGCCTGTTCGATTGGATGAGCAAGGGCGCGCAGCCGAGCGAATCGGTTGTCAAGATCCTCAATAGTGTGGGCGCGATGGAACGCTACAACCGCTTCAAGGCGGGTGAGGCAATGGAGACGCTCCAGGCTGAGGCCAGCGCTGTTTACGAGCAGCGCACAGCCAACCAGAAGACTCGCAAGGTTGAAGCCAAGTAAGTTTCTACGGCAAGCAGGCACCGGGAATGTGGGAATACACCGGGCGGCAGGCAATTGCTCATGCCCGGTATCCATCCCCAGGTAAGGAGGAACCGTGAAAGAATTGATCGAATACATCGCCACTTCGCTGGTAGATGACCCCAACCAGGTGCAGGTCGCGCAGACGCGGGGCGCGGGAAAGACGCGCCTGGAACTGCGGGTCGCCAGAGAAGATATGGGGCGAGTGATCGGAAAAGGCGGCCGGGTTGCCAATGCCATGCGCGTTTTGCTGCGCGTCGCGGCGGCCCGGGAGGGAAAGCAAATCTCTTTGGATGTGATTGAGCCGCGATGAAACGGCGACGACAGGTTCCCCCAAACCAACCCCAACAGGACCCATCGACAGGCTCGCCCGCGCAGGGCGAGCCTGTATTCTTGGCTGTTGGGCGCCTGCGCCGCTCGCATGGCATTCAGGGCGAGATGATTATGGATATTCTGACGGGCTTTCCGCAGCGTTTACAGGCCGGAAAGGTCGTTTATCTGGGTGACACACACGAGCAGGCCGAGCTAGCCAGTGTCCGTGGGCATGATAAAGCGCTGATCGTTCGCCTCAGCGGCGTGCATACCCCAGAAGAGACAGCCAAGTATCGCAACCTGGTCGTTTACGTGAAGGCGACTGAACTGCCCGAGCTGCCCGAGGGTGAGTACTACCACCACGATCTGATGGGCCTATCGATCGTCGACGAGGCGGGGGAAGTGCTCGGCACGCTGGATCAGATCCTTGAGACGGGGGCCAACGACGTGTACGTGGTGAAGACCCCCGAAGGCAAGGAGATCCTGCTGCCAGCCACGGAAGATGTCATTTTGGAAGTGAACCTGGAACGGCGCGAGATGAAGGTGCGCCCGCCCGAATGGCTGTAGAGTTATGCCTCCTTCCCTCGATCCAAAAGCATACTGGGTGGGGTTCAACCTGGCCCGGGGGATTGGCTCCGTCCGGCTAAAAGCACTGCTCGAAAAATTCGGCAGTATCGAAGCCGCCTGGAAGGCCCCAGAAGATGCGCTAATCTTCGCCGGGCTGCCGCAAAAGGCGCTGCAAAACCTGTTGCGCGTGCGCGCGCAGACCTCGCTCGAAGCATTATGGGATAAGCTCCAGCAGCGTGGTATCCAGGTGTTTACCTGGGAAGATGCCGACTATCCGCGCCGCCTGCTGCACATCGACCAGCCGCCACCGGTGCTGTACGTGCTCGGCTCGCTGCTGCCGGAAGATGAGCTGGCCGTTGCCGTTGTGGGCACGCGCCGGCTGAGCCCCTACGGGCAGCAGGTGGCGGGAGAGCTTGCAACCTTCCTGGCGGCGAACGGCATCACCGTGGTGAGCGGGCTGGCGCGGGGCATCGACCGCGCGGCGCACGAATCAGCGCTGAAGGCTGGCGGGCGCACGCTGGGCGTGCTGGGCAGCGGCGTGGATGTGATCTACCCGCCGGAGCATGCCAACCTGGCAAAACGCATGACCCAATCGGGCGGTGTGATCAGCGACTACGCGCCGGGTACCCCACCGGATGGGATAAACTTTCCGCCGCGCAACCGCATCATCTCGGGCCTGTCGCTGGCGGTGGTTGTAGTGGAGGCGGATGACAAAAGCGGCGCGCTGATCACGGCAAACTTTGCTGCCTCGCAGGGCCGCGAGGTGTTCGCGGTGCCAGGCGGCATCTATGCCCCACAGAGCCGCGGCCCCAACCGGCTGATCCGCGACGGAGCCATCCCGCTGCTAAAATTCGAGGATATCCTTGAGGTGCTGAACCTGGGTCAGGCAAAGGCCAAACAGCAGGCACGCTCGCTGCTGCACACAGATGACGCCACGGAACTGAACCTGCTAAAGGTGATGGCGGATGAACCCCGCCATGTGGACGACATCTGCGCACAGGCTGGCTTGCCAATCGAGCAGGTTTCGGCTACACTCACGCTCATGGAGCTAAAGGGGATGGTACGCCAGGTGGGCGGCATGAACTTCTCCCTTGTGCGCGAAAATCTAGCAGACTACCGGACAAACGATGATGCTTGATCATACCTACGCAGTAATTATGGCGGGCGGCGAAGGCAGCCGCCTTTGGCCGCTTTCTCGCCAGGCCCGGCCCAAGCAGATGGTGAAGCTTGGCTCTGACCGCACCCTCTTCCAGATTTCCGTTGACAGGATCTCCGGGTTGATCCCGCCTGAGCGTATTTTCGTCGTGACAATCGCCGATCAGGCGGTAGAACTGCGCAAGATGGTTCCGTCGATCCCGGAAGAAAATTATCTGCTGGAGACCATGCCGCGCGGTACGGCTTCTGTGGTGGGGCTGGCGGCGGCAGCGCTGCGCGACCGCGACCCGCAGGCGGTGATGGCGATTATTACCGCCGACCACCTGATTAAAAATGAAAGCTACTTCCACGCGCTGCTGGGCGATGGCTTTCGGCTGGCGAATGATGGCTTTCTGGTGACGCTGGGCATTCGCCCGACGTTTCCCGCGACCGGCTACGGCTATATTCAGCGTGGTGAGGCCCTGGAGGGGTGCGACTTTCTGGCTTACGAGGTCAAGCGATTCAAAGAGAAGCCGGATGAAGAAACCGCGCGCAGTTTTTTGGTTAGCGGCGACCACGATTGGAACTCGGGCATGTTCCTCTGGCGGGTAGATCGCATTTGGGAAGAGTTTGCGCAGTTGATGCCTGAGCTATTCGCGCAGTTGGAAGAAATCGCCTCGGCGTGGGGCACTTCGGAGCGCGAAGCGGTGCTTGCGCGCGTTTGGCCCGCCATTCAGCCGCAGACGATCGATTATGGTATTATGGAGAAGGCCAGGCGGGTGGTCGTTATTCCCGCAGCGGATCTGGGCTGGAACGACGTTGGAAGCTGGGAATCGCTGTTTGAGGTATTTGAGCCGGACGCAGATGGGAATATCCTATTGGATGCCGAGCATATCGGCCTTTCTACGTCGGATTCGTTGATCGTATCGGACCGCTCTGGCCGGCTGATCGTGACGCTGGGCATTTCTGGCCTGGTCGTCGTCGATACGCCGGATGCCGTGCTGGTTTGCACGCGCGAAAACGCGCAAAAAGTTCGCGATGTCGTTCGCCGGTTAAAGACCGACGGAGACCCGCGCAAGTAATCAGTGGTATGATCGGATTTCCTCACGCATGTTGAGGAATCTTTATGGATTAACTAGCAGGAGCATGACCATTGGAAGCCTATTGTGTAAAGTGCAAAACGAAACGAGAAATTCAGTCCCCGGTGGCGGGGTTTAATGCCACAGGCGCCCCTGTTACCCAGGGCGTATGCGGTGTTTGCGGCACCAAACTGTATCGCATTGGCCGAACCGAAGCCCACGAGGGAATGGAAGCGCCAAAACGGAAGAAAGAAGCGCCTGCCCGCAAGGGCAAGCTGGTGATTGTAGAATCCCCGGCCAAAGCCAAGACGGTAGGGCGATTTTTGGGCAAGGGCTACACCGTGCGTGCCTCAGTTGGGCATGTGCGTGACCTGCTCCGTTCGGAACTATCGGTGGACGTGGACAATAACTTCGCGCCCAAGTACCGGGTTCCGAACGAGAAGCGCCATGTGGTGAAAGAGCTAAAAGAGCTGGCGAAAACGGCCGAAGAAATTTACCTGGCGACTGACCCCGACCGCGAAGGCGAGGCAATTGCCTGGCACCTGCTCGAGTCGGCGGAGATTGACCCCAACCTGACCAAGCGCGTGGTGTTTCACGAGATCACCCAGGCGGCGATCAACGAGGCCTTCTCGCACCCCCGCCAGATCAACATGGATCTGGTCGATGCGCAGCAGGCCCGCCGCGTGCTCGACCGGCTGGTTGGCTACAGCCTCAGCCCGCTGCTGTGGGAGAAGGTGCGCAGCCGCCTCTCGGCTGGGCGCGTACAGTCCGTTGCGCTGCGCCTGATTGTCGAGCGCGAGCGCGAGATTGACGCCTTTGTGCCGGAAGAATATTGGACGATCGCCGCTGAGCTCAAGCCGGAAGGCATTGACACCACCTTCCAGGCCAAGCTGGCGCGCGTGGATGACGAAGAACCCAAGCTTCCCAACCAGGAAGTGGTCAACGACCTGCTAGACGATATGGAAAAGGCGTCCTACGCTATCTCGCGCATCAAGCGCGGCGAGCGGCGGCGAAAACCGGCTGCACCCTTCATTACCAGCACGCTCCAGCAGGAAGCCTCGCGGCGGTTGGGCTACACCGCTCGCCGCACGATGGCCCTGGCACAGCAGCTCTATGAGGGCCTCGACGTAGGAGAGGGCGGGGCGACCGGTCTCATCACCTACATGCGCACCGACTCGACCAACATTGCTGAAGCCGCGCTGCAAGAAGTGCGCAAATATATCTCTGATACTTACGGCGGCGATTTTTTGCCCGCCGCCGCGCCGCAATATAAGACGCGCGCTGTTGGCGCGCAGGAGGCTCACGAAGCCATCCGCCCGACATCGGTGCTGCGCCAGCCGGAGAAGATCAAATCCTTCCTCACCGGCGACCAGTTCAAGATGTACCAGCTTATCTGGCAGCGCTTTGTCGCCTCGCAGATGGAAGCCGCCGTTTACGATACGCTGACGGTGGAAGTGGGCGCGGACGGGCAGCGGCACAAGTATCTGTTGCGCGCTTCCGGCTCGGTGCTGCGTTTCCCCGGCTTTTTGGTTGTCTATGAAGAAACGCGCGATGAAGATAAGGCGCTCACCGAAGAGGACGAGAACACCCGCATTCCGGCGCAAATCGCCGAAGGGCAGCGCCAGGAACTGATTCGCCTGATCCCCGAGCAGCACTTCACCCAGCCGCCGCCGCGCTTCTCAGAAGCCTCGCTGGTGCAGACGCTGGAGGAAAACGGCATTGGGCGGCCTTCCACCTACGCGCCCATCCTCTCGACCATTCAGGAGCGCGGCTACGTGATGCGCGAAGGCAAGCGCTTGGAGCCGACCGAGACAGGCACGCTGGTTAACGACCTGCTGGTGGCGCATTTCTCCGAAGTGGTGGACCTGGGCTTTACTGCGCGGATGGAGGAAGACCTGGACAAAGTCGCCGAAGGGGATCAGGAATGGGTTGACATCATCCGCGGGTTCTATGGCACCTTTGCCCCCAAAGTGGAGCGCGCCAAATCCGAAATGCCCGCCACCAAGGCCGATCTGGAGAAGGTAGGCCGCGCTTGCCCCACTTGCGGCAAGGATCTGGTGATCCGCTGGGGCCGCTTTGGCAAGTTCATCTCTTGCAGCGGGTTCCCCAACTGCCGCTATACCGAGGCCTGGCTGGAGAAGATCGGCGTAAAATGCCCCGAAGATGGTGGCGAAGTGGTGGAGCGCAAGACGCGCAAAGGCCGCGTTTTCTACGGCTGCGCCAACTACCCCACCTGCCAGTTTACCTCGTGGAAGCGCCCGCTGCCCACCCCATGCCCCAAGTGCGGCGGCACGCTGGTTGTTTCCAACAAACGTGAGGCGCAGTGCCTCAAATGCTCCGAGACCTTCCTGCTCGAATCGCTGGGTGAGCCTGTTGCTCAGGCGGAATCAAGCCGATAACAAGTCTCACTTTCACAAAAGCGTGACCCGGCACGGTTTTTGCAACCTGTGGCATCAAGCTGTTCCCATCCACAAAACATGTCAGTATGTTGATATGTTTTGTGGATGGGAACAAAGAGAAATGCAAGGCGGCTTTTTGTTGCATACTTTGCTTGTTTGTTCTACAATAAAACGAACAATTTTCACATAAAGTATGCTGGCCCGATTGAAAACATCGTCACATTCAGGAGATAAATATGGATAGGATTCGTGGGCAGATTACAACTCCCGTACTGATCGCAGCGGGCGTAGGTTTGGTGCTGGGGTTAGTTCTGGGCCTTTTATTCGCCTATTACGTCAGCCCGTTGGAGTGGACAGATCTGGATATGAGCTCCGCGCGCGCAGATTTGCAGCGGGAATATCTGGCATACTCTGTTCAGTCCTTTGCGCAGACAGGTGACGTTCAGGAGGCTACCCGGCGCTTTGGCGAATTGGGGGAAGCAGGGAACGATCGCCTGGCAGAACTGGCCGCGAATCCACCGGCTCCAGTGTCACCTGAGCAGGTGAATTCTTTTGCCACAGTTGTTGGCGCGGGCGGCCTGCCCCCGGCCGGTGTGACGACCCCTGGTGCGCCCGGCACGGGTGAGGAGCCTGCCCCGCGCAGCAATACGCTGACGGTTGTGCTCGGCGCCATGTGCGTGCTGACACTGATCATCGGCGGTTTGCTGGCCTACCTCTTTGTTTTCCGCAACCGCAAGCCCTCCATCGCCTCCACCGCAACCCGTGGTTCCGTTTCTCCGGTTGGGCGTGTGGAGCCTACTGGGTTTGCTGAGGGTCAGGAACCCCCCATCGTCCAATACCTGACCACCTACACCATGGGCAACGACCTGTACGACGACTCCTTCAGCATCGACTCCCCGACCGGTGAGTTCCTGGGTGAGTGCGGCGTGGGCATCTCGGAGACGATCGGTGTCGGCGATCCGAAGAAGGTCACCGCCTTCGAGGTCTGGCTGTTCGACAAGAACGACATCCAGACCGTTACGAAAGTCGTGATGAGCGAGCACGCCTTCAATGATCCGGGCATCAGCCAGCGGCTTACCTCGAAGGGTGAGCCGGTGCTGGCCGAGCCTGGCAAGCGCATCGTGCTCGAAACCGCGACGCTCCAGCTCGAAGCCCGTGTGGTAAACATGAACTACGGCCAGGGCGCCCTGCCGCAGAACAGCTTCTTCGATCAGATGACGCTCGAACTGGCTGTCTGGCCGCTCCGCAAGTAAATTTTATCTTTCGTCATGGACGATACAGCCGTCCATGACGAAAGATATCCGTAACTGACCTGAAAAAAATAAAAGAGTGTTTCCCAAAATGGCATAGCAATTTTGGGAAACACTCTTTTATTTTCATTCATGCATGGGGGTGAAGGAAGTTCAGGAAGGCTACTCACCCGCAAGGGCTTTTTCTCAGCATTGCGGGCTTTGCCCCCCACTCCTCATTTTTTTGCTCCCGAAGGGAGCGTTTCAAAAGCAGTAACAAATGTTTATCAAAAAAGCCGCCTGATTGCTGGGCGGCTTTTTTGATTGGAAATCTATTCGATCTTTAAAATCTTGAAGCGGATCGACCCGTTGGGCGTTTCAGCCGTCACTGTTTCGCCTACTTTGTGGCCCAGCAGTGCCCGGCCAATCGGCGATTCGTGCGAGATGCGCGAGCGGGTTGGGTCGGCTTCTTTGGGACCAACGATGTGGTAGGTCTCAGAGTCGTCAAAGCCTTCTTCCGTAATGGTTACGTGCGAACCGATATCAACAACACCGCGGGTCTTGCCCTTTTCTTCGATGATCTGCACGTTACTGAGGATTACCGTTAGCTCCTGAATACGGCCTTCCAGGAACGCCTGCTCTTCTTTTGCCTGAATATAATCAGCGTTCTCCGATAGGTCGCCCATCTGAATCGCGGCGCGCAGCTTCGCGGCGAGCTGGTCGCGCCCCGGACCCTTCAGATATTCCAGTTCGTTTTTCAGCCGTTCGGCGCCTTCTGCGGTCAAGTAATGAACATCACTCATGAAAACACCATCCTTAAGGTAACTTTGTCGGGTCGAACAACTTGGTATGCTCTTCCACTGCGTAGCGATCCGTCATGCCGGCGATGTAGTCGCAGATGGTACGCTCCTGCCCGCGCTCGGGGATTTGCTCTTGAATGTGCTTTGGCAGGATCATTGGCTCGTTCATATAGGCATTGAACAGATCCGAGAGGATATTTTCTGCCTTCACAGCCATGCGCATCACACGGTAGTGCCGGTAGAGATTGTTGAACAGAAAGTCCTTTAACTCACGGTTGCGGCGGCGGTTATCATCGCTAAAGCTGACGACATTATACGGCAGGCGTTGAAGCTCGTCTACCGAGCGTACACCGCTCTCGCGTAGGCGCTGGTCGGTCGCCTGGATCAAGTCAGAGACCTCGATGCCAATCAGGCGGCGTACGATTCGATGCCGGGTGATGTCGTCGAGCTCGCCGCCGTTCCAGTCTATGCTGCGCAGCACAATCTCCCACAGCGCGATGCCATCGAGCATTTGTGCTGTGATCATGCCGGAACGCAGCCCATCGTCCAGATCGTGGGCGGTGTAGGCCAGCTCATCCGAGACGTTGGCGATCTGCGCTTCGATGTTGCCACGCAGTTCGGGGTTGAAATCACGCGCATCGGAGATGTCATATTCGGTTTCGTGCTTTACCAGCCCCTCCAGCACTTCCCAGGTCAGGTTTAGGCCGAGGAACTCGGTATAGCGGTGCTCCAGCTTGGTGACAATGCGGAACGACTGCTTGTTGTGGTCGAAACCGCCCTGATCGCGCAGCAGCTTGGCAAGGCCGGTCTCACCGGAATGCCCGAAGGGCGGGTGGCCCAGATCGTGCGCCAGGCAGATCGACTCGGTCAGATCTTCGTTCGCGCCGATCGCGCGGGCAATGGTGCGCCCAATCTGCGCTACTTCCAGCGTATGAGTCAGGCGAGTACGATAGTAATCGCCTTCGTAATTGATGAACACCTGTGTCTTGTATTCCAGGCGGCGGAAGGCGGTGGTATGCAGAATGCGATCGCGGTCGCGCTGGAAGCGCGTGCGGTAATCTGGCTCATCTTCTGGATGGAGACGCCCGCGCGAATTCTTGGCCCGCATCCCATAGGGGGCCAGAGATTGGCTCTCAATATCCTCAAGCTGCTCGCGGCTGTAGATCACTGCATCCCTCCTGGTTTGTGAGAACGTCTTTCTACAGGTTCGATCACCGGGTTTCCCTCGGTGATCGAACCTGCTATCTTTTTTGTGTTGTCTTCCATTCCGAAAATTGATTTGTGTTTGTTGTTTGCGCGCTGTAGGCGCGCAAACAACAAACACAAAGAATAATTTTCAGATAGGCTCTTATAGTATATCATCTCCCCCAGAGAGGCGTATAACCGTCCCCGAGGCTTCTGTGCCCTCGGCATCTCCCAGCAGGGCAGACTGAACTGCGCCCGCCTTGAGGCCCGAGAAGATGCGCGCCTCGAACTGTGGCATGGATTCGACCAGGTCCAGCATGGTGCGCACCTTCTCGATCATCCCACCGGTGACGTCGACACTGGCAGAGCCGGAGATGCGGCCCGCCACTGCCGGGAAGTTTGCCGGTGTAATGGCGTGGATCAGGGTGGTGCGGGCGGGGAAGTCGGCATAAACGCCATCTTCACGCCCGGCGAGCAGAATGCGCCCGGGAGAAAGCGCCTTCGCCAGGCGGATGAACAAATCCTCGGTGGAGAGGATGGTTCCGCCGCGCTGCACGTCGAAGATCACGTCGCCATTGACCATTGGCACCAGCCCAGCATTCAGCGCTGCCCGAATGGGCGTAAGATCCCAGCGCAGCACCTGCCCGTTGGTTGCAGTCACCGAGGCCGATGGAGGCAGGGCGATCACCGGGACACCCGCATCCCACAGCGCATCTACGACAATCTGGTTGAGTGCGCGGGCTTCTTTCCACACCTCCGCGAAGCCGAACCATTGCTCGCGGTTGCTAACACCCTGGCGTGTGCCGTGCTGGCGCGCGGCGGTATGCCCAAACGAGCCGGAACCGTGCCCTAACAGCAGTGGCAGATCGGGCTGCGCCTTTAATGCATCCGCGATTTCCGCGGCGAGGCGGGCCAGCACGTCGGGACGGTGCGTGTGGCGGTTGTCTTTGTCGGTTATCAGCGAGCCACCCAGCTTGAGAAAGGTTAAGTTTTCTGTCATCTCACCCTCGTATGGTCGTAACAATCGTTCCGGCAGCGCCGGCAGCCTGAAGGGCTTCCGCGACAGCCTGGGATGATGGCTCTGTCACTAGCGCGATCATATTGCCGCCGCGCCCGCCGCCGCACAGCTTTGCACCAAGCGCACCGGAGTCCAAAGCCGCCTGTACCAGCCGGTCCAGCGCGGGGGAGGAAACATCCAGGGTTTGCATCATCGCGTGATTCTGCGTCATCAGCGGGCCGAGCCTGGCAGCAGGGCCATGCTCGATCAGCGTTCTGGCCTGCTTGGCAATCGCGCCGACCTGGTCGAACAGGCGCTCATAGCGGGCTGAGTCTGCCTGCCAGCGCGCGCGCAGATCGCCAACAACCGCGCCGGTAGGGCTGGAAACGCCGCTGTCGCCAATCACAACGGTGAAAGGCTCTGCCACAGAAAGCCGTTCGAAGGGCTGCCCGCGCACGAACCATACCGGCTGCGCGTAGGCAACAACCGTATTGTCGATACCGGAGGGCGTGCCATGGTGCTTCTGGTCTACGCGATAGGCTATCGCTGATACCTGCGCTTCGGTAAGCGGGACGCCGGTGAATTTTGCGAGCGCGCGGGCTATGGCAGCAGATACCGCTGCGCCTGAGCCGAGCCCCGCGGCAATCGGGATGGTGGAACTGACCTCGATGCGGAGTGGGGGCAGGCGCTCCAGGTTCATTTGCGCCATTGTAGCGGTTATCGCCAGCGCCAGGGGATGGTCAGCGGGTAAATCGCTCAGCGGGCAGTCAAGATCTACGGCGCGGGCAACAATACGCACTTGGCTCCCCACCACGCCGGATCGATCCGTCACGGTGGCTGTTGCGCGCACGCCCGTTACCGGAACGGCAATGGCAGGGCGCTGGTAGACCACAGCATGCTCGCCAAACAGGATGATCTTTCCGGGTGCTGAAGCAGTAGCGGATACGTGCGCTTTCTGCATGGCAGCCTCGCTGGTTAGAAGTAGCGCGGGATCACATAGATGATCAGAAATACAGACAGCCCGTATAGCAGAACCGTCGCCTGCAGCGGGCGGTCGGTCAGCAATAACTCTTCGGGCGCGCCGCCTTCATTTTTGATCTGGATCAAGTACAGGTAGCGGAAAACCCCGTATAGCACGAAGGGGATGGTCAGCATCATGGTATGGTTGGCGGGCAAATTGGTCGCCGAGAAGGTGTACAGGCTGTAGGCCAGGATGGTGCTCGAAGAGACAATGGTGATCAACTGGTCGAGCAGGGGGATATTGTAGCCATCCAGCACGCGGCGGTGGTTCTGCGCATCATGTTCCAGCAGCGCGATCTCAGCTCGGCGCTTGCCAAACCCGATGTATAGGGCGAACAGCGTGGTTACCACGTACAGCCAGGGCGAAAACCGTTCCACCTGGATGATCATCACACCGGCTGCCACGCGCAGCACAAAACCAGAGGCCAGGATCAGCACATCTACCAGCGGGACGTGCTTGAGCCAAAGGCTGTAGCCCAGGTTGGCGAGGAAATAGGCGACGGAGATCAGGAAGAAATTGAAGGAGAGCAGCAGCGCGCCGATAAAACTGATCAACAGCAGCGCCACAGCAATGCCAATTGCCATCGGGATGGGGAGCTTGCCCGATGCGATCGGGCGGTAGCGCTTTTTTGGGTGATTGCGGTCTGCCTCGATATCTGCCAGGTCGTTGATGTAGTAGATGGCGCTGGAAAGCAGGCAGAACAGCGCAAATCCGGCCAGCGACCGCAGCAGCGGGTCGAAATTCGACATGCTCAACTGGCGGTCGAAAATGACGGCAGCCAGTACAAAGACGTTTTTGGGCCACTGGCGAGGGCGCATGGTTTTAATGATGGCACTGAGCATAGTGACAATCATAGCATAAATCATCTTCTGCCGGGGACAGCACGGGATGCGTTTCCGTTTCTTGGGTATTTCACAATTGTTGGTAGGTTTGGGCATGGGAACTTCGTTCTCCTGCCCAAACCTACCAACAAACTGAAATTTACCCGGCCAACAGGGATTACAATATAGCTATGCCAAAAGAGCGACTTGACGTATTGCTGACCGAGCGCGGGCTGGCGGAGAGCCGCAGCCTGGCGCAGCGGCTGATCATGGCCGGGCAGGTGCGAGTAGAGGGGCAGGTGGTAACCAAACCGGCCACAAAGTTCGAGAAATCCGCCGTGCTGGTAGTCGATCACGGTCCGCGATACGTTTCGCGCGGCGGTGAGAAGCTGGAGGCCGCCCTGGTGGCTTTTGGTCTCACCGAGCTGGGCGGGCTGGTATGCGTGGACGTGGGCGCGTCGACCGGGGGCTTTACCGACTGCCTGCTCCAACACAGTGCGGGGAAGGTGTTCGCGGTAGACGTGGGCTACGGCGAGCTGCACTGGAAGCTGCGCACCGATCCGCGCGTGGTGGTAATGGAACGCACCAATGCCCGGTTCGTGGAAGGCTTCCCCGAGCCGGTAACACTGGCGACCATTGACGCATCATTCATCTCACTCAAGGTGCTGCTGCCGGTGGTGCGTGGGTGGCTGCCAGGCGGTGGGCAGATTGTGGCATTGATCAAGCCGCAGTTCGAGGCGGGCAAGTCGGAGGTCAACCGGGGCAGCGGGGTGATCTCTGATGTGCAGATTCACCGCCGCGTGCTGCGCGAGGTGCTGGAATTTGCTGCCGGAGCGGGTTTTACCGTGCAGGGGCTGATCCGCTCGCCGTTAAAGGGGCCGAAAGGGAATACTGAGTTCTTGGTGCATTTGCTGGTGGGAGAAAAGCGTGAGCCAGATACAGGGTATATCTCCGCATTGATAGAGGAAACGATGGCAGAAGCAGGTGGGGAAGTAGAATCACAGTAAAACGCCTCACCCCGGCCCTCTCCATTTCGTAAGCCCGGCGAAATGGAGAGGGTGACTTGTTGGCCAATACAATTTGCAGAACAAGGCTCCCTCTCCATTTTCCCGCTTTTGGAAAATGGAGAGGGCCGGGGTGAGGCGTTCTCGCTCAAATTCCCAAAATGACCTTATCACGAGTATAATTGGCGCGGCTGACCGGACGCCCGACTGCCTACTTCTTTGCCAGGATCGAATATGTTCTTCCGCAAATATCTGTACTACTTCACGTCCATCTTCACCCTGCTGTTTCAGGTCAAACCGTGGACGCGTGTGCTGCGCGTCTTTTTGAGCAAAAAGCCGGCCGAGAACCCGCTGGTGGAGCTGCGCCCGAACGGCCTGCGCTTCCGCGCGCGCTCGGCGATGGACATTTGGAGCCTGAAGGAGACCATGCTCGATCGTTTCTATGAGCGGTTTGGCTTCCCCATCGGCTCGGGTTGGACGGTTGTGGATATTGGCGGCGGAATCGGCGACTTCACCATTCTGGCGGCGACAAGCGGGGCGGGGAACAAAGTGTTTGCTTTTGAGCCAACCCCCAGCTCATACGCGCTGATCAATGAAAATCTCCGCATGAACAGCATCAGCAACGTGAAGGTCTTCCCCGCCGCGGTGTGGTCCAAAGACGGCGACATTGAGATCGACACGGGTATGGGTGAGCCGGTGCAGTTTACCAGCCAGGCGGCGGGGAACAGCACCGCGACAAAGCCGGGCAAGGTCGTTGTGCCGGGCCTGTCGTTGGAGCACGCGCTGGCGAAAAATGATATCGTGTGCGTCGATTTACTGAAGCTGGACTGCGAAGGGGCGGAATACGAGATCCTGTTTCAGTCGCCGGATGCCGTGCTGGAGCGTATTCAGCGCATCGTGATGGAGTATCACGACAATGCTGGACCGCACACGCACGAGGATATGGCGCGCTTCCTCTCCGGCAAGGGCTATAAAGTGGACGTGTTCCCCAGCCCGGTGCACAGCTACCTTGGCTACCTGCGCGCCTCGCGATAGTCTTCGATCCTTGGTATAATTCCTTGTTTGCTACGTTTTCGATTTACTGTCGTTAACATTTAACCGGCTGACCCCGGTCCGGCCTTGCCGCCTTCTTTTGTTTGCTGGAAAGAAAATGACCAATCATATTCGGAATTTTTGTATTATTGCTCACGTTGACCACGGGAAATCGACCCTGGCGGATCGCATGTTGCAAATGACCGGTACCATCTCTGACCGCGAGATGACCGAGCAGGTGCTCGACAGCATGGACCTGGAGCGCGAGAAGGGCGTCACCATTAAGGCGTCTGCCGTGCGCATGGCCTATAAAGCCCTGGATGGCAACGAGTACGAGCTAAACCTTATTGATACCCCAGGGCACGTAGACTTTAACTACGAGGTTAGCCGGGCGCTAATGGCGTGCGAGGGCGCGGTGCTGGTGGTAGATGCCACCCAAGGCATGGAAGCCCAGACGCTGGCAAACCTTTATCTGGCAATCGAAGCCGACCTGACCATCGTGCCGGTGATCAACAAGATCGACCTCGTCTCGGCCCAGCCCGACGTGGTGGCAAAAGATCTCAGCAGCTTGCTGGGGGTAGACCCAGACAGCATCTTGCGCATCTCTGCCAAAGAAGGCGTGGGCGTAAAAGAGGTGCTGGATTCGATTGTGCTCAACATCCCCGCGCCTACCGGCGAATCGAATGCTCCGCTGCGCGCGCTAATCTTCGACTCGCACTACGACTCGTACAAGGGCGTAGTCGCCTATGTGCGCGTGATGGAAGGCGTGATCCGCGCCAACGATACCCTGCGTTTGATGGAAACCGGCGTAGACAATAAGCCGGTGGAAATCGGCTTCTTCGCGCCTGCCATGCGCCCGGTACCCCAGCTCAATGCCGGTGACGTGGGCTACGTGGCGACAGGCCTGAAGACGGTGCGCGAGTGCCGCGTGGGGGATACCATCACCACAACGGCGCAGCCTGCTTCGGCTCCACTGCCCGGCTACCAGCAGGCCAAGCCAATGGTCTTCGCCGGTATTTACCCGGTGGAAGGTGAGGATTACGGCGATCTGCGCGAGGCGCTGGATAAGCTCCAGCTCAACGACGCGTCGCTCCAGTTCCAGCCGGAAACCTCGCAGGCGCTCAACTTCGGCTTCCGCTGCGGCTTTCTGGGTTTATTCCATATGGAAATTATCCAGGAGCGGCTGGAGCGCGAGTACGACCTGGACATCGTTGTGACGGCTCCCTCGGTGGAATACGAGGTGGCGACGCTCACCGGCGAAACATTGCGAGTCGACTCGCCCGCCCAACTTCCCGACGAAGGCACCATCGCCGAGATTCGCGAGCCGTGGATGCTGTTGGAGATCTTTTCGCCGACCGATTTCTACGGTACGGTCATGGATCTGGTGACCAAGCGGCGCGGCATCTTCAAGGGGCAGGAATACCCCGCGCCCAGCCGCGTGCAGCTCAACTTTGAAATCCCGCTCTCCGAGCTAATCATCGATTTCTTTGACGATCTAAAGTCGCGCACGCGCGGCTACGCTTCAATGGACTACCAGTTCCTTGAGTACCGCCCGGAGAATCTGGTGAAGCTAGAAGTGCTGGTGAACAGCGAGCCGGTAGACGCACTGGCGGCGATTGTCCACAAGGAAGATGCCTACCACAAAGGCCAGGCGCTGGTCTCGAAGCTGAAAGAAATCATCCCGCGGCAGTTGTTCGATGTACCGATCCAGGCATCGGCCAGCGGGCGGATCATCTCGCGCGCCAACGTGAAGGCCATGCGCAAAGACGTGCTGGCCAAATGCTACGGCGGCGATATCTCCCGCAAGAAGAAGCTCTTGGAAAAGCAGAAGAAGGGTAAGCGTCGCATGAAGATGGTGGGCATGGTGGAGATTCCGCAGGAAGCCTTCTTTGCCGTGCTGCGCCTGGAGGACGAGTGAGTTCGGTTCAGGCCCGAGATTGGCGAATCACCGCCCGGTCGGCCTTACGCTGGCTGCCGGGCGTGTTAGTGACTGTGCTGGCCTTCTGGCTGCTCGCCCGCCAAATCGATTGGAATACCTTTCTCGCTTCGTTAGCGGCAGTGCCGGTGACCGTTTTAGCGCTCAACGTTGTTATTTACCTGGTTGGGATGACCGCGCGCGGGCTGGCCTGGCAGTACCTGCTTCAGCGGAAAGTGCCGGCAGTTAAGGTGATACTGGCCCTCAATGAGGGCTATTTCTTCAATAATATTCTGCCGTTCCGCATGGGCGAGCTGGCGCGAGCCTTTTTGCTGGGGCGCTCCAGCCGCCTGGGCATGTTCCACATCCTGCCGACCATCGTGGTCGAGCGTTCGTATGATCTGGCGATCGCCGCGGGCTTGCTGCTGGCAACCCTGCCGCTGGCGCTGGGCCTTGCGTGGGCGCGCCCGGTGGCCCTGCTGCTGCTTGGGTTGATCGTACTGGGGTTGTTTGCGCTCTATCTTGCCGCGCGCAATCGCGATTGGGTCGAGAATCTGGTGGAGCGGCTGGCGGGGCGGTGGGGGATCGTTCGCCGGTTCCTGCTCCCGCAGCTTCACAACATCCTCAACGGCTTTTCGGTGCTTACCAAGGCCGAATACTTCTTTGGCAGCATTGGCCTGCTGGCGTTTAGCTGGTTCATTGCCATACTGCGCGACTGGGCGCTGATCCGCGTATTTGTGCCCGATGCGCCTGTGTGGTGGGCGGCGCTGGGCATCAGCGCATCGAATATTGTCGGCGCGGTGCCTTCCGTGATGGCCTCGCTGGGCACCTACGAGCTGGGCGCGGTCGGCGCGCTGACCCTGGTGGGGATGCAGGAAGAGCACATCCTTGCGTATGCCCTGATTACGCACGTTACACACTTGATTTTCTCCACCATCATTGGCGGGTACGCCGTTTCTCGTGAAGGGCAGACCTTCTCGGACCTGGTCGCTGATATCCGCCGCGCGAGGCAGGGATAATCGCTCATGCATGTTCTTATCAGCCTCACCTACTACCGCCCGCACTATTCTGGCCTGACCATTTACGCCGAGCGTCTCGCACGCGGGCTGGTGGAGCGCGGGCACCAGGTAACGGTGCTGACCTCGCGTTTTGACCCATCGCTGAAAGAGCGCGAGGAAAAGGACGGTGTGTGCATCATCCGCCCGACGGTGCGCATGCGCCTGAGCAAAGGCGTGATCATGCCCTCCATGCCGCTGTGGGCCATGCGCCTGCTGCGGCAGGTGGACGTGGTCAACATCCACCTGCCGCAGATGGACGCCGCCTACATTGCCTGGATGGCGCGCATGATGCGCCGCCCGGTGGTGATGACCTATCACTGCGATTTGCAGCTTCCGCAGGGTTTGGTGCACCGAGTCGCCAATATGGCTACTCACATCTTCAGCCAAAGTGCGGCGCTTGGCTCGCACCAGATTGTTACCAACAGCCGCGACTACGCGGAAAACTCAAAATTCCTGCGCCGCTACTTGAACAAGATGCGCTACGTTCCCCCACCGGTGGAACTGCCGCAAGTAAGCGAAGCGGACGTTGCGGCCTTCAAGCAAAAGTATGGCATTTTGCCGGGCCAGCGCGTGATCGGGATGAACGCGCGGTTGGCGACGGAAAAGGGCGTGGAGTACCTGATTGAAGCCATGCCCCAGGTGCTAAAGAAGTACCCAACGGCACGCGTGCTGCACGTTGGGCAGTATCAGAATGTGCTGGGCGAGGAAAAGTACGCCGCCAAGCTGGCTCCGCTGATTGAACGGTTGGGCGAGCATTGGTCTTTCTTGGGCGTGCTTTCGCCCGAAGAGCAGGCTGCCTTCTTCCATGCTAGCGAAGTATTGGTGCTGTCGAGTATCAACGCGACCGAATCGTGGGGAATGGTGCAGGTGGAAGCAATGACCTGTGGCACCCCAGCCGTGGCGACCGATCTGCCTGGCGTGCGCTGCCCGGTGCAGGAAACGGGCATGGGGCGCGTGGTTGCCCCGCGCAACCCACAGGCCCTGGCCAGCGCAATTATCGAAATTCTCGACCGGCCGGAACAATTCGCGGGCGACGCTGCAGCCGTGCGCGGTAAATATTCCACCCAGGCGGTCGCTCGCTTCTACGAAGCCCTCTTTAAGGAGTTGGACCCATCGAAATGAACGGACAGCGCTCAGAAGAAATCTTGTGGCGTCACCTGCGCGATTTGCCTTATTTCCGCGCCATGCTGCGCGCGGTGGAGGACAGTTTTTACCAGGGGATTGATCTGCCCGGCCCCGTGCTCGACTTAGGCAGCGGCGACGGCCATTTTGCCTCAGTGGCGTTTGACCATCCGCTGGATGTGGGCCTGGACCCGTGGTGGGAGCCAATGATTGAGGCGCGGCGCGAGCACCCCAACACCTACAAGATGCTGGTCTGCTCGGATGGGGCGAAGATTCCGTTCGAAGACGGCTACTTTCAAAGCGCGGTGTCGACATCTGTACTGGAACACATCCCGCACATCCAGGAAGTGTTAAATGAGGTGGGGCGGGTGGTGCGACCGGGCGGCAAGTTCGTGTTCTGCGTGCCCAACCATCGCTTCCCCAAGCTGCTGCTCGGCACGCAGGTTTTCAAGAAGGTGGGCCTGCGCGGCGCATCTGATTGGTATGGGCGCTTCTTTAATCGCATTGCCCGGCACGCGCACACCGATCCGGTAGCGGTCTGGCAGGAGCGGCTGGAGAAGAGCGGTTTCGAGATTGTGAAACATTGGGATTATTTTGGACCGGATTCGCTGCACCGGCTGGAGGTAGGCCACGTGATGGGTCTGCCCAACCTGTTGAGCAAAAAGCTGACGGGCAGTTGGGTGCCGGTGAAGAATAAGGCGATGCTGTGGCCCGTCTACCAGATCACCAAACCCGCCTTCCAGAATCCGTATTCCGATGAAGGCGTTTGCACGTTCTACATCACCCAGCGCGTGGGATAAGGCCGGTTCGTTTCTTGGCCCACGGCATGATTCGCGATAAGCATCTTTTTTTATGAAGGGGAAGAATCGATGGATGAGCCGTCTGTCCTCGATTATGTAAAAGCAAAACTGGCGTTTTGGAAATCCTCGGATTTACAGTTCCCAAAGCTGGAACGGGAAACCTTGGAGGATTCCGTAAGCGCATCTGACAATGGTGACACGCCTGCCCTGCCGACGCTGATGATCGCTGAGGCTGATGTATCGATCGACGCGGCTCCCGTGGAGGCAAGTTCGGGGGCGTATGATGCAGCAGTTGCTTCTTTGCCGGAGCAAGAGGGAACCGCTACGGTGTACACCGCCCCTGCTGCGGATACCCGCGCTCGCGCCGGTTCACTCTGGCTGGTGCTGATCCCGGCAGCCGCGGCGCTGCTGGCGCAAACCTTTCTGGAGCCATCGAACCGCGCGGAGCCGCTGGCGGTTGCGCTGTATGCGTTCTCGGCGCTTGCCACCGTGCTGGCATTTGCACGCGGAGCGCTCACCCCGGTGGCCCTTCCTATTACAGAAGCGCGCCGCGATGCGATGGACATCAGCTGGTCTGCGGCGATTGCGGGGGTGGTTTTTGCCGTAGTGGCATTCCTCGCCTTTACGGAAAATCGCTTCAATGAGATCAACGTCACATTATGGGGTATTTCGCTGGCGCTGCTCCTGTATGCCTTCTGGCAGCGAGGAACCGGACCGAACTTCGGCGCGCGGTTGCGCGCGGCGTTCCGCACATTTCGAGAAACTGCAGGATGGAATATTCGTGTTACAAGCTGGACGCTGCTGCTATTCCTGGTTCTGGCGGTAGTGCTGTTCTTCCGCTTCAACCGCTTCGTAGAAATCCCAGTGGAAATGGTCAGCGACCACGCTGAAAAGCTCTACGATGTGTACGACGTGCTGAACGGCAAGCCCTATATCTTCTTCGAGCGTAACACAGGTCGCGAGCCGTTCCAGTTCTACTGGACCGCGCTGGTGATCAAGCTGTTCAATCTGGATGTGACCTTCGATGTGCTCAAGCTGGGCACCGCGCTCACCGGGCTAATTGTGCTGTACTACGTATACAAGCTGGGCTACTTGATCGGTGGGCGCTGGCTGGCGCTGATTGCGCTGCTGCTGGTGGGCGTATCGTATTGGGCCAATATCATCTCGCGCATTGCGCTGCGCTTCCCGCTTTACCCGTTGTTTGTTGCGCCGCTGCTCTATCACCTGATCCGCGCGCTGCGGAAGGGCTCGCGCAACGATTTTATTTTCGCCGGCATCTGGCTAGGGATCGGGCTGAACGGTTACACGTCCAGTCGCGTTGTGCCGCTGCTGGTAATCATCGCCATTGCGCTCTATATCCTGCATGAAAAGGCCGCGGACATGCCCCTGCAAGCGATTATGGGCATGTTGTTGATCGCCTTCTTTGCCCTGGTGATCTGTTTGCCGCTGGCACGGTACTTTTTAGAGAATCCGGATTACGTGCTGTACCGCTCGATGACGCGCCTGAGCGAAGCGGAGCGACCGCTGCCGGGGCCGCCGCTGGAAATCTTCTCCGGGAATATGTGGCGCGCGCTGACCATGTTCTTCTACGACAACGGCATCATCTGGGTACACTCCATCCCCAACCGCCCCGCGTTTGACGTGGTGACAGCAGCCTTCTATTTCCTTGGTCAGGTGCTGCTGTTGGCGCGTTACGTTCAGAAGCGGAAGTGGGAAGATCTATTGCTGCTCATTAGCATTCCGGTGCTGCTGCTGCCCTCGGCTCTCTCGCTGGCCTTCCCCGAGGAGAACCCGAGCCTTAACCGTACCGCCGGTGTTTACGTCCCGGCGCTGTTGATCGCTGCCATCGGTGTGGAAGCCTTCCTCCGCGGACTGCATAATCACCTGCCGCGCCTCTCGGCGCGCTGGGTGGCAGGATTCGCCGCGGTGCTGCTGCTGGGCTGGACGGTCTCCAATAACTACGACCTTTTCTTCAAGCAGTACGCCGACTTATACCGCGCCTCGGCGTGGAACACCCGCGAGGTGGGCGAGGTGGTGCACGATTTCGCCAGCCTGACGGGCACCTATGATACCTACTACGTGGTCGGCTTTCCCCACTGGCTCGATTCACGCCAGGTAGCCATCTTCGCGGGCAATATCGAGCGTGACCCGGCGATTCTGCCAGAATACTTAAACGTCACCACTGCCGACCCACGCGCAAAGCTGTTCATCGTCAAGCCAGAGGATGAGGCGACGCTCGACACGCTGCGGGAATTTTACCCCCTCGGGATCGCCACCCAGCACGAGAGCGAGGTAGAAGGTAAGAACTTTATGACCTTCTTTGTCCCTGAGAACATGAGCGCAGTGGGTATCGACCCGCTGCCATAGGCACCGCCCGTTACCTTTAATCAGGCAAATGCGCCGGGGAAGCCGCCCGGTTGCAAAACTGTGAAACCCTGGAATTGGAGATTCATCGGATGGGTGAGCATGAAGCGGTTACTCCGCGACCCACAATAACGATAGACCGCTCCGCCTGGCTCCTCGATCTGCTGTTGATCGTCGTGCTGCTGGTGGCTGCCTGGTTCCGCCTGACCGGTGTGAACTGGGATCAGAACCAGCACCTGCACCCCGACGAGCGTTTCCTGACCATGGTGACCAGCTCGCTTGATACGGTCGACTCGGTGGAAGACTACTTCGACACGGCCCAATCTTCACTCAACCCGCACAACCGCGGCTACGGCTTCTTCGTCTACGGCACCCTGCCCATATTCCTCGTCCGCTATGTGGGGGAGGCATTGGGCCGCACAGGCTACGACGAGATTCACCTGGTTGGGCGGCAGGTCTCCGCGCTGATGGATCTGGGCACCGTGCTGCTGGTTTACCTGATCGGAACGCGCCTGTTTCGGAAGCGTTGGCCAGCGCTGCTGGCGGCGGCGTTCGCGGCTTTTTCGGTACTGCCGATCCAGTCCGCGCACTACTACACGGTCGAATCCTTCACCAATTTCTTCTCCTTCCTGGCTTTCTATTTCGCCGCGCTCCTGCTGCCGATTGGCAGGCTGGCGGAACTGGCTGCGCCAGCGCCAAAGACGGTGGTGGACCAAACTACAGACGGAGAGCCTGAGGTGGTCCCCAGCCCAGAAGATGCGCCGCAGCCGCCCAGCCGGGCTGAATTGATCTTTCTCAACTTCTTTGGCCAGTGGGGCAGTACGATCCCGTATGTGCTCTTTGGCGCGGCATTGGGCATGGCGGTTGCCAGCAAGCTCAACGCGGCAGCGCTAGCGGTGCTGCTGCCCGCTGCGGTACTGATCCGCTGGCTGGCCCTGCCGCCCGAGGAGCGCGAGCGGTGGCTGCTGGTGTATGCCCGCAATCTGATCATCGGGGCGGTTGTCTCGTTGATCTTCTTCCGTATCTGCCAGCCCTACGCCTTCAACGGTCCGGGCTTCTTTGGCTTTATGCCCAATGCGGCGTGGGTCAAGAACATCAGCGATCAGCGCGCGCAGGCATCTGGCGACGTGGACTTTCCGCCCGCCTTGCAGTGGGCGCGCCGCCCGGTGTGGTTTGGGATGCAACACATGATTCTGTGGGGGTTGGGCCTGCCGCTGGGGCTTCTCGCATGGGGCGGTTTCTTGTGGATGGGCTGGCGGCTTCTGCGCACCCTGTTCCACCCAACCACGGAAATGTGGCGGCGCTTTGCCCTGGTGTGGGGCTGGACGGCGCTGTACACTGCCTGGCAGCTTACCAGTTGGAACCCAACCATGCGCTACTTCCTGCTGGTTTACCCGGCCCTGGCGATTATCGCTGCCTGGGTGGTCTCGGAACTTTGGGAGCGGGCGCAAGCGTATGAGGGGAAAGTCCAATGGCGACGCATCCTGGCGGCTGGCCTCGGCCTGAGCGTGCTGGCGCTGACGTTTGCCTGGGCGTTTGCCTTCACCCGCATCTACACCCGCCCGATCACGCGCGTGCAGGCCAGCGAGTGGATCTACCAGAATATCCCCGCGCCGCTCAACCTGCGCATTGATTCGGGCGGCGCGATCACCAACCAGCCGCTTGGCTACCGGATGGGCTACACCCTCTACACCGAGGAAGATCCCCTGGTGTTTGCCTTTACCCCCCGCCGCGCGGGCCAGATGATGGACGTGCAGTTCGATCACATTGCCAGCACGGATACCAGCGGTATGGCGCGCAGCGTGGTCGTGGCGGTTAGCGAGACGCCGGATGGCGCCAACCCGCTGGCAATCACCCGCATCAGCGGCGATTTTCCCGCGGCTGGCGATCCGCGCGGAGAGGCGTTCACCGCTGCCTTTGAAACTCCGGTGCAACTGGATGGCCAAAAGACGTACTACCTGATCCTCGACGCAACCACCAGCGGGTTCAATATCAACCTGGGCGGGATTGCTTCGGTGGGCTTGCGCACGCCCGATGGCGTGATCCGCCTGCCGCTGCCCGAGCCGGTAAATGCGCTGCGTGCCGGCGATGTATACGAGATGAATTTTGTGCCTGTTGAGAGTGGCGTGCTGCGCGAGGTGATGGCGGGCAGTATGGTGGATTGGGAAGCTCGCCCAGAAAGTAAGCGCGTGCGCCTTTCGATCTACAGCCCGGAGACCGGCGACGTGCTGGCCCAGGGGGAAGGGGAATCGGCGTTTGCCGCAATTGATGACGTGCGCGGAGAGCCGTTCACCTTCACCTTTTCACAGCCGCTGACGGTGAGCAAAGAGCGCCTGTATGGGCTGCGGCTGGAATTTGTGGATGGCCCAGGCACGCTGGCAGTCTACGGCAGCCGCCAGACCAACGAGACCTCATGGGATGATGCGCTACCGTTGAGCCTGCACGGCTACAACCCTTACGATTATCAGTTCGGCATATTCCGCAGCGATCTCAATTTTGAGATGTACTGGAACGACAGCCCCGAAAAGCTGCGCCGATTCCTTACGAATCTTGATCAGGCGGACGTGCTATTTATCAGCTCGAACCGGCAGTGGGGGACGACCGTGCGCGTGCCTGAACGCTACCCGCTGACCACAGCGTTCTACCGCCGCCTGATCGGCTGCCCGTTGGAGCGCGAAATTACCTGGTGCTACAGCGTCGCCGAGCCGGGTGATTTTACTGGCGATTTGGGCTACGAATTGGCGGCCGTATTCCAGTCAGATCCCAACCTGGGCGGCCTGCGCTTCAACACGCAGTTTGCCGAGGAAGCCTTCACGGTCTATGATCACCCCAAGGTGCTGATCTTCCGCAAGACCGCCGATTATGACCCAGAGCAGGTGCGCGAGATTTTGGAGGCGGTGGATCTAACGCAAGTGGTGCACCTGACCCCCGGTCGTGCCGCCGATTATCCTGGCAACCTGATGCTGCCAGAAGATCGCCTTTCAAGACAGACGGCGGGCGGCACCTGGTCTGACCTGTTCAACACGGATGCGCTGCAAAATCGCTACCCTGGGCTGGCTGCCGTGCTGTGGTATGCAGCCATCCTGCTGATTGGTTGGATCAACTTGCCGTTTACGCGGCTGGCCCTGCGCGGGCTGCCCGACCGCGGCTACCCGTTCATCCGCCTGGTGGGAATGCTGGCGCTGGCCTTGCTGGTCTGGCTGGCAGGCTCGCTGGGCGTATCGGTGACCCCGCTGACCATTTCGGCGGCGCTGCTCGTGCTGCTGATCTTTAACCTGACGCTGGCATACTTCCAGCGCGGGGCACTGCGCGCAGATTTGAGCGAGCGCTGGCGCAGCTACCTGCTGGTGGAAGCGCTGTTCCTGGGATTCTTCCTGCTCTTTCTGCTCGTGCGGTTGGGCAACCCTGACCTGTGGCACCCGTGGAAGGGTGGCGAAAAGCCGATGGATTTCTCGTATTTCAATGCGGTGCTCAAATCGAACACCTTCCCACCCTATGACCCGTGGTTCGCGGGCGGCTACATCAACTATTACTACTACGGCTTTGTTATCGTCGGTATGCCGGTGAAGTGGCTGGGAATCGTCCCATCCATTGCATACAATCTTATCCTGCCGACCCTGTTTTCCCTGCTTGCCGTTGGCGCGTACTCCATTGGCTGGAATCTGACCATGGCAACCGGCAGGAACCGTACTGTACCCGCGTTTGAAGGCGAGCGCGACACCACCGCAAATGCTCCGGTGCTGGCCGGGATGGCCTCTGCGCTGGGTGTGGCGGTGCTGGGCAACTGGGGCACCGTACGCATGATCTGGCACGGCTTGCAGCAGCTGGCGGATATGCAGGTGCCGTTTGAGGCGGCTGGGTTCTTCACCCGCATCGCCTGGACGGCGCAGGGCATCTATCGGCTGTTCACCGTGCCAGGGATGCGCCTGCCGTACGGCCCGAGCGATTGGTACTGGATCCCCAGCCGCGCGATCCCCGGCGAGCCAATCACCGAGTTCCCGGCGTTCACCTTTTTGTATGCCGATCTGCACGCCCACATGATCGCCCTGCCAATCACCGTGCTGGTGCTGGCCTGGGCGCTCTCGATGCTGCTGGGCAAGTGGGGCTGGCGCGGATGGGGCCACCTTCTGGCCAGTTTTGCACTCGGCGGGCTGGCTGTAGGCGCTTTGCGCCCCGCCAACACCTGGGACTGGCCCACCTACATGGCGATTGCCTGTGTTGCCATCGTCTATGTGGCGCTGCGCTACGGACAAATCTGCTGTTTCAAGCTGCCGTTTGCCGCCGACCTGCGCACCAAACGCATTCTGATCGCCGTGTTTGGGGTGGTGCTGCTGGCTGGCCTTTCTTCATTGTTTTACCAGCCGTTCGTACAGTGGTACGGGCAGGGCTATAACAAAATCGACTTGTGGAACGGCGCGCGCACACCCTTCTGGTCTTACATGACCCATTGGGGTGGATTCCTGTTCCTCATCGTCACCTGGATGCTGATGGAGACGATGGAGTGGATGCAGTCTACGCCCTATTCATCGCTGAAAAAGTTGCGCCCGTACGTTTTCTGGATCCAGGCGGCGCTTGGGTTGCTGATCGTGGTGCTGGGGCTGCTCTACTACTGGAAGAAAGTGGAGATTGTGTGGCTGGCGCTGCCGCTGGGGGCCTGGGCAGGCGTGCTGCTGCTGCGCCCTCGCATGCCAGATGCCAAGCGCGCGGTGTTGTTCCTGATCGGCACGGCCATGGTGCTGACTTTGTTTGTAGAAGTGGCCGTGCTGGTGGGGGATTTAGGCCGCATGAATACAGTCTTCAAGTTCTATCTGCAAGCGTGGACGCTTTTTGCGCTGTGCGCGGGTGCTTCGCTGGTGTGGCTGCTGCCGGCAATGGCGCATTTCTTCTCCAACGGCTGGCGCACCATGTGGGAGTCCGCGGCGACGATCATTTTCGCCGGGATGCTGCTCTTCCCCCTGCTGGGCGGGCTGGACAAGATCAACGACCGCATGTCGGAGAACGCTCCGCTCACGCTGGACGGCATGGTGTATATGGAAACTGCCACATATCAGGAAAGTTTAGAAAGGCTGGATCTTTCGGAAGATTATCGCGCTATCCGCTGGATGCAGGAGAACGTTGTTGGCACGCCGGTGATTGTAGAAGCGCACCTCTCGGAATATCGATGGGGCAGCCGCTTCACCATTTACACCGGGTTGCCCGGCGTGGTGGGCTGGAACTGGCACCAACGCCAGCAGCGTGCCGTGACTCCACCGGAATGGGTGACCAGCCGGGTAACGGACGTGGGCATCTTCTATCAAACCATCGACCGCGATCTGGTGGTGGAATTTTTGCAGCGCTATGCCGTCCGCTACATTGTGGTGGGGCAGTTGGAGCATGCCACCTATTCAATGGCGGGGCTGGAGAAGTTCGCCGAATGGGAAGGCGAACTGTGGCGCGAAGTGTATCGTGACGGGCGCACGGTGATCTATGAAGTGCCGGAAAGCGAAGAGGGGGCGCTATCGCAGAAATGATCGTATCTTTCTGGCTGCCTGTACTCACCTGGTATCTGCTGATTTCGCTGGCAGGCTGGCTGGCATTCCCGCTGGCGTACCGGCTGCTGCGCTTTCTGCCAGACCGCGGCGTGACGCTGCTGCGCCCGCTGGGCCTGCTGGTGTGGGGCTACGCCTTTTGGCTGCTGTGCTCGCTGCGCGTGCTGCAAAACGACGCGGGTGGGGTGCTGTTTGGCCTGCTGGTGCTGGCAGGGCTTTCCGCCTGGGCGCTGATGCGAACCGGCTGGGCCGAGATGCGCGGCTGGCTGGGTGATCACCGCGGGGTGATTGTCACCGGCGAAGTGATCTTCCTGGCTGGCTTTTTGCTGTGGGCGCTGGTTCGCGCGCTCGATCCGGCAGCCGCAGGAACCGAAAAGCCCATGGAACTGGCCTTTATCAACGCCATTCTGCGCTCGCCCACATTTCCGCCTGCCGACCCCTGGCTTTCGGGTTATGCCATTTCGTACTACTACTTCGGCTATGTGATGGTCGCGATGCTGGCGAAGCTGGCGGGGCTGACCGGCGGCGTGGCGTTCAACCTGGCAATCGCTTCCTGGTTTGGTCTCACCGCCATTACCGCGTATGGGCTGCTCTACAACCTGCTAGCCTTGCGCGACCCGGCACGGGCGTGGCTGCAATCGGCATGGGCGCCGCTGGCCTCACTGTTTATTCTGCTGGTCTCCAACCTGGAAGGCTTTTTGGAAATGCTGCACGCGCGCGGTGTGTTCTGGTCACAGGGCGCGGACGGCACGCTTCAGTCCGGCTTTTGGAAGTGGATCAACATTCAGGAGCTGGTCAACCCGCCCGTGCAGCCCTTCCAATGGGAACCGCAGCGCATGGGCGGAGTCTGGTGGTGGCGGGCTTCGCGCGTCTTGCAAGATTTTGACTTTCAGGGCGGCTCACGCGAGATCATCGACGAGTTCCCGATGTTTTCGTACATTCTCGGTGATTTGCATCCGCACGTGCTGGCAATGCCGTTTGCCCTGCTGGCAGCAGCTATCGCGCTGAATGTTTACCTGAGACTTCGTTGCGCGCGGGATGAAGGAAGCTGGCTGCCGGTCTGGTCTGACCAGGGCACGTTCTGGCTCTCGGCGCTGGCGCTGGGCGGGCTGGCTTTCCTGAATACCTGGGATTTCCCCATTTACCTGGCGCTGTTGGCGGCTGCGGTGGTTTTGGCGCGCTATCTCAACCACGGCTTCTCGGTCGATCGCGCGGTGGAGTTCTTTGCCACGGCGATGGCGGTTGGCTTTGCCGGGATTATCCTGTACCTGCCGTTTTACTTTGGCTTTGCTTCGCAGGCTGCCGGATTTTTGCCCAGCCTGGTCTTTTTCACCCGCGGCGTGTACCTGTGGGTAATGTTCGCGCCGCTGCTGCTGCCCCTGTTTGCGTGGCTGATCTGGCAGTATGTTCAGGTGCGCCATGATGCCGCGCCGATGAGAGAATTCCTCCTCGCGATCACATTGATCGCCGGTCTGTGGGTGCTGTGGAGCGTGGTTGCGCCGAGTCTGACAGCCACAATAGCACTTCTGCTCGCGCTGATGCTGATCATCGTGGTTGCCCTGCTGCTCTGGCTGCGCGTATGGCGCAGGCTAGACGCGGGTATGAAACGCGGTCTCATCTTTGCAGGGGCTGTCATCGCAGGTCTGTGGCTGCTGTCGCTGGCGTACGGTGCGCTGCGTCTGCGCGTTGAGCCGGGACTCTCGGGGATCTACGGCGCCGGTCCGGCTGATCCGCTGATGGTACAGTCCATCGTGCGGCGGTTTGATCAGCCGGGCGCCTGGCTCACGCTGCTAGTGCTGCTGGCACTCACCTGGGGACTATTCCGCGCCTTCCGGCGGCCTGATCCGGATGCGGTTTCTCTTTCGGAAATGGTAGCTGGCAGCGAAGTTCCGGTTACCGGAAATGCAGTAGCGCCGGGCGATCGCAGATCGAACCCCTTTGTGCTGCTCCTGGTGCTGGTTGGCATTGGGCTGGTGCTGGTACCCGAGTTCATCTATCTGCGCGACCAGTTTGGCTGGCGCATGAATACCATCTTCAAATTCTATTTTCAGGCCTGGATTTTGTGGGGCATCGCGGCGGCGTATGCTTTTGCCGTTCTGTGGCAGGAGATGTCGTGGCGGGTGGCGGGAGCCATCGTCCGAGTCACCGGCGTGCTGCTGATCGCCGCGGCGCTGGTATACCCCGTATTCAATCTGGCCGCTCGCTTCCAGGGGCTAACAACGCGAGAACTGACGCTCGACGGTTCGCGTTACCTGGGCGAAGGCGAGCTGGAAGCAATCCGCTGGCTGCAAAATGCGCCGCGCGGTGTAGTGGCAGAGGCGATCGGCGGCAGCTACACCGGCTATGCGCGTGTCTCTACGCACAGCGGTATGCCAACGGTGCTTGGCTGGCCCGGGCACGAGTCACAGTGGCGCGGCGGTGCAGAGGAGATGGGCACTCGCCAACCGGATATTATCGAGTTATACCGCGCCCGCAGTTGGGAATCGGCGCAGCAGGTGATAGCGAAGTATAATATACGCTACATTTACGTGGGTCCTTTGGAGCGCGGCGAGTATCGCCCGGATGAGTTCCTGTTCGAGCAGTATCTCAAGCCGGTGTTCCGCAACGATTTGGTCACCATTTACGAAGTTTCCCGTTCTGATACCTTGGGGCAGCCCTTCCAACCATGAGCCGATTTGTATTTCGATTCGAGTATGCGCTGTACGCGGCGGCATTCCTGCTGGCGCTGTTTTTGCGTGCCTGGGGAGCAGCAAGCCAGCCGCTCACGGATGGTGAGGCGGCGCTGGCGCTGCAAGCCCTGGCCCTTTCCAATGGGCAAGATGTTGTGATTGGCCCGCACCCCGCATACCTCACGCTCACCACAGGGCTTATGGCTATTTTTGGCGGCGTGGATTGGACGCCACGCTTCTGGCCAGTGCTGGCCGGCAGCTTGCTGGTGCTGGTTCCCGCGCTGTTCCGCTTCCGGTTGGGGCGCGTTCCGGCGGTGATTCTGGCATTTGCCCTGGCGATTGACCCGCTGCTGCTGGGCATCTCGCGCACGGCGGGCAGCCTGCCGCTGGCACTGCTGTTTGTGCTGCTCGCGGCTGGCGCTCTGATGCACCGGCGCTTCGCCGCGGCTGGCATTGCGCTTGGCATGGCGCTGTTGAGCGGACCGCAGGGCTGGTTTGGGCTGCTTGGCCTGGGCGTGGCGCTGCTGCTTTGGAATCAGGCCGATGCTTTAAATGCAATGCCACATCTGGCAGAGCAGAAACCTACTGCTGGCGATTGGCAGCGCATGGCGCTGTTCGCCGTTGGAACAATTTTCTTTGCCGGCACGCTCTTTCTGGCTGTTCCTACCGGGATCAGCGCAATGACCGGCGGTCTTGCCGCAATGTTGGGCGGGTGGGGCAGCTTCACCGGCGCGCCGATCCCGCTAACGCTCACCGGCTTGCTGCTGTTTGAATTCCTGCCGCTGCTGCTGGGGTTGTGGGGTGCGGTGGTTGGGATCATCCACCGCAACCGCGGCGACCTGCTGCTGCTAACCTGGTTCGCTGCTGCGCTGCTGATCGTGATCGCCTACCCGGCTCGCCAACCCGCAGACCTCGCCTGGGCGGTTATTCCGCTGTGGGCGCTGGCGGCACGGCAGATCGCCCGGCTTACCATGCTGCCCTCGGCAGATCGCCTCCCAGCCTATGGACAGTCCGTTCTCGCCGCGGTGATCCTCAGCTTTGTTTCGGTGACGATCATTGGCGCGACTGGCGTACCGGAGACTCTGATGCAGACAGTGTTCTGGTTAAAGGTGGTTGGCGCGCTGATGATGGTCGGGGCAAGCGCGTGGCTGATCTCTTGGGGTTGGTCGGCGCAGATTGGCATGCGCGGGCTGGCGATCGGTGTGATTGTGGTGCTGCTGGCGTATTCTCTTTCCGCCGCATGGGATACCGTAGGCCTTTCGGGCAAGTCCGGGCGGCTGTTTTGGACACAGGAATCGCAGCCCGAGGAAGTGGATTTACTCGCGCAGACGTTGCGCGATTTGCGCGCGTGGGGGCCGGTGCAATCCGGCGGGCCAGATTTGATTGTGGTGAACCTCGACTCCCCGGCGCTGCGCTGGGTGCTGCGCGACTTTACGCGCGTGCGGTATGCTGCGCAAGCCCCGGTGGACGTTCGTCCTGCGCTGGTGATCAGCCCTTACCAGCCCGATTTGGTGCTGCCGGCTGCGTACCGCGGGCAAGATTTTACGCTTGCGCGACGCGAGCAGTGGTCACAGCTCAATCCTGTGCAGTGGTTCCGCTGGATGGTATTCCGCACACTGCCTCCTGGCCTGGAAGAGCGTGAGCAGGTGATTCTGTGGGCGCGCACCGATCTATTCCCAGGGGAGGACGCGCAGGCAGCAAACACTACTGACAATTAGTTGTAAAGCGTTATCTGATAATTTTCGTTTACAAATATTCCTAGCTACCTGACACTTTAACAAAAGAATAGTTGATCGGCAAAGACAAACCGGTTATAGTCGTTCTTGCGACAGAAAAACCCAACCGGAGATGACCGATGCCGATCAACACACTCTATCATACCTGGATTCGGCGAATTCAGGAATTGCGTTCGGAGCAGCGGATCACGCAGATTCGCGGTTTCGTCTGGCTGATTGTTGGAATTTATGAAAGCCGATCGGTCAGCTTGAGCCGCATCGCCGGGAAAATTCCTGGGACGGCGAAACTGGTTAGTGTGACCCGCCGTATGAGCCGTTTGTTGGCGAACCCGGCGATTGCGGTGCGGGAATGGTATGAGCCGATTGCCCGGCAATGGCTGAACAGTCAGGCCCAAGCCGGGCAGCAGATCCGGCTGATTGTAGATGGCAGCAAAGTCGGCTTTGCACATCAACTGTTGATCGTTAGTCTGGCCTACCGCCGCCGCGCCATTCCGATCGCCTGGACGTGGTTGCCGTATGTGCGTGGACATAGTACCGGAGCGATTCAGGTGACCTTGTTGAGCTATGTGCGCAGCTTGTTGCCGCCCGGGATTGCGGTGCTGTTGGTCGGTGACAGTGAATTTGGACCAGTGGAGGTGCTCAGAAAGCTGGATCAATGGGGTTGGGACTATGTTTTGCGCCAGAAAACGTCTGTGCGGGTCTGTTTGGCGCAGGAAACTGAGTGGCAACCCTTTGGACGTTGGGTGAAGAAGCCGGGGCAAAGTCGCTGGTTGGGCCGCGGCTGGCTGACCGAAAGCGCAATCTACCCGGTCAACCTGTTGGTCCACTGGCAAAAGGGGGAAGATGAACCCTGGTGCCTGGTCACGAATTTGCCGGATCGTCGGCTGACCCTCCAAGCCTACGGGCGCAGAATGTGGATCGAAGAGATGTTTGGCGATATGAAACGACATGGTTTTGATTTGGAAAGCACCATGCTGCACCACACGGATCGGCTGTCGCGCTTGACCCTGGCGGTCGTCTTGCTGTATGTCTGGTCGGTTTCTACCGGCGCTCGCACCATCCACGAAGGTCGCAGACACCTCGTCGATCGCAAGGACCGCCGGGATCTGTCCATCTTCCAGATCGGCTTGCGTTTCATTGAACGACAATTGATCAACGCCCTTCCTATCCATCTTTCGCTGTGTACCTACCTGTGATTTCTGAAACTGTCAGGTGGCTAGCAATCTTTATTTGTGCAAAATTAGTTTATCATACATTTGCATTTGCTGCGCGATGACTTCTTGATACTTCGCATGGCGCATGGGGTCCGGCACGGCGGCAAGAATGGAGCTATCGGGCAGAGAGGCAAGGTCATCCACCGCGCCCATGGCCTCCAGTGCCAGCAGCACCCCGCCGCGCGTAGAGGTTTCTGGCACTTGTGAGAGCCGTACGGGCCGGTTGAGGGCATCGGCAAATATTTGCTGCCATGCGGGTGAGTTTTGGATAGCCCCGCCGCTGGCGATAATTTCGACGTTCTCCGCCAGCTCCGCGCTGAGCAGATCATACACCAGGGCGATGCGGCAGGCCACGCCTTCCATGCCGGCGCGCAGCAGATCCAACGGCGTTGTCGCGATGGAAAGCCCCATGAGAATGCCGCGCGCTTCGGAAACCCAGCCGGGGCTGCGCTCGCCGGAGATGAGCGGCAAAAAGGTCAGCCCAGATGCGGCTGGGGGCATCTGCAAGAGCGCCGTGTCAAGGTCGCGCAGGTTGTCGTACCCTTCCAGGTTCAACAGCTTGCGGAACCACGAGAACACACTGCCGCCCTCGGTCATTGCGCCGCCCAGCAGCGAGCGCTTGCGGTCGACCCGGTAACACCAAAGTCCGGAGGGCAGCGATACATCTGGCGTTGTGATGACGGTGCGCACGGCGCTGCTGGTGCCCATGCTGAGCGCCACGCGGCTGGGGTTAAAACATCCGCTTCCGATATTGTTCGCCGCTCCGTCACCGATCGCGGGGAACCACTGCGCGTTTGCCAGGGCGGGCCAGCGGGCCGCAAAGGGCGCGCGAAGCCCGCGGAAGGCGTGATCGGCATCCACCAATCGGGAGAGTTGGCCGCGCCCAACCGGTAAATGGCTGAGGATTTCGTCGTCCCAGTCCAGGGCAACGCGGTGCTGCAGGCCCGTCCATGAGGCGACCGAATGGCTCACGGCAGTATCGCCAAACAGCTTCAGCAGCATATACTCACCAATTGATATCCACCGCTCCACCAGGCCAAACTCGATTGGACGTTCCTGCTTCCACCATAGGAAGCGGGCGGGCAGGTAGCTGGCATGGAAGCGCGTGCCCGTTCGCTGGTGGAAGTACTCCTCGTCCAGGCGGGTAGCGAGATCGAAGGCCTGATCGGCGGCGCGGGTGTCGCCGTACAGCACCAGCGGCGTGATTGCGCGCCCGTGCGAGTCAACGCCCATTACGTTGCTGACAAATGTGCAGCAGCTTACCCCGCCGATGGCATCTGCCAGCGCACCCGCCTTTACCAGCACCTCATCGATGCAGCGCCAGACCTTTTCCAGCAGCGCATCGGGGTCAGTTTCAAACGCGCCATCATGGCTGACTTCGATGGGGCTGGGCTGGCGGCTCTCCATATCGGTTACACAGCGGCCCTGCGCGTCATAGAGCATCGCTCTGGCAGATGATGTGCCCAGGTCCAGTGCCAGCACCAGCGGCGCGCATGCCTGATCGGAAGAAGTGAGTACCATGAGGAGGAAATCCTTATCTGCGGATGATCAGTTTTGCCACAGCCGCCACGCACGCTGCCAGCGCTTTGCTGCTCTGCACTGCGGCGGAAAGGGATGAATAGAATGGCCCGGCATCCGTGAGCGAGCGGACGCTTAACTTTGCGCGTGCCTGTTCCGCGTCCCAGCCACCCGGCAGCGGGCAGGCGACTGTGGCGCTGCGCCCGGCGGGCAGGTCGAAGTAATTGTCGCTGAAGACTGCATCCGCGCCGGTGAGCTTTACTTCGACAAAGCGGGCCAGCTTGCGCGCAGTGACGGTTACCAACAGCCGATCATCCTGTACGGTTACGCGCGATTCGAGGGCAGGGTCGGGTAAGGGCATATGCTTCTCGGGCGCGAAGGGCGTTACTATCAGCGCAATGCGGTGCTCTACGCCGTCCATATCGGGCGGGGTGAGCAGCTCCACTACGAAAACGGTACGCCGCCAGTTGGCCTTGCGTGCTGCCGGATCTGCCGCGGCCGTGAAGGGCTTCGTCAGGATGCACTGCGCGCTGTTTGGCGCTGCCTCCACGGGCTGATCGCCGCCTTCCAGCACCTCGCCGTCCAGTGTCTCCAGCGTCCAGCGCAGCCTTCCACGCCATGCTTCGGGCAGGTCGCTGGTCAGCCAGACGTTGACGCCGCGTTTGCGGGAATCGACCTCTTCCTCTACCGAGAGCAGCACCGGGGCATAGAAGCGCCGGGCGGCGTAGTGCAGGGCTTTCCAGCGTCCATAGTAGTCGATGCTCGCCCAAGAAACGACGGGCCAGCAGTCGTTGAGCTGCCAGTACAAAGCCCCCGACGTGCGTTTGGGGTGCCTACGCCAGTGCTCAACGGCAATGCGCATGGCTTCGGCCTGGAAAATTTGGCTGAGATAGATCAATCCGTCCAGAGTCTTTGGCAGACGGAAGCGCTGCGCGATGTACCAGATCAGCTTGGCGTTTCCGGCGGGGGCCTTCTGGTGGCACAGCATCACCGAGGATTGCACATCCCCGGCGGAGCGCAGGCCATTGGGCGGGGCGAATGCTTCGAGCGTCTCGCGCGCGGGCAGCGATTGAAAGCCAAACTCGCTGACAAAACGCGGGTTCTGCTTGCGGTAGTACACCGGCTGACGGAAGGCGTGGTACACCTCCCACAGGTGGGCGTCACCGGTTTGATCGCTGTTGGGCTGCTCGAAAGGCTGGTTGGAGGAGGGCGAGCTGGGCCAGTAGGGGCGGCCCGGGTCCTCCACTGCCAGAATCTCCGGCAGCGTGTGGAAGAAGAACTGCTCGTACGCCTGGGCCAGCGCGGGCTGCTTTTTCTTCCAGCCCATCGTCGTCATCATCCACTCGATCTCGTTGTTACCGGACCACAGCGCCAGCGAGGCGTGGTGGCGCAGCCGCCGTACGTTCTGGATCACTTCCTGACGGGTTGTTTCTACGTAGGTTGGGTCATCCAGAGGGTAGGTGGCGCAGGCGAACTGAAAATCCTGCCAGACTAGAATGCCGTAGCGGTCGCACAGGTTGTAGAAGTTATCACTTTCATAGTAGCCGCCGCCCCAGATGCGCAGCATATTGTGGTTGGCCTCTGCCGCGGATCGGATGAGGTGTTCCTCTTGCTCGGGCGTAATGCGGGCAGGGAACGAGTCGGCGGGGATCCAGTTAGAGCCTTTGGCAAACACCGGCACGCCGTTGACGACAAACATGAAGGCCTTGCCCCCGTCTTTTTCCTCTTCCTGGCGTAGTTCGACGGTGCGCAGGCCGATCGTGTAGGTGTGCGTGTCGACCACGTGCGGATCTTCACTGCCGGGGTCGCCCTCCACCAACTCCACGTCGATCTGGTAGAGGTTCTGCTCGCCCAGCCCGCGGCTCCACCACAGTAAGGGCTTGTAGATTTTCAGCGGCAGCACAGCCTGCTTCTGCGCGGGCATTTTAGCACGTTTGATCGTTCCATCCGGCGCGGTGGCGCGGATCTGCAAGGTGAGCGGGTTTTCCTCGCCTTCGGGCAGTTCCGCCTGCACGTGCGCGGTAATGGTCACGACGGCTTCGGAAGGGTCAAACATGTGCTCATGGAGCTGTTCCAGCCGCACGCCGGTGATCCGTGTGCCGGCGCGGTGCTCCAGGCGGATATCCTTCCAGATACCGATGCAGGGCAGCACGGGGCCCCAGTCCCAGCCGAAGTGGCTGGGCGGCTTGCGCAGGTGCGGCCCGCCGCGCATGCCCATATCCATGGCGCTCATAGGCTTTACGCGCTCGCGCCCGCGGATATATGCAGCGGGCGCGTGGAACTGGATCTCCAGCGTATTTTCACCGGCGCGCAGCAAATGCTGCACTTCCCATTCGTAACTACGAAAGGCGTTATCGGTTGTGTCGAGGATCTTGCCGTTCAGGCGAACGTCCGCCAGCGTGTCCAGCCCGTCACAGACCAGAAAAACCGGCTCGCCATCGGCTGCGGTCAGGTTGGGGTAGAAGAATCGGCGGTAAACCCAATCTTTCTCTGCCACCCACTGCACGGCTTTTTCGTTTTCCCCAACAAATGGGTCTGGTATGCGCCCGGCTGCGAGCAAATCGGTGTGGACCCCGCCAGGCACGCACGCGGGCAGCCAGTCTTCGGTATTAAACTGCCGCACCTGCCAGCTTCCGTTAAGTGTCTGGATCTGCATGAAGAGACCTCGGTTTTATAGAGTTCGGTCTTCTCCAAAGTATACTTCCATCTGACACTTTGCGCAGTGAAAACGGAGCGGATAAACCTGCCCCTGCTCGTCGATCAGGGCGTAGGGCTGCGGCGCCGCGCCTGGCTGCGAGAGAGGTGCAGAAGCGCCGGCCTTTTTCGGCGGGAACTTCTCGCACCATCCCATCTGGTGCTTGATGCAGTGCCGGGTGGTCATTACTTTGCGCCCGCGCATCTCCAGCCCCGATTCTGCTGCCGGTTCGATCTCGGTCACACTGTGGCGGCGGTAGAAGGCTTGCGCTTTTTGGTTGAGCACGTTGCCCCAATAAGTGAGCTTCTGCTCGGGGTAGGGCGCATTGTTTGGCGCAATCCCGCCTGCCGGATGTGGGTAGTTGTTAAGCCGCTCGGCGTCCAGCGCGTCGAGCGCACCCCGGCGCAGGGCGTTGAGTACGCCCATTGGCACAAACAGCGCCTCGAGCAGGTCGATGCGGACGAAACTGCACGCGTAGGCCGTGCCACCCAGCTTGCTGAGCTGCTTTTCAATTGTTGCCAGGGCGGCTTCGGGCTTCTCGGCGGGGGTTTTCTCCACCGGCATGGCGAACATGCTCTCGTTGCCATCTTCATCCTGGGCAAAGAGGGCCAGACCGGTCAGCGTTTCCGCCAGCCGGAAGCGGACGGCGATCTTGCGCTCGGTCTTGCTTTTCTCCAGCGCGGCGAGAAAGGCATGATCGTGGTTGCGGAACACCAGGGTGCCCACCGCCAGTCCTTCCATCTTCTCAGGGAAAACTGTCTGCCCCTGTGCATCATTGACCGTAGAGCCAGCCAGCGCGCGCTGCGGATCGAAGTAGCACAGCCCGTCGCCGCGGTGGATCTCGATTTTGCCATCCAGGGTAAAAGAGTTTCGACCCATCTTTACCACGCGCCCCAGCGGCTCGCCCAGCGCCTTGGGCGTGTCCGGCGATCCGACCGGGGCCTTGCGCCCGTGCAGAAAGTACGTGGTGTAGCCGCGGTTGAAGGTCTTTTGTGGGTTGGGGTTGAAGTCAAAGATCACTTTGCCGGAAGAGGCCGGGCGCATGTCGCACCCCGCTAGCAGCGCGTCGAGCTTCTGGCGGTAGTGGCCGACCACGTTCATCACATAAGTTTTGTCCTTCAGCCGCCCCTCGATCTTAAAGGAGGTCACACCAGCATCCAGCAAGGCGGGCAGATCATTCGAGAGGTTGAGGTCGCGGGTGGAGAGCAGGTAGCGGTTTTCAGCCAGCACCGCGCCCGCGCGGTCGATCAGCTTGTACGGGCGGCGGCAGGGCTGGGCGCACTGCCCGCGGTTGCCGCTGCGCCCGCCCAGGGCATAGCTCATGGCGCACTGCCCGCTGTAGCTGACACACAGCGCCCCGTGGACGAAAGTTTCCAACTCCACGCTGGTCTGTGCGCGGATCGCTCGGATCTGCTCCAGGCTCAACTCGCGCGCGAGGATGACGCGCCGGATGCCTACCTGCTCCAAAAAGGCCACACGCTCAGGGGTATGGTTGTGCATTTGCGTGCTGGCGAAGAGGGGCAGAGGCGGCAGATCCATCTCTAGCAGGGCTGTGTCCTGGATGATCAGCGCGTCGGCGCCAGCGTTGTAGAGACTGCGGGCCATCTGCTCGGCCTGCGCCAGCTCGTGGTCGTAGAGCAGGGTGTTCAGCGTGACGTACACACGCGCCCAATAGCGGTGCGCGTAGTGAACCAGGGCTTCGATATCGCCCAGGCTGTTGCCCACCGCCTCGCGCGCGCCAAATTTCGGCCCGCCGATATAGAGGGCATCCGCGCCGCAGTTGATCGCGGCCATGCCCGTCTCCATATCCTTGGCGGGCGCTAAAAGTTCGATTTGGGTCATGCTCCGATTATGCCCATTTCGATGGGCTTTATCAAGGAATATCGTCCTCTCTTCTGGTGACGATTTCCCCCGATGTGTTTTTTTGTATAGACATGGATGGATGCGCGCATCCCTCCATGCCTATACAAAAAAAGCGTAACTGCTCAGCCGCAGGGGCTTTTTTATGAATTGCGGGCTCCGCCCGCCTATGAAAGGTAAATGCCCACATTTACCTTCTGGGGCTGTCTCAAAAGTACATTGAGACAGCCCCTTCCGATTTTAAAGGGGATGTGATTCAATAGGGGCATGGCCAAGAAAAAACTACCGCCCGTGTTCAAAGAATATACGATGGGGCAGATGGTGT
>JAEYTI010000065.1 GCA_023434145.1 Chloroflexota bacterium | reverse complement strand
ACACCATCTGCCCCATCGTATATTCTTTGAACACGGGCGGTAGTTTTTTCTTGGCCATGCCCCTATTGAATCACATCCCCTTTAAAATCGGAAGGGGCTGTCTCAATGTACTTTTGAGACAGCCCCTAAAGCCCAGAGACCTGGAGTTGAATGACACGCAGCGCAGAAAATACGGGGCTATAATTACTTCTCGTGTCATACGGCTGTGCTTCGCGGCATGGTACGCCCTTTGTCAGAGATTGACGGGCCGACCCTATGAAAGTATAATCGCAGGCTTTGTGGGTACAAACAGCCCATAAATTGTTGACAAAAGCTGGTAGTTATGAATATCGAAGGTAAGAACGGTACTGTCGTCCTGCACCGAACGAAGGAGGAGCATCCCCCTCGTACGTGGCGCGACTATCTCATAGGGCGACCGTTAGCAACCGCCGATGCACCGCACCAGACCATTGGGAAGAGCATCGGCCTCGCTGTTTTTGCATCCGATGCGCTGTCTTCCACGGCATATGCCACGCAAGAAATGATGGCGATTTTGGCGGCGGCCGGAACGATAGCATTTGGTTGGGTATTCCCGCTCAGTCTGGTGATCGCCGGGCTGCTGGGTGTGGTTACCCTTTCTTATGAACAAACCATCCACGCCTATCCGAACGGCGGCGGTTCGTACATTGTTTCGCGCGACAACCTGGGCCAATTGCCCGCAAAGGTTGCCGCCGCGGCGATCCTGACGGACTACATCCTCACTGTAGCCGTTTCCATCTCCTCTAGCGTGGCGCAGATTGTATCCGCGTACCCGGCAGTGTTCGAGTACCGCGTTTATCTGGCAGTTGGCCTTGTTCTCTTTATCATGGTGGTAAACCTGCGCGGTCTGAAGGAGTCGGGGCTTGTATTCGCAATCCCGACGTACTTCTTTGTGATCTTGCTGTATGCCAACGTTCTCTTTGGCCTGGCCAGGTACTTCCTCGGCCCGCTCGGTTTCCTCGGTTTGCAGCCGCTCGGGGCGGTCATCGATCCACCACCCTTAGAAATGGCCATCGAGCCGGTTTCTGGGATCTCTGCTTTCTTGCTGCTGCGTGCTTTCTCTAGTGGTTCCGCTGCGCTCACAGGCGTTGAGGCGATCGCCGACGGCATCCCAGCCTTCAAGGAACCGCGCAGCCGAAATGCGGGAATCACGCTGATTATGATGTCCTGTATTCTGGGTTCGCTGTTGTTGGGCATTTCGTTCCTGGCGGCGCACATCCAGGCCCTTCCCTCTGTTGAAGAGACGATTATTTCGCAGCTCTCCCGAACGGCTTTTGACGGGCGCGGGCTCATGTACTTGCTTACCATTTCTGCTACCACCGTCATTCTGGTGATGGCGGCGAACACTTCCTTCGCGGACTTCCCACGTCTCAGCGCGATCACGGCGACCGATGGCCTGCTGCCCCGGCAGCTTACGTATCGTGGCAGCCGCCTGGTGTATTCGCGTGGCATCGTCGCGCTTGCGCTGCTGGCGTCGCTGCTGATTATCGTTTTTCAGGCCAGCGTCACCCGGCTCATTCCGCTCTATGCCATTGGCGTATTCATGTCGTTCACGCTTTCTCAGTCGGGTATGGCACGCCGTTGGTGGAAAATCGGTAAACTCCAGCCCGGTGAAGAAGTGCAGGAGCGCGGTTCTCGGATCAAGTTTGATCCGAAGTGGAAGACGAAGCTGTTTATCAATGGCCTGGGGGCGACGCTCACAGCGCTGGTAATGATGATGTTCGCAATTACAAAGTTCCAAGATGGCGCGTGGGTGATCGTTATTTTGATCCCGGCCCTTGTCATTGTGTTTAGCCGCATCAATAACCATTACAAAGAACTGGCCAAGCGCCTCTCGCTGGAAAACTACGGTGTGCCGCCGCGCGTGGTGCGAAACCGGGTGCTGCTGCCGATTGGCGGCGTGCATCGGGGCACGCTGGCCGCCGTGCGCTATGCCCGCACGCTCTCGGACGATATCACTGCCGTGTATGTCTCTACCGACGCGGATGAAACACTCCGGCTGCAGGAGAAATGGGAGACTTGGGGCGAGGGCATCCGGTTGGTGGTTATCGAATCACAGTACCGGCGATTTATTGAACCGCTGCTGATGTACATCGATGAGATTTACCAGAAGCGCCAGCCCAACGAGGTCATTACCATAGTGGTGCCACAGTTCGTCCCGCGCCGCTTCTGGACGAACGCCCTACATACCAACACCGCCGCTACGCTGCGTAAGGCGCTGCTCTTCCGTAAGGGGATCGTAATTACCAACGTCCCCTATATTGTGGAATAATTTCTTTCACCGGCACTTTTGGCGGCAGGCAGCCTGCCACCACTGGCCGGATAGGTTTCATTCGTCTATAGGACTGGGGTAAAAACATGAAAGTACTGGTCGTTGGGTGTGGTCGGTTGGGCGCAGAGCTTGCCGGGCGCCTGTTCCAGCGGGGTCACGAAGTCTCGGTGATCGATATCGATGAGAAAGCGTTTGCCAAGCTGCCGTCGAACTTTGAAGGGCGGTTGAGTGAAGGAGAAGCGATCAATCGCGACGTTCTGCACCGCGCCGGGATCGAGCGCGCCGATGCCGTGGCTGCAGTGACTGACTCGGACGTGCTGAATGCTGTTGTGGGGCACCTTGCGCGCGCATCTTACAACGTACCGAACGTGGTTGTTCGCAATTACGACCCTCGCTACCGTCCGATCATTGAGGCCTTTGGCTTGCAGCTTATCAGCTCGCTTGCATGGGGCGCGCAGCGCATTGAGGAAATGATCTATCACGGCGACGTGAAAGCAGTGTTCTCCGCGGGGAACGGCGAGGTAGAAGTATACGAGATTGGCCTGCCCGAGACGTGGAGCGGCCAAACCGTGGCGGAACTGTTTTCCAGTGATGCCTGCATGCCGGTGTCCATTACCCGTGCGGGAAAGGCAGTGCTGCCATCGGCAAATATGGTGCTGGAAACCGGAGATGTGGTGCATATCTCCGCGACATTGGAAGGAATCCAGGCGCTGCGCAAGCGCTTGTTGGCGCACTAGGAGGCTGAGATGTTTGTTGTCATTGCGGGTGGAGGACGGACTGGTGCGCAGCTTGCGAACCTGCTGATTAGCCAGGATCATGAAGTGCGTGTGGTGGAGAACCGCCGCGAAGTTCTGGAGCGCATTCATCGTGAGCTGCCTACGGAAGCAATTATCGAAGGGGATATGCTGGAAATGCGGGTGCTGGAACAGGCGGGGATCCAGCGAGCAGACGTAATGGCGGCCTGCACCACGGTGGACGAGGTGAATGTTTGCCTGTGTTACCTGGCGCGGTCGCAGTACAACGTCCGCCGCACGATCGCGCGCGTGAATAATCCGCGCGATGCCTGGCTGTTTGATGAAAAGTTCCACGTGGATGTAGCCGTGAACCAGGCTGAACTGCTGGCGTCGCTGATTCAGGAAGAAATGTCACTGGGCGATATGATCACCCTGCTGAAGCTGCGCCGTGGCAATTATTCGCTGGTTGAGGAAAAGATTCCTACGGGCGCTCGTGCCATTGGCGTTGCGCTAAAAGACATGGGGCTGCCAGAGCACGTGGTGATCGCCGCGATCATTCGCAAGGGCGAAGTAATGATCCCGCGCGGGATCACCACCTTTGAGGCAGGGGATGAGGTGCTGGCGGTAACCGACGCGGCAGGGGCCGCGGCGCTGGCGGTGCTGTTCTCGCCGCCCGCCAACCGGATGCCAACCGTTACGCGCCCAACAGAAAAGCCGTCGAATCGCTAGCAGTTGCTGGTGAATTCCTTTGTTAATTGACTGCCCGGCAGTCGTGTACGCGGGATGCCGGGCAAATTTACAGCAATTTTGCGGCGTGGATTGACCATGCCGCACCCTTACGGTATAATCACCGTTCGTGTGTGTAGAAGGAATCGACTTAGATACAAGTTCGTTCTTCGATAAAAAACCGCCTCTATTAAACTTTCAGTATCCTGGTGTACATGCGAAATGTCGCTTATACACCAGGATACCGAAGTAAGACCATTTGATTTAGAAAGGAAGTACTGCAATGACAAAGCGCACTTATCAGCCCAAGATTCGTCGCCGCATGCGCGTGCATGGTTTCCGCGCCCGCATGTCCACCGCTGACGGCCAGGTCGTCCTCAAGCGCCGCCGCGCTAAGGGCCGCCATCGCCTAACCGTTTCGATGAACAATCACGTCAAGAAAGTATCCTGGTAACCGGCTGTTCCCGCTGCCTGGGTGGCTGCCACGCTGCAGCACCCGGCGGGTGGAACCGCTTGGGCACAGTTGCAAACCATCTTACGGAATTTTGTTATCGAGAGATTGCTCGATTGAAATGCAACAGGTAAATGGGTGAAACGCAGGTTTCGCCTGACCCGGTCCACCGATTTCCAGCGGGTGCGGCGTATAGGTAAGTCATATGCGCACCCGCTTGTTGTGTTACTGGTGGCTCCCAATGAGATCGAACAGGTACGGATCGGTGTGGTGGCGGGGCGCGCGGTGGGAACCGCCGTGCAGCGCAACCGCGCCAAACGACAGATGCGCGCGTGCATCGACCGCTTTCTACCGTGCCTTACCACCGGACGTGATCTGGTTTTCCTTTCTCGGAAACCGATGGGGCAGGCGGGTTTCCCCGAAATCTGCGCCGCAATTCAGGCGCTGTTGAAGCGCTCGGGAATATTGGATGAGCGACCACAACCACAGCAGTGATGAGTATGCCAGTGAACCGCGTTTGCGGGATTTGCCCGTGACGCTTTTCACGCTTCCGCGTTGGATGTTGCTCGCGCTGATCCGCGGATATCAAGCTTCACTCTCGAAAACGCTGCCCTCCAATACGTGCCGGTTCTATCCCTCTTGTTCTCATTATGGCTATCAAGCCATCTACAAATACGGGGCGCTGAAAGGCGGCGTTATGACCGTCTGGCGTGTTCTACGCTGCAACCCGTTCAACCCCGGCGGTTATGACCCCGTCCCCTGAAGACTGGCCCTACCTGCCCGACCCAACCTTGCTCTCCGAGACACACAACCCGAATGAAGAAATCTCGCTTTCCCCTTCTTGTAACGCTTGTCATTTTGATGAGCTTTCTGCTGACCGCATGCGGCGGCGGCGCTGTCGTCAATAGCTGGCCCGGCGTCTCAGTAGATGAAAACCTTGTGTACCTCTCGTACCAGGGCCGCGTTATGGCGGTAAACGCCAGTAACGGCACTCTGGCATGGCAGTTTCCTGCCGACCCCAACGCAGCAAAGCCGTTCTATGCTGCTCCCGCTGTGGGAGAAGATTTGATCGTTGTGGGCAACTATGGCAAGGAACTGTACGCACTCAATAAGTCTGGACAGCCTGCCTGGCAGGTTCCATTCACCACAACTTCTGGGAACTTTGCCGCCACGCCGCTGATTGTTGGGGATGTTATCCTGGCGCCCGCCACCGATGATTTCCTCTATGCGCTCGACCGCACTGGCAAGCTGTTGTGGAGCTTTGATACCGGCAACGTACTGTTCGCGCAACCGAGCAGCGATGGCGAGGTGGTGTACCTGCCCGCGATGGATCACAACCTGTATGCGCTCAATATCACCGATGGCGCTTTGATCTGGCAGACTGATCTGGGCAGCGCCCTGACCAGCGCCGCCGTGTTAGATGGTGAGTCGCTCTACGTGGGCACGATGGACGGTGAGGTTGTGGCGGTTAACGTGGCGGATGGCAGTGTCATTTGGCGCGCCGAAACCGGCGGGCGGATCTGGTCTACCCCGGTACTGGGTGAAGATGCCTTGTATGTGGGCAACCAGGCCAACAAAGTAACCGCTGTTTCAACGTCTGATGGCGCGGTGCTGTGGCAGCAGGATGCCGGATCCCCGGTGATTGCTGGCGGCGTGCTGCTCCCGGATGGCGTGGCCTTCCCCACAGAGGGAGTGGAGAACGAGGGCACTGTGATTGCCTACTCCTTCGATGGCGAATCTGTCCTGTGGAGACAGCTCATTAATGGTAAACTGTACAGCACGCCTGTGGTCGTGGGGAGCAATCTGATTGTACCCGTGACTCAAAATGAGCAGAATCAACTGCTGCAGGCGTTTGGCTTGAACGGGCAGGTTTCCTGGCCGTTTACCGCGCCCAAGTAATTGGAGTAAAAAAATATGTGGGACGCTTTTATTGCCTTTTTGACCAATGTTTTGCTCTTCATCTATAATGTGACCGGGCAGAACTTTGGCATTGCCATCATCCTGTTCACCATCCTCATCCGGCTGGTTACGCACCCGCTCACCGCCCAGCAAATGAAGGGCACTCAGGGGATGCAGGAACTGCAGAAGAACGAAAAATGGATTGAGGCACAGAAGAAGTACAAAGACGACAAAGAAAAGCTGGCTCAGGAGCAGATGAAGCTCTATAAAGAGTTGGGGATTAATCCCTTTGCCTCCTGCTTGCCGCTGCTGATCCAGTTCCCGATCATCATCGGGTTGTATCAGGCCATTATCCAGTCAATGTCGAACACGCCGATGGATCTGCTGCGGCTCGTCCGCCACATCTGGCCGAGCTTCCTCGATGTCTCCACGTTGATACCGCTCAATAACAACTTCCTGTGGATGAACCTTGGCCAGCCCGAACGCCTGGTGATCCCTGGACTGGGGTTTGGTATCCCCGTTCTGGCGATTCTGGTGATGGTGACCACCTACGTCCAATCGAAGTTGATGACCCCGCCGACTGCCGGTGGCAATGACCAGGCAGCCCAAATGACCGGCATTATGAACCTGTATATGCCCCTGTTCATGGGCTACCTGGCATGGACACTGGCCTCGGGGTTAGCACTGTACTTTGTGATCTCCAACGTTTTTGGTGTCCTGCAATATGCCCTCCTGGGAAAAGCGAACTTCCGTAACTTGCTGCCTGGCAAGAAGCCCGCGCCCGCCACGGAGGTGAAATCCAACCGAGGCAAACATGAGCCAAGAAAAAACAACACTGGAAGTAATCGCGCCAACAGTTGAGGAGGCCATTCAGAAAGGCCTCTCACAGCTAAATCTGCCGCAAGACGCGGTTGACGTTGAAGTGCTGGATGCCGGTTCACGCGGTTTATTCGGCCTGGGCAGTCGCCAGGCTCGGATTCGCTTGTCGATTAAGACCACCCCGCAGCCCGTCATGCCGAGACCGCAGAAGGAAGCCCCTGTTCGCCCGGTCGAGCCCCGGCCCGCCTCAAGCGCGTCCGACTCTGCCGATGCGGTGCTGGAAGCTGCAAATGAGACAGCGGTAGACCTGAGCAACCTGGACGAGACGCTGCGCGTGGCGACCGAGGTGGTGACAGAACTGATCGATAAGATGAAAGTGCGCGCGAAAGTCACCGCATCGTACCGCGACACTGACGAAGAGAGCGAAGAGAAGGTGGTATTGGTAAATGTGGAAGGCAATGACCTGAGCATTTTGATTGGCCGCCGCTCCGAGACCCTCAACGCCATCCAGTACATCTCCAGCCTGATCATCTGCAAGCGGCTCGACCGCTGGATCCCGCTGATGATCGATGTGCAGGGCTACCGCGCCCGCCGCGAGCGCCAGCTTCGGCAGATCGCCCGCCGGATGGCCGAGCAGGCCCTTCACACGGGCCGCCGCCAGGTGCTGGAGCCCATGCCCGCCAATGAGCGCCGCGTGATTCACCTGGAACTGCGCGACAACCCAGAAGTATTAACCGAGAGCGTGGGCGAAGAGCCCAACCGCAAGGTGACGATCTCGGCTAAAAAGCAGGGATAAAAAGAAGTTTGCACATATATGGATGTGCTCCGTACATCGATATATGTGCAAAACAAGTGAGTAAAGCACCCGGTCCGTCATCATTCCGATGACGGACCGGGTGCTTTATATTGTGTATAATCGAAACAAACCAATTTCAAGAAGGCGGGGATATGCGAGCAGTCGATATCATTATCAAGAAGCGTGATCGCCAGGAACTGACCGGCGAGGAGATCACTTTTTTTGTGCAGGGGATTTCTAGCGGTGAGATCCCGGACTACCAGGTTTCGGCATGGGCTATGGCTGTGCTGCTGAACGGCATGAACGAGCGTGAGACGACCGACCTGACCCTGGCGATGGCAAACTCGGGCGAGGTGCTGGACCTCTCGCGAGTAGTCGAGATCGCGGTTGATAAACATTCGACCGGCGGGGTGGGGGATAAAACCTCGCTGGTGGTCGAGCCAACCGTGGCGGCTTGCGGGCTGCCGGTGGGCAAGATGTCGGGGCGCGGGCTGGGTTTTAGCGGCGGCACACTCGATAAGCTGGAATCGATCCCCGGTTACCGCACGGACCTGACGCAGAAGGAATTTTTGACCCAGTTGAAAGAGATGGGCTTGGTGCTCACCGGGCAGAGCGGCGACCTTGCCCCAGCAGATGGCAAACTCTATGCCCTCCGCGACGTGACGGGCACCGTGCCTTCCATGCCGCTGATCGCCTCTTCGATCATGAGCAAAAAACTTGCCGCCGGAGCGCAGGCGATCGTGCTGGACGTGAAAGTGGGCCTGGGGGCGTTCATGGAGACCGTTCCCGAAGCGCGAGAGCTGGCGGAACGCATGGTAGCAATCGGAAGATTGAGCGGTCGCGCAGTGGTGGCGCTGCTCTCGGATATGAACCAGCCGCTCGGGCAGGCAGTGGGCAACGCGCTGGAAGTGAAAGAGGCCATTGATACCCTGCACGGCGGCGGCCCGGCCGATTTCCGCGAGCACTGCCTGGTGGTGGCGTCGCATATGCTGTTGCTGGGCAAGCGGGCGGGCACGCTCGAAGAAGCCCGCCAGATGGCGGAGAGCGCAATTACCGAGGGCCGCGCCTGGGAGTACTTCCGGCGGCTGGTAAAGGCTCAGGGCGGCGATCTGGCGTACGTGGATGACCCAAGCAAGCTGCCCGGCGCCCCTGTAGCCGAGACGATTCGCGCGGAGCAGGCTGGCTGGATCAAACAGGTACACGCGCGCATCGTTGGTGAAACCTCGGTGCTGCTGGGGGCCGGACGCATGAAGAAAGGCGAGCCGATCCATCCCGGCGTTGGGATCATCGTTCACTGCAAAGTTGGTGACCGGGTGGAGCAAGGCGCGCCGTTGTTCACTGTCTTTGCCAAAACTCAGCAGGATGCCGCCGAAGCCCGCACCCGCCTGATGGAAGCGCTGGCGTGGAGTGATGCGGAATGCCCACCCCTGCCGCTGTTTTATGATATCGTTGCCTAGCGCCTTACGTTGAATGAATTGAATATCGTTCAATACGGGTTTCAAGGAGTTTTTGGTTTGTTGGGGTGGTGCAACCACCCCAACAAACCAAAAACTCCTTGAAACCCGAAAAGATCTTTGAATACTTTGCGGCAATTTTGCGTATGTATATAGGGAGAACCTATGAACCTTCTGGTGCTGAACGGCAGCTATCGCAAAAATGGCAACACAGCGCAGGTAACGGAGCAGATCGTAACGCAGTTCCGCGCGCTGGCGGAAAGCCGTTCTGCCTCCGTGACGGTGGAGACGGTTCACCTCGGGCATGTGAACATCGAGCCGTGCCGCGGCTGCCGCATCTGCTTTGACCGCGGCGAGGAGTATTGTCCGGTGAAGGATGGTATCCCAGCGCTGCGCGCGAAGATGCGTCAGGCCGATGCGGTGCTGATCGCCAGCCCGGTGTACGTGGACGACGTGAACGGCATTACCAAAAACTTCATCGACCGCATGGCCTTCGCCTGCCACCGGCCCGAATTTGCTGGGAAGAGCGCCTATCTGCTGGCGACGGTTGGAGGTTCTCCAACCGGTCACACGCTGCGAACGCTGGGCTCGGCATTTAGCACATGGGGCTTTTCCATCGCGGGTCAAAAAGGCTTCAAGACCGGTGCACTGATGAAACCCGGAGAGGCAAAGCAGTTCGAGCAGCAGACGGCAAAGATCGCGCGCGAACTGTTCGATGCGCTGGAGCAAAAGAAGGCTCTGAACCCATCGTTTCTATCGTTGATGACATTTAAGATCCAACAGCATGCCTGGACCGCGCATCCAGACGAATCGGTTGACTACAACTACTGGAACGACCACGGATGGACGAACCCGCGCTGTGATTTTTACATTCCACATCGGGCCGGGCGTGTAAAGGTGCTTCTGGCGCGCGGGCTGGGGCGTATCATTGCGCCGTTTGTGGTGTAAGCGCATACTCTTTGCGTGTATCAATAAATTGATTTTTCTGCCGATCTGTGGCATAATTTGACCACGAAAAGCGATGATGGAAACGAGTAGGTTCCGTTCTTACCCGTCAGCGAACCCGGGATTGGTGTGAGCCGGGGCGGCAAGGTGAACCGAAAATCCTTCCGGAGCTGCAAACTGAACATTCTCCGCGGGTAATGTTTGGTTGTTGTCTATGGGTGATTTCATCACCCATAGACAACAACCAAACATTACCCAAACCGAATCAGTAGGGGCGCCGGGATGCCCGCCGTTAGCGGGCGCGGATATTAACCGTCTATTCGGGGCGTATCTGGTGAGTGCCTGGGTGAAATGTGCCCAGGAAACAGGGTGGTACCGCGGGAATTCGCAGAAGCGATCCTCGTCCCTGATCGGGATGGGGATTTTTTAATTTAATTTTCTCTAAATTTTTGACCCTGTCAAAAATTTAGAGAAAATGACACACAATGCAGGAGGTAGAATGGCATTTCGAGATGTTTCCAATCGGGTAGATTTCCCCGCGCAGGAACGCGAGCTGCTCCAGTTCTGGAAGGAAAACCGCTCGTTCCAGAAGATGCGCGAGCTTCACAAAGGCAGGCCCAACTGGTCCTTTATCGATGGGCCGATCACGGCCAATAACCCGATGGGCGTCCACCACGGGTGGGGCCGTACCTACAAAGATGCCATGCAGCGTTTCCGCACCATGCAGGGCCGCGAGCTGCGCTACCAGAATGGCTTTGACTGCCAGGGCCTGTGGGTAGAGGTATTGGCGGAGAAGGAAAAGGGCTTTAAGACCAAGAAGGATATTGAAACCTTTGGCCTGGATAACTTTGTGCGCCTGTGCAAAGCACGCGTGCTTCACTTCGCCGCCGTTCAGACTTCGCAGTCGATCCGCCTGGGCTACTGGATGGATTGGAACGAACCAGAGCGGTTGGAATGGCTCTCAGCGAAGCTGCTGGAGAACCCGTATGAAGTGATCACTGTGGAAGGCCCGAACGGCCCGGTGACCGATACGGTCGAGCAGATGGTGGGGCGGCTGGGCCTGCCCGAGATGGGCGGCAGCTACTTCACCTTCTCGAACGAAAACAACTACATGATCTGGACGTTCTTGAAGAAGTGCTGGGAACGTGGCTGGGTCTACAAGGGCGCGGATGTGATGCCCTGGTGCCCGCGCTGCGCTACTGCCATCAGCCAGCACGAGATCGTCACCGATGGTTACTCGGAACTGACTCACAAGTCGGTCACGTTGCGCTTCCCGCTGCGTGGCGAGGGTGAGCAGGTTCGCCGCGACGCCGAGACCGGGCTGCCCGAAGCCCTGCTGGTGTGGACAACGACCCCCTGGACATTGACCAGCAATGTCGCTGCCGCGGTGGGGCCAGAATTGACCTACGCCAAAGTGCGCCAGGGCGACGAGGTGTTTTATCTCGCTAAGGGCACGCTCAGCATGCTAAAGGGTAAGTACGAGCAGTTGGGTGAGTTGAAGGGCAAGGAGATGGTTGGTTGGACCTACAACGGCCCGTTTGACGAACTGCCAGCCGCAAATGAACCTGGAGGGCATACCAACCTTAGCGGGCTGACCAAGGGCGTTTCTACCTCCGCCCGCCAGGCACACCAGGTGATCCCGTGGAATGAGGTTGGCGAGACAGAAGGCACGGGCATCGTCCACATCGCCCCGGGCTGCGGCGCGGAAGACTTCCTGTTGGGCCGCGAGTTCAAGCTGCCGCTGGTCGCGCCGCTGGAGGATGAAGGCCGCTTTGTGGATGGTTTTGGCTGGCTGACGGGCATGGCCGTGGCTGACGTTCCGCAGCCCATCTTCGACAACCTTGAGCAGAAGGGCGTGCTCTACCGTGTGACCGATTATACCCACCGCTACCCCACCTGCTGGCGATGCTCCACCGAACTGGTCTTCAGGCTGGTGGATGAGTGGTTCATCAGCATGGGCGAGGTGTACGACAAACCGCGCGAAGAACTGACCGCCGAAGAAAAGTCTCGCAGCCTGCGCTATCAGATCATGGATGTGGTCGATGGGATCCAATGGATTCCCGAGTTTGGGTACGCGCGCGAGATGGATTGGCTGCGCAACATGCACGACTGGATGATCTCGAAGAAACGCTACTACGGCCTGGCTCTACCCATCTGGGTATGCGACGAATGCAGTCATTTTGAAGTGCTTGGCAACGAGCAGGAACTAAAAGCGCGCGCCGTGGAGGGCTGGGAGACATTTGAAGGTCACACCCCGCACCGACCGTTTGTCGACGCGGTGAAGATCGGCTGCACCAAGTGCAGCGGCAAGATGACCCGCATCGCGGACGTGGGCAATCCCTGGTTAGATGCTGGCATCGTGCCGTTCAGCACGCTCCAGTATCGTACGGATCCCGAGTTCTGGCGCAAGTGGTATCCGGCGCAGTGGATCACGGAATCGTTCCCCGGGCAGTTCCGCAACTGGTTCTACAGCCTGCTGGCCATGGCCACGGTGATCGATTACAGCCCGCCGTTCTTGCAGAACTTCGGTTATGCTACCCTGCTGGCCGAGGATGGCCGCGCCATGCATAAAAGCTGGGGCAACTCCATCGAGTTTAACGAGGCCGCTGACAAGATGGGCGTGGATGTGGCGCGCATTCTCTACTGCACGCAGAAACCGGAAAACGACCTGCTGTTCGGCTATCACCGCGCGGATGAAGCGCGGCGGCAGTTCCTTATCCCGCTATGGAATGCTTACAGCTTCTTTGTCACCTACGCAAATCTGGATGGCTGGACCCCCTCGGGCGCGTTCGACCCGGATTATCCCGAAGGCGACGCCCCCCAGAGCGATAACCTGCTCGACCGCTGGATCATCGGGCTGATCAACCGCCTGGTGGAGAAGGTAACCGCCAGCCTGGAAGATTCGGACTTTATGACCGCTACCAGCGCGCTGGGCGGCTTTGTGGATGACCTGACCAACTGGTACGTGCGCCGCTCGCGCCGCCGCTTCTGGAAGAGCGAGCACGACACCGACAAAAACGACGCCTATGCCACGCTGTACTACGTGCTGGTAAAGCTCGCCCGGTTGATGGCGCCGTTTACTCCGTTCGTCACCGAAGCGATGTACCAGAACCTGGTGCGCACCGCCCGGCCCGAGGCGCGCGAGAGCGTGCACCACACGCTGTGGCCCAAGGTAGAGACCGCCGCGGTGGACGCCGACCTGCTGGATCAGATGGCGCTGGCGCGCCAGGTGGCAAGTCTGGGTCTGGCGGCACGCTCGGCCAACAACTTGAAGGTTCGCCAGCCGCTGGCCCGCGCCATGGCATTCGCCGGCAGTCGCAAATCGCTCAACCAGGAACTGGTTGATATCATCACCGATGAGCTGAACGTCAAGCGCTTTGATTTCGTCGACGAGGCTGGTGAACTGGTGCACTTCCGCATCCTGCCGGATAACAAGGCGCTCGGCCCGCGCTTCGGGCAGGTGTTCCCCAAGGTCCGCGCGGCGCTGGCTGCGTTGGATCCTTCCGAGGTCGCCGCGAAGGTGCAGGCGGGAACGCCGGTGGCCTTCACCGTCGATGGGCAGGACGTGGAACTGACCGCCAGTGAGGTGCTTGTGCAGACCAGCCCGATGGAGGGCCTGGCCGTGGCAAGCGATAAGGGCATCACCGTGGCCGTCGACGCGACCTTGACCTCCGAGCTAAAGGCCGAGGGCCTTGCACGCGAGCTGGTTCGCCGCGTGCAAGACATGCGCAAGAAGGCCAACTTTAATATCGATGATCGCATCACCACCTACTACCAGGTGGAATCGCCCAGCCCGCTGCTGCAGGACGTTCTTACGAACTGGATGGGCTATGTGTGCGGTGAAACGCTGACGGTGGAACTGGTCAACGCTGCCCCTCCGGAAGGCGCATTCGTCGAGGCTCAGCAGGTGGACGGAGAAAGTATCACCCTGGGCGTGAAGGTCGCTCGTTAGAAAGATCGATACACAATCCCCCATTTGCGTGAAAAAACCACGCAAATGGGGGATTTTTTGTTAATCTGATTGACAACGTGTTACGAATTATTTACAAGTAATGTAGATGAAGTAACATTTACCAGGTATATTGGTTTGTTGACCCTGATGCCATTCAAAGGATATTGAGATGCCCAACCGAAACCTGTCCGATGAAACCCGCAGCCTATCCGCCCTCCGCCGAGAATGGGTCGTGATGGCTCTTGCCGCCGCTCTACTGCTGGCGGGCGGGTGGCGGGTGCTGCACGTTGGGTGGGGTGCAGCGTATGCGCTGCGCTGGCTGGCTGCGGCTTTGGTTGTTAGCGCGTATGGTTTCTTCCATCTTTGGCGTCATCTGGGCGAGAACCGCCGCAAAGAGCCCGGCAGCCCGCTGTTTGCCGATCTGGGGGTCGCCAACCGCCTGACGTTTGCTCGGGCAATTTTCAATGCCATGCTGGTTGGGTTCTTATTGGGTCCGTGGCCGTGGGGCTGGTTGGCCTGGATTCCGGCGGTGCTGTACATCGCCTCATCGCTGATGGATTACCTGGACGGATACGTGGCGCGAATTACCGGTCGGACAACCATGCTGGGTGAAGCACTGGATATGAAGTGGGACGGTGTTGGCCTGCTGGCGGCAGGGACTCTTTCTGTGCTCTATGGGCAAACCCCCGTCCTCTACCTGCTGGTTGGCTTTGCCCGTTACTTGTATCTCTTTGGGCTGTGGATCCATAAAAGGCGAGGGCTGACTGAACACGAATTGCCGCCCAGCCGCTTTCGCAGGGCGCTGGCTGGCACGCAAATGGGCTTTGTTGCGGTTGTGCTGCTGCCGGTGTTCCGACCGCCGGAAACGCACGTGGCAGCAGTGCTTTTCGCGGCACCGCTGCTGATCGGCTTTGTGCGTGATTATTTATGGGTCACAGGAGTGATAGGCCGTGGATCCACGCGTGTGCCGCGTACATCTCGGTCAGTAGACCAAACATGGTTCCAGCTCGCGCTGCGCGGGCTGCTGGCTGCGCTGCTGGTAAACCTGCTGTCTCATATGCTGGGGCAGGGGAATGCGCAGCCAGGCTTGCTCATCACCGCTGTCGTGGCGGTGCCGCTGGTGCTGTTGGGCGTGGCGGGCAGATCGGCGGCGCTGGCAGTGCTATTGATGACCGGTTTTCGCTTGCAAGCCGACCCGCTAGAATGGCGTTTGTGGCTGATTCTGCTCACCAGCACGCTGCTGTTTTTCACCGGCACCGGGGCATGGTCGCTGTGGCGGCCCGAGGAATGGCTAATCGATCACCGCGCAGGGGAGGCGCGGGAAGGATGAGGGCATTCACAGCTGCCCGGCGGTTGCGGTGGCGCACGCTGATCAAGTGGCTGCTGCTGTGGGGCCTGGCTGCCTTGCTGCTGTACCTTGCGCTGCGCGGAATCCCCTTTGCCCAGGTAACCGGGGTGCTTGGCAGCCTCACGGGCGGTGAAATCGCGGCGCTGGCGGCCCTGAACCTGCTCATCCTGGTGCTGCTTACCCTGCGCTGGTGGATGTTACAGCGCTCGCTCGGCTGGCCGATTCCGCTGGGCGCGCTTTTGGCATACCGGCTGGCGGGTTTTGCCGTGAGCTATTTTACACCTGGCCCGCAGTTCGGCGGCGAGCCACTGCAAGTGCACCTTCTGCACAGCCGGCGCGGTGTCCCCCTGCAAACGGCAATCGCCGCGGTATTTACCGACCGGTTGATCGATTTGCTGGCGAATTTCACGTTTCTAGTGATCGGATCGGTGGTCGTGGCCTTTGGCGGGCTGGTGGGTGGCTGGGCAGGGAGCAGCATGTGGGCGCTGGCGGTGGGGCTGCTTCTCTTGCCGATGGGGCACGTGGTTGCGCTGTGGTTTGGCAGGCGCCCGGCAAGTGCGCTCGCGGATTGGTTCGCTGCCCGTAGCCGCCGCCGCGCCGTTGTGTATGCCGCAAAGGTGGCACGCGACTCGGAGGAAATGGTCGCTGGGCTGATTCGTGAGAAGCCCGGGCTGCTGTTATCGATGGTGGGCGTTTCGGCATTGGTGTGGGGCACGGTTGTGCTGGAATTCCACTTGCTGCTGCGCTTTCTTGGCGCGTCGCCGCAGTTTGCTGAAAGCATCTCGGCGCTGACTGCGGCACGGCTGTCCATTCTGCTGCCACTGCCGGGTGGCCTGGGCGCGCTAGAAGCCGGGCAGTCGCTGGCCACCGGGCTGCTGGGGTGGGGCGCGGCAATGGGCATCGCTGCCAGCCTCATCATCCGCGCGCGTGATGTGCTGCTGGCACTGTTGGGTTTAATTATCGGTAGTGTGCTGACTCATTCAATTTTGTTCCGCGACCGTGTTACTAAAGAAAGGAGTGTTTAGATGCAAGCACAGGCAGTTCGTTCGCAGTCGGGGTTGCTAAAGACCGGGATAATCCTTACTACCCTGATCACCGCGGGCATTCACGTCTATCTGGTTCAAGAAACCATTGATCATGGCAACAGCCCGCTGCTGTTTATCCTCAACGTGCTGGGCTATCTCGGCCTGCTCGCGGCCTACCTCGTTCCACAGGCGCTGGTAAACCGTTTTCTACCCGAAGGGCTGGCGCGGAACTACAGATCGATCATCCGTTATCTCTTCATTGGCTATACCCTGATAACGATCCTGGCGTGGGTGGTGATTGGCGAACGCACGACCCTTGGCTATGTGGATAAGCTGGCGGAAGCTGCGCTGATCGTGCTGCTGTGGCTGGATCGCAAAGCCTAGTGCGGCTGCCTGTTCCCGCTGCACCGGGCAGCTACGCGCTGGAATTGATCTTGCCCGAACCCGCGCAGTTTGCCGTTGGGCGGCTAGGCGTGTTCGACTTCCCCGCCGGGCAGTATTTCTATTTTGGCAGCGCGCACGGGCCAGGCGGCCTGCGAGCGCGGCTGGCGCACCATCTGCGAACGGCCCTCCGCCCGCACTGGCATGTAGATTTCCTTCGTGCCTATGCCGATGTACGGCAAGTCTGGTGGGCGGAAGGCCAAGAGCCGCTGGAATGTTCCTGGAGCCGGGCGGCGGCAAGACTGCCGGGTGCTTTTGTGCCCGCGCCGGGGTTTGGCGCATCCGACTGCTTGATGGGGTGCGCGAGTCACCTGGTGGGGCTGGCGGAGGGTGTCGCTGCCGTGGAAATCCACGCTGCGCTAACCCAGGCCGTGCCTGCAGCATTCGTGCAACGGTGTGCAAACGAATAAACCGGCAGATCTATAAGTAACGCAAGTAAACATGAGCTTCGTCTCACCGGCAAGCACGAAAATCTACGCTATTTTCAGGACAGTTGCTACCTTTCCTCGCCTGGCGGATAAATCCGCGGCTACTTACCGAAACCCCACCTTCGTGGGGTTCGAGACCTCGTAAAATCAATTGTTCAACCCCACGAAGGTGGGGTATAAGCAGCTAGCTGCGGCATATAAGCAGCTTGCTGCGGCATATAAGCAGCTTGCTGCGGCAGTTTCGGTTTTTTGCTGCGGTTTCAACCGCCAGGCATAAGAAGGGTGGCAACTCACGTTAATTAAATAGCTGATAGTTCGAGCGGGTTATTCGGCCGCATTGGTCTCGCATAGCACGAAGCGAGGGTGCGCCCCACAAATTTGGCAAAATGGTTACTGAGAGGAGACTCATTCGCCGCTGTCCCGTTCGGCGGGTGTGTTTCAGTTTGTTGGGGTGCTCTCGTGGAGAAACTCCGTTTCTCCACGAGAGCAC
>JAEYTI010000045.1 GCA_023434145.1 Chloroflexota bacterium | reverse complement strand
ATTTTGGGGGGGCCAAAGTTTTATGTCCACAAAATGTTTTCCCACCCCAACATGAAAACAACCCCTCCTTTTTTCTGCTTGTCATCGAGCTTGATTTTGACTATGCTATACATAGTTGATCCATATTTCGTTTTGGAGTGCCTGGTACACTAGCCCGGCACAAAGGAAGGTTTCTCATGCACAAATGCAGCCATACCGGGGATCGTGATCCGCTTTACTGCGTCATCCCCCCGTACATGCTCGAAAAAATTGCTGAAAATGGTACGCCCCAGCAGCGCACGTGGGCGGAGCGAACGCTTATTACCACTGCCGCCCTGCGCGATCACCGCCAGACAGTTGCAGCGAAAGAAGTGCCCTCAGAAGAGGCCGTGCCGATGGCCCCGCCGCAAGGCAAGCAGCGCTCGGTTTATACAGCCAATAACGTATCCACGCTGCCCGGTGAACTGGTGCGCTCTGAGGGCGGGCCTGCCAGCGGTGATCCAGCAGTCGATGAAGCATACGACGGCGCAGGGGAAACCTATGATCTGTTCTGGAATTCCTACCAGCGCGATTCGATTGACAACAACGGCATGTCGCTGATCTCAACCGTCCACTTCCAGCGCAGCTACGACAATGCCTTCTGGAACGGCAGCCAGATGGTGTACGGCGACGGGGACGAAGACCTGCCCCCAGCGCAGCGCCTTTTCAACCGCTTTACCATCGCTGTTGATATCATCGGCCACGAGCTGACCCATGGCGTCACCCAGTACGAGGCCAATCTTGTCTATTCGTTCCAGCCAGGCGCGCTCAACGAGCATATGTCGGATGTGTTTGGCTCGCTGGTGAAGCAGCAGAAGCTGGGCCAAAACGCTCGCAATGCAGATTGGATCATCGGGCAGGGGCTGTTTACTGCCAACGTCAACGGCATAGGCATCCGCTCGATGAAGGAACCGGGCACAGCCTACAACGATCCGGTGCTGGGGCGCGATCCGCAGCCAGGCCACATGCGCGATTACGTAAACACCGTGGAAGATAACGGCGGCGTCCACATCAATTCGGGCATCCCCAACCGCGCGTTTTACGTCACAGCCTATGAGATGGGTGGAAACGCCTGGGAGAAGGCCGGGCGGATCTGGTACGTGGCGCTCAGTGACCGTCTCAATAGCCGTTCGAACTTCCAGGATGCCGCCAATATAACCCTTGCCGTAGCCGGCGAGCTGTACGGCGTGAACAGCCTGGAGCAACAAGCTGTTCGCAAGGGCTGGTCGGAGGTTGGAATTGAATTGGGCGTACCGCCGGTGGAACAGCCAGGTGGCTCCGGCTGCCTGCCTGCGCTGATTGGTTTGCTGGACGTGCTGCGCCCGGCCCAACGCAAGTAAGCGGCTTTCGGCCCAACGATGAATATGTACGCGGGCCGTTTGCCAGGAAAGGAGATCGATATGCGTATTCATTTTGAGCGCACCGGCGGCTTTGCCGGGATGCGCCTTTCCACAACGGTTGATAGCGACGAACTGCCCGAACCGCAGGTCGAAGAACTTGAAAAGGTCTTGCAGGAGACCAGCTTCTTTGATCTGCCCGATCATCTGGAGCAGGGCGGCGGCGCGGATCGATTCAGCTATCACATTACCGTGGAACAAGAGGGCCGAAGCCATTCGGTAATTGCCCCAGAGTCGGCCCTGAACGATGCCCTGCGCCATCTGGTGCAGTTCCTGGAGGGGCTGGCACGCTCCGCAAGAAGAGGGTAAGACGCCTCACCCCGGCCCTCTCCATTTTGCGAAGCAAAATGGAGAGGGTGAATGGAGAGGGTGACTTGTTCCGCAAGGAACGTGATTATGCAATGCATCCCCCTCCATTTCGTCGATCCTGCGAAATGGAGAGGCCCGGGGTGAGGCGTCTTTCCCCAAACTGCAACCTTTCTGCCCGGTCTGGCGTATATAAGGAGACTTTCGGAAATTGACATTGTTGTTCGTTGCGAACAATTTTTGGAGGGCGATATGATGGAAAGTAGAACACGTTCGAGTGTTGTGGGTGGGGTACTGCTGATCCTGCTGGGGCTGTTCTTCCTGATCAATCAGGTGATGCCGCAGGAATGGCTGCGATTGAACATGGAATGGCCCATGATTGTGATCGGCGTCGGTATCTTCTTGCTGATCTTTGGCCTGCTGGTGGGTGCGCCGGGGATGGCGGTTCCCGCTGCCATTGTCAGCGGCATTGGCGGAATCCTGTACTGGCAGAATGCCACCGGCAACTATGAGAGTTGGGCCTACGTGTGGACGCTGATCCCTGGTTTCGTCGGAATTGGTGTAATCCTAAACGGCCTGCTCGGCGGTGAGCCCCTGCGCGAATCGCTGGAAGGCGGCGGCTGGTCGATTTTGATCAGCCTGATCTTGTTCACCATTTTCAGTGCTTTCCTCGGTGGCGTGAACCTGCTTGGGGCTTACTGGCCCGTGCTACTGATCCTGCTGGGCGTGATCTTCCTCGTCCGCAGCTTTATCCGGCGTTAGACGCTGTTGTTAGGGTATTTTAGACGCTGCAGGCCTACACATGTGTAGGCCTGCAGCGTCTAAAATACCCTTTTTTAATCCTTTCTGACCAGACCCTCTTTCCAGGCGAAGATGGCTGCCTGCGTGCGGTCGGCCAGGTGCAGCTTGCTGAGAATATTGCTCACGTGTCCCTTGACCGTATTCTCGCTGACCACCATCGCCGCGGCGATTTCACTGTTGCTGTTCCCTGCGGCGATCAAACGCAGCACTTCCATTTCGCGGTCGGTCAGTTCAGCGTATGGGGCAGACGGACCGCGCCCCGCGCCGCTTACCTCCTGGATCACCCGGGCGGCCACGCGCGGGTGCAAGGTCGCCTCGCCGCGTGCTGCCCGCTGTACTGCCACCGAAAGCTCCTCCATCTTCACATCTTTTAGCAGGTACGAGATCGCTCCGGCGCGCAGGGCGGGGAAGATGTCTTCATCTGTGTGGTACGAGGTAAGCACAACCACCTGCGTGCGCGGGCTGGCACGCTTCAGCCGTCGTGTTGTTTCGATTCCATCCATGCCCGGCATGCGCAGATCCATCAGCGCCACATCTGGGGCCAACTCGCCGGCCTTCTGCACCGCTTCCGCCCCCGATTCGGCTTCCCCGACCACCTCAAAGCCGGACTGGGCGCTTAAATACGCACGGATGCCCTGGCGCACCACTTCATGATCGTCCACGATCAGAATCCGGATGGTCTCCTGCATCACTCCCCCTCTAACGTCACTTCAATCGATGTTCCCTGCCCCGGGCTGCTGTGCACGACGAACCTGCCGCCCGGCAGCCGCCCGGCCCGCTCCCGCATGGATTCTAACCCCACGCCCGCCTGAACAGATGCCGGGGTAAACCCAATGCCGTCATCGCGTATGGTCAACCGTACCTTCCCCGCCTCGCACGTCATCTCTACCCAGGCATGGGCTGCCTTGCTGTGGCGGGTAATGTTCGAAAGCGCCTCCTGGACGATGCGAAATAACGCCTGCTCGTTCTCCTCCGGAAGGCAGTGATCACCTTTCACCTGCACATGCAGCGGAATGCCACTGCGGCGAGACCACTCCCCGCCCCAATCGTGCAGCGCCGCGGGAAGGCCGCGCTCGGTCAGCGCCATCGGGCGGAGCTGGTGGATGAGCTGGTTTAGCTCCGCGCGGACTTCATCCATAAGCTGCTCGGCTTTCAACATGTGATCGTCAGCCGCGGCGGGGTTTTGATTCAAAGCGGTCCGTGCCGCGCCAAGCTGCGCCGAGGCAGCAAATGCTTGCTGTTTAACGCTGTCGTGCAGCTCGCGGGCCAGCCGGTTGCGCTCTTCCACCAGGGTCAACTCCTGCACTTGGGATGCATAGGTTTCCAGCTTGCTGTGCGCCTCGCGCAGCTCGTCCAGCAGGCGGCGGGTCTCGTAATAGGCGTCTTCCATCTTATCGCGCATATAGTAAGCGTAACCGAAAGAAATAAACCCAATCGTCGGACCCAACCCGGAGAAGAATGCCTCTGCTGGATCGGTAAGGGTGAGAAAAATCGCCATCACCATCAGCGCCAGCGCACCCATGCTAACGATGAAGCCGCGCAAGGAGAGCATCAGCCCAGCGTGTGCCCCGAACAGGAAACCCAGGAAGACAAAGCTGGGCTCCAGCCACATGAGCGCGGCGATCAGCAGTGCTTCGGCGGTAAGGAAAGGAATTTTATATGCGCGCCGAATGGGCCAGAAAGTCACCAAAGCGGCCATCGCAGCGCTGAGCGCCAAAATGGCCCACCATTCCGTGGTGAATCGGTCCTCCCCATAGATGGCATTGGCCGCAAAAAATACAATCAGAAAATACTGTGGCAAGAGCGAATCGAGGTTCCTGAACAGCGTGATCATGGCCTCACCTTAGAACTGGTTTGAAAATCACATCTTCAGCGCTTGGCTCGTGCCCCAAAAGTGATCTCAAACCTTTTCTGATTACGATTATACAACTGCATCAAATTTGCGATCTTGCAGGAAGATGGCCATAAGCACAGCGCACAGCAGCAAAAACGCGGCGTTGCCGGTGAAGGGCGCCCACGCACCGGCCTTGTCATATAACCATCCTCCTGCCAGCGGGCCGATGGTGGCGCCCAGGCCGCCCGCCAGCGCGAAAATTCCGTAGACGCGCCCGCGCTCGTGCGGCTGGGTCAGGTTGGTGATCAGCGCCTGGCTTGCCGGGTCGGATGCGGCGAAACAGACCGCCTCGATCACCCACAGCGCCGCCAGCATTACAAGACTACCCGCCATAGGGATAACAAAGGAATTCAACGCCGCCACCGCCAGCCCCGCGATCATCAGCGGCTTGCGTCCAAAGCGGTCGGCCAGTTTTCCCAGGCGGGTGGGCAGCACCGTCCAGACCAGCGCCGAGGGGAAGAAGGCCCAGGCAAGCTCGCTGACGCCCGCCTGGAACTTCTCTTGCAGAAAGATCATCAGCACCGGCGCGATCATAGCGCTCGATGCGCCTGTGATCAGCCCGACGCCCAGCAGCACGCCCAACGAGCGAGAGCGCAGGATTGTGCGCAGCCCCGCGGAGAACGATTTGCTATCTGACGGCTGCTGCTTGATCGGTTCCGTGGTGCGGGTTTCGGGCATGCGCGCCCAGGCGATAAACGCCGCGACTGCACTGGTGGCGGCAAAACCAAGAAACAGCGAAACCCAGCCGCTTTCTATGCCCATCGAAAACAGCACAGTGAAGCCGATGAAGGTGCCGATCATGGCACCCTGGTTGGCTGCCTGGCTGATGGCCCCAAACGACTGCCCGCGCTGCTCGACTCCTGCCGCATCCGCGACGATGGCCTGCGCAGCCAGCCACAGCAGCGATGCCGCGGCCCCTTGCAGTACCCGCGCGATGATCAGCCCCCACACCGTGGCAGAATAGGCGAATGCCACCATCGAAAGCCCGTACCCGGCTAGCCCGGCGATAAAAAATCCGCGCCGCCCAAAGCGGTCGAGCCCGCTGCCCACCAGGGGCCGCATCAATACCGTCATCAGCGAGAAGACCGAGAAGGATAGGCCAATCTCCGCAGCACTGGCTCCGGTCTGTTTGCCGTAGATGGGTAGCATGAAGTTCAGAATGCCAAATGGGAGCGACACCAGCAGGAGCGTTTGGTGCAGCGTAGCCAGCGGCCGGCTGGTTTCGGCCCTTTGTGCTTTATCGATTGTAGTTGCCATCGTTTTCCTCGAAATTTCCGCGCCGGGAAGTGAAAGGCGGTAATCGTTCGACAGCAACAGCATAACCGGCCGCTCTGGGTTTGCCACCCTACCCGGGTGGGGTTTTGAGCAGCACGGAAGAGTGGTTTTAGAACCTATCCCAGTATTTTTTCGTGCTTATCATGCGCGACGTAGGCGCGCATGATAAGCACGAAAAAATACTGGGATAAATTCTTAGATCGTTCCGCGGATGGCCCAGGAAAGGCTGAGCCCATAGAGCACGAACCCCACCGGCGCGGTGATGCCCAGCACGATGGCATTGGTGGGCGGGAAAAAGCCCAGCGACAATCCGGCCCAGTAAACGAGGGAAGCCGCCAGCGGCATCGCCAGGATCGCCGCGGCAGCGCCGGGCCGCAGGGTTCCGCGCAGCACGGCGAGCATGCTGGCGTGCGCGGAGGTGCGCCGGGCGCGCCACAGACCAAAGAGAGTCAGCCCAATCAGCGCCGGAATCAGCAAGGCGCGCAGCGCGACCGCCGGAACGGTGACGATGGCAAACCAGAAGAACACCGCCAGCCCTACCACGGCGATCTCAACCCGGTTGGGGTGGAAATGCTTTGGCTGCACAGCATCGTATACCCAGTATGCTGCTAGCAGCAGCAGGCTGCCAACCCAGGTGTTGAGTAAAAAGCCAGCCAGCGGAATGGGCCTGCCCAAATCTACAGGCCACCACAGCGCCCATAATCCCCAAAGCACCCCCATACCGCCCGCCAAAAGCGCCACCTGCCTGGCACTCCCTTGCAAGTATGCGCGACGCAATCCGTACCAGCCAAACAAGACACTGATCAGCGCGTGCCAGGCCAGTCCCGTCCACGAGATACTAATGGGGAAATTATCGAATATGGTTTGCGCGATCACGCCTTCCGCAAGCCAACCGAACACAGCGCCACAAAGAAAAACCGTCATCCACAACCGGGTGCGGAAGTAATCGACGCTCCAAAGAAACAAGAAAGCCAGCAGGCTGTAGACAATCCAGGTAAACAGCAGGTCGGCGGGCGTATTTTCGGGGGTCAGGCGGCTCCAGAAAACGCGCTCTGAAAAGAACATCAAGATGTAGCCAACCGAAAAGGCGGCTGCGATGCGCTGTAAGATTTTCATACCTTTATTTTAGCGTGGAACACGCGGCTGCCACCTGGTTGCGCCCGCTCTCTTTTGCCTGGTGGTTGGCTTTCCCAGCATCGTGGATCAAATGGCCCAGGTCTGGGTCATCCTCGTTGATTGTTGCGATGCCGATGCTAACGGAAACCGGGAGAAGGCCTTCTTCTGTATCAATGGGCGAACGATCGATTGCCTCGCGCACGTGCTCGGCGGCGATGTGCGCCGATTGCAAGTTGCATTCAGATAGCAAAATAACAAACTCGTCGCCGCCAAATCGCGCCACAAGATCCGCCTTGCGCACCACAGAACGACAGCGCCGGGCTACTTCAGCGAGAACGGAGTCGCCGGTAGCGTAACTGTATTCGTCGTTAAACTGCTTAAAGTGGTCCACGTCGATCATCAGCGCGGAAAGGGCGCTGCCATAGCGTTTTGCCCGCTCAATTTCACGTTGTCCAAACTCGAACAGCCCGCGCCGGTTATACAGCCCGGTGAGCGGGTCTATCATTGCCAGCCGCTGCACCTCTGCGTACAGACGCGCGTTGTGAATAGCGATGGCGGCATGGTTCGCAATGGCTTGCAGCCGGTCACCGTGGAAGGATGTGTAAAAGCCTGGCTTGCAGTGGCTTACGTTGAGAAAACCGATCGTTTCACCTTTGATGTGTATCGGCGCGCCGGCATAGGAATGCACCCATTGGGTTTGCTCCAGATGAAGCCAAAGCGGATCTTGTGCGGTATCGGAGATGACGACGGGGCAGCGGGTCTTTGCCATGGCCTGCAATGTGTGAAGGTCTGAAACCTTCCGTACTTCTCCATCGATCCATTCTCCCAGCCCGCGTTCTGTGAAGCCTCGGTGGCGCATTACCCGCGCGGTTCCCTTTTCCACCAGGTCAATCGAAACGGCGTCATTTTCGATCACCCGCCCAAGCTGGAACAGGATGCGGTCCATCACCTCTTCCAGCTCCAGCGTGCTGGTCAGGTCGCCGGCGATGTCTCGCAGCGTCTCCGCCAGTGCGCGCTGTTCTTGCTCGGATCGCTCAATGGCTTTGCGCTGGCGGATGTCGCGGGCAATTGAAAGCACCGCCGAGCGTCCCTGGTATTCAATGAGGCAGGCGTTGATTTCCACCGGGAATACTTCACCGCCGCGTGTGGTCAGGCAGGTTTCAAACAGCACCTTTTGCGCTTCACGCAGGGTTGCCATTTGTGCCTTCATTTGTTCAGCCGCCGGGCCTGCCAGCAGGTACACGTTTAGGCCGACGATTTGCTCGATGTTATAGCCAAGCTGATCGCAGGCGGTGAGGTTTACTTTGAGAATCTGCCCGTCCAGATCGTGGATCAGCATGGAATCGTTGATGCTGTTAAACAGCATGCGGTAGCGCCGATCTGATTCGCGCAGCGCGCGTTCGCTTACCTCTCGCCGCATCAAATCCTGCTTCATCTGAGCGCGCATTTCCACGTTCCAGCTTGCCAGCAATGCCAAAACCAGCAGGACGACCAGCCCTGCCATGGAAGACATAAAAATAACCAACGGGCTGCGCGAGCCGCCAACCAGAATAAACAGCACCACGCTGATAGCGGTGACCGCCGCGCTTGTCCATAAGGCAGGTTTGCGTCCCCAAAATAAGGCGGCAGCGGCTACCGGGAGGAAGGTAAGGCTGCTTACTACGTTGCCGATGACCGGGTATAAGATCAGAAAGGCTGCGATATAGGTGAAAAAGGCTGCGGCCACACAATATTTGCGCAGCATTCGAACGCACTTCCTCGGTAAACGGAAATGCGGGCCGCGCTTTTGGTCTAGCCGGTTCTTGATCGCTTCAGGTTTGTGCATGGTTGTTGTCAGGCGGGCGATTTCCTTGATTGTACTTCCACAAGCTGAGAATCGTGTTTACAGAAGCGTTGGCTGAAAAATTGTAGAGTTCGTGCAAGGTAAGCCATTGCTGAAATCGCCGTTTTCCCCCGCTCCAGTCCGTTTCTCGCTATACTATACGGGTACATCGGACGAAGAGCCAATCCGAAAATTATTTTTTGTGTTTGTCGTTTTTGCGGGGGTGTGGCGCCAAACACAAAAAAAAAAA
>JAEYTI010000254.1 GCA_023434145.1 Chloroflexota bacterium | reverse complement strand
TGCAAGCCCAATCCGCGCGTTGCGCCGGTGACCAGGCATATTTTTCCTTCCATCAATTGTGTCATCAGTCCACTCAATCTGCTGTGTTGAAAAAGGAGGAATTGGGTACCGTCTGCTTTAAATGTTCCATCACGGTTTCGGTAACCGGGATGCCCAGCGCATCGCAGGCCAGCAATACGCTGCCGACCACAGGCTCGAACTGCGCTCGGATAATTCTGGCGCATGGTGCTTCGCGGTGAATTTCCTGTGTGAGCGTGTCGATCAGCAGTGGGCCAACTCCTTTGAAGACGCTGCCTGCGAGCACAACGTCAAATTCGATTTGCTGCATCTGAAAGCGGCGCGCCATCGCAGTTGCGTACTCGGCCAGCCCCTTTCCCTGCCGCACGATAATGTCTGCTGCAACGCAGTCGCCGGCCAGGGCAGCCTCAAATACCAGCGGCGTAATGGCCAGGAAGCGGCGGCGATCGACCGTCCCGGCGATCCAGGCGCGCAGCATAGCTTCTACGGTATCAAATCCCAGTCGCTCGGTGACGGTCTGTGTCAACCGGGTGGGAAGGCCGCGCCCGTCTTCAGCGCGGAGAACGGCGTAGAAGGCGTCCTGCGCGAGAGTCCGCGCTCCACCGAACGTTTCGTAATAGCCAAAAGCCCATTCGCTGCCGTCTGGGGCGATCACCGCGGCGTTCATACCGCTGCCGGCGGCGAGAACCATGCCGTACGGCCGGCTCGTGCCCGCGCGCAGCCCACCGAAGGAGTCGTTCTTGACGATCACCTTCTGGGCGATCCCGGCTGCTTCCAGCGCGCGCTGCCGGTTGGTGTGGTCCTCTGGCCAGTCTGCTCCGGCCAGTGTAAATACGCCCAGCGCTACATGGTTCGGGCTTACCTTTGCTTTTGCCAGCGCCTCTTGCACGGTTTCCGCGACCACGCGCATAGGCACTTCAACATTTTCGCCGCTCCAGTTGCTCCCGGCCCCGCGCGCGGCGCTCAAAATTCTTCCGTCTGTTTCCGCGACGAGAGCAATCGTTTTGGTGCTGCCACCATCAACGCCTACAACAATCATTCAGGGGACCTCACAGTGGTTCGAAGGAGATTACATGCTTCCACCCGGTAATTATAACGGTTGTTTGACGATTGGTCCCTTTTGATTTCGTCGGTTTTGTGGGAATTGGGGTGGTGGTAGGAAAGGTGCGGGGTTTTTCGTGGCGTGAAATGAGGTTATCCATTAAAATAGAATAACCCGGCAGTTAACACGCATTAGGAGCGCTGAATGACCACCAAAGTACTCCTGGCAGACGATCGCCATCAGTTTCGGCAGAGTTTTCGACAGTTGATTCGCACACTGCCGGAAGCTCAACTGTCTGCCGAGGTGGAAGATTGCGCGGAACTGGAATCGCTGGCGCTGCTGGTAAAACCCGATGTGATCCTGATGAGCCTTAGCATGAGCCCGGTGCGAGGGCCAGAACAAGTGCAAAACCTTTGCCAGCTTCTGCCTGGCGTGCAGATCGTTGTGATCTCGCGCCAGGATGATGAAGTGTTTATCCTCGATCTGCTGCGCAGCGGTGCGCGTGGTTTCCTTCTCTTTACTTCAGACGCCTCTGAGGCGGTGTTTGCGCTTCGTCACATGATGCTGGGGGTGCGCTACGTCAGCCCGGTTTCCGCAGATCGCCTGTTTAACTTGCTGATTGACAAAACCACGTACTTTTTCCGAGAGCCATACCAGAAGCTTACCCGCCGAGAGCGTGAAGTATTTCACCTGACGGCGGAGGGCTTTTCTGGGCCTGAGATCGCGAACCGGTTGACCATCAGTCCGCGCACGGTTGAACTACACCGGTCGAACCTGCTGCGCAAGCTGGGCTTAAGCAGCCAGCGCGATCTGATACGGTACGCGGTGCAGAGCGGCGTACTGCCGCTTGACGAAAAAGCAGAAAATTAAAACCGCTCAATATAGGTTTCAAGGAGTTTTTGGTATGTTGGGGTGGTGAAACCATCCCAACATACCAAAAACTCCTTGAAACCCGATATGGGTCTTAAAAACTACACCCACCTCGCGCGAGGTGGGTGTAGTTTTTGTGATCAGATTAGATTACCAGCAGCAAACCTCTTGGCCAAAGCCGCCGTTGTTGTAGTCGTACAACATCTGGTACAGGGCTTCCATTTCTGCGAGCGTCTCATCAGAGATGGAGAAGGTGCCGTTGTCATACGCATCCAGCAAAGCCTCTATTGTAGCCATCGCGTTGGCTACCTCATCAGGCGCCTGTGAACCCTGCTCCATGTTCAGGTTGGCGGTGATGTAGTCACGAGACAGACCATTGTAGATAGCCACGCGGGGATCGCCGCCCATCTCGGGCATGCGTTCGAGTGTCTCGAGCCAGGTAGAGCCGGTTTCGAAGAACGGAGCGTCCGGGCCGCCAATGGCATCCCAGGTGGGATCGTAGTTGCCAGGATAGGCGTGATCGATCCAGTACTCGGCGAGGTTGAGGCACTTATCCGTTTGGCAGTTGGCATCGAGGAAGACTGTCCAGGTAGAGGCTCCAGCCGTTGCGGTGTCGTTGGTGAGGAAGGACGCCGTGTTCATGAAGGGCTCTGACTGGCATACCTGCAGGTTGCCTACTTCCATGGTGTATTCGAACAACTTGGGCGCATCTGTCGTGCAGACTTCGCCAAGAGGACCGTATTTGTCATCGGTCACGGTCACGCACTCATCGATCTCACCGCGGGGGGATGCTGCGAAGTCGTAAGCGGTGGTATTACTGATCGCCAGGCTGTTGAAGGCGAAGGTAGCGCTGCTGACGCCAGGCGCCGAGCTGGAAAGCGGAGCTTCGTAATTGCAGGTAACTTCGCCGCCCGCCGGGATGGTTACCGGGCTGGCGCAGTCGAGCAGTACCGCGGAGGTTCCGGGCACGGGCTCAACGGCAAGCGTACCGGTGAGATCAGCAGACGGGTGGGGATTGGTCAGCGTTACCGTGCCGCTGAGTTTCTGGTTGACCTCATTCGCATTGACCATGCTCATCTTGACGGTGTAGTCAACGGGGAAGGTCTCATTGAGCTCCAGGAGGAGATCATCGACGCTGCCGAGCTTTTCGATGGCCCAGTTGTATTTCACATCCAATGCGGTCGTGTTGGTCTGGGCAATGTTGGGCAGGTAGCAGTCGAGCACGGCCTGCGCACTGGCAGAATCATTGGTTTCGACAATTTTGGCGGTGTTGTCGATCACCTGGGTCAGCTTGCCATCGGTGTAGAGGGCAGGGTCGGCCGGGCAGGTGGCTGGTACCGCGTAGTTGAAGGTGGCGCTCTTGGAGACAGTGCGGGGGCCGCCAAAGGCGGGCTGCGTATCGGTGACAGTCACCGACGTGGGGCCGGTGCCACCACCGGACTGCGTAGTCCAAACGATGGGCGCTTCAGCGTATCCGCCGCCCACGCTGCTGTACTTGGTGTACACCTTTACGGTGTTCTTCCCTTCCAGCTTGGAATTCAGTTGCTTCTCATAGGTGCAGGTGAGGGTCTTTCCGGGATAGAGTTTGTAGGGGAATTGTTTGCCACCGCAATCAAGACTTACGGGAATGTCACCGGGTTTCAGGTAATCCTTGATGTAACTGACGTAGGCAGTGGCAGGGGTGTTGTTTTTGACCACAACTTCGCCGCGCACCTTGAAGCCACTCTCCCCTGTGGTTTCTTTGAGCACGTTGACGGTGTAATCGAACTGGGCAGATTCGCCGGCAAACAGCGCCTTGTTAGGTTCAGCAACACTCTTGGTAATATCCCAAGAAGAGCCAGCCGCCGCGATGCCCTTGGCCGTCTTGCTGACCGAGAGCTCGTAGTCGTAGCAGAACTCAATGCTGCTGATCTTGTAGGGCTTGCCGCGATAGTCTGTCTTGCCGTAGTATTTGCTGCCACCAAAGTCCTCGGCATCCTTATAGATGCGCGAGCGGCCGTTGGCATTTACGATTACGGCGTCGATCCCGAGCGAGGCCTTCCAGTCAAAAACGTAGCCATTGCTGTTGAAGATCTGGACGTAGTTGTTCGGGTCATTTGGAGCGCCACCGGTTAGCTTTGTTGTATAAGAAGATACGAGTTTGAACTTGCCATTCGGTGCGTTCTTTACCAGGATCCCAAACTGATAGTCTGAGCCCAAATCGTCGCAGTCAACATATTGTGATGAAGGCGGCGTCGGGTGACAGGCTTCTACCGGCTGAACAGCGGTAATCAAAGCGATGAAAACAAAAACAAGCGAAAGAATTTTACGCATCGTGCTTATGCTCCTCTCATAGAAAGTCGGGAAGTATACCGATTTCCTACCGAGACCCCACTCGGAGGTTACCTGAGTACAATTGTATTATAACTAAAAACTTTTAAATTACAACAAGCAAATTTTTTCACTACGTGTAATTCATGTAAAATTGAGGAAGTTTCTATTCCAAGAATTGTTTATTTGTGTTTGTGGTGTGAGACTATGTTTCGCACCACAAACACAAATAAAAATATTGGGATGGGGTAAAAATATCTATTCGAAAAATATAGCATGTGTTTGTTGTTTGGGTGGCAACCCACCCAAACAACAAAACAGTTTTCGAATAGGATGTAATCGGAAAGGTTTCTTGCATGCCGATAAGGGGAGCAGGAGCGGAAATATGAACTCACGTGAACGAGTAACAGCAGCCATACATCACCAGCCGGTTGACCGGCTGCCGGTTGATTTGGGCGGGATGCGCTCAACAGGCATTATGGCGATCGCCTACCAGCGGTTGAAGGATCACCTGGGTATTGATGCGGGCGGGCTGTATGTGTTCGATACGATGCAGCAGCTTGCGTACGTGGAAGAGCCTATCCGGCAGCGCTTTGGCTGCGACGTGGTGATCCTGGATACTGGGCTACTGCGCGGCTGGCGCGAAACTACCTTGCCAGATGGGACTCCGGCAAAGATCACTTCCACCTTCCTGACCGAGCCAGACGGAGCGGGTGGGGAATATGCCCTCAACGCGGCGGGAACGCGCTGGGGCCATCGCCCGGCGGACAGCTACTACTTCGACACCGTGGGAACGCCGCCGCTGGCCTATGCTGAAACCGCTTCGGACCTGGACCGCTACCAGTGGCCGGTATACTCCGATGCGGATTTGAAGCTGCTGCAAGCTGAGGCCAAACGCCTGCATGACGAGACCGATTACGCTATTCTCGGGTCGTTTGGCGGCGCGTTCCTGGAAGGCGGGCAGGGCCTGCGCGGCTGGGACCAGTTCATGATGGATATTGCCGGGGACCGCGCTTTCACAGAAGCAGTGCTGGATAAGATGCTGGCGAACTATCTGCAAAATGTGGAACTGTACCTGGATGCGGTGGGAGACTACATTAATATCATTCAGATGGGCGGTGACATGGGCACGCAGAACGGCCCGCAGATCCGGCCCAAGGTATATTACGAGGTCTTCCAGCCGCGTGAGAAGGCGCTGTGGGGGCGCATCCACCAGCTCAAGCCCAATGTGGCGGTATTCCTGCACTGCTGCGGCGGGATCTATGAGCTGATCCCCGGTATCATCGACGCGGGCTGCGATATCCTCAACCCCGTCCAGATAAGCGCCCGTGGCATGGACCCCGAGCGGCTGAAGCGTGAGTTTGGCGACAAGTTATGCTTTTGGGGCGGCGGCTGCGATACGCAAACCGTACTGCCCTTTGCCACGCCAGAAGAGGTGTATGCGCACACCCGGCAGAATATCGAAATATTTGCCAAAGAAAGTGGTTTTGTGTTCACGCAGGTGCACAATATTCAGGCCGGGGTGCCGGTAGAGAATCTCCTGGCGATGTACCAGGCGGTGGAGGATTTCAATAAGGTGCGGGAAGGGTGAGTGAATACGCCTCACCCCGGCCCTCTCCATTTTTCTGCGAAAAATAGAGAGGGTGCCTTGCAAACCCACACCCAAGCGGAACAAGTCACCCTCTCCATTTTGCCGGTTATGCAAATTGGGGGCTTCTCCGGTGAAGCACCACCGGGGTGAGGCGTCTTCTCATAAACGGATACTGTAATAGGAGGGTCAGACGATGGACATATCCCAATTCTTTGCGGCGATCAAGAAGGGCGATCGGTCGGCGGTGGAGTCGGCGCTGGAGCAGGATGTGGATCTGGCGGGCGCGCGTGACGGCGGGCTCTCGGCGGTGTTGACGGCGGCGTACTACGGGCAGCCGGAGATTGTGAACCTGCTGGTGATGGCAGGCGCGCCGCTGAACCTGTTCGAAGCCGCGGCTGCCGGGCACCTGATCTCTGTACTGGAGATCCTGGATCAAAGCCCGGAAGACGCCAACACCTTTGCCCCGGATGGGTTCCATCCACTGGGGCTGGCGGCGTTCTTTGGCCATGAGGATGTGGCAAAGGCGCTGCTGGAACGCGGCGCGGACCCAAACACACCCTCACGCAACGGCCAGAAGGTGACGCCCCTCAACTCGGCGGCCGCGGGGCAGCATTTAGAGATTGCCCGCATGCTGTTGGAAGCCGGGGCCGACCCCAACGCCCGCCAGGCAGACGACTTCACCCCGCTGCATTCGGCAGCGCAGAACGGGCAGATCGAGATGGCGCGGCTGCTGCTCTCACATGGGGCAGACCCGGATGCCGCTACGACTGCCGGGGTCACGCCATGGAAAATGGCGCAGGATGGCGGACACATCGAGATCGCGGAGATGCTGACAAAGCCCGTGTAACCGAAAATTTAGCCCTCGGCGATCTCGAGCCAGCGCTGCTGCATTTTGAGCGCGTCATCCTCCATCTCGGGCGATTCGCACAGCATGCGCCCGGCGCAGCCGCGCTCGTGCAGGGCCGAGAAAAGCTCATCTAAGGCGAAATCCGATTCTTCCAGGGCGACGTGGTTGCGTTCGCCCTTTTCGCCGTACTCGATGCCAGAGAGGTGGATATGCAGCCGCTGAAGCGACTCTGCGCCCAATTCATGCGCGTAGCCATCAAGGACGGCCAGCCACTCGGCTTTGCTGTTCATCGAGCCGTCGCCGGCGCGGGCGTGCAGGTGGGCGAAGTCGAGGCAGGGCTCTACGCCGGGGATGGCCTTGCTCATCGCCAGCGTATCGGCAAGCGAGCCGAGCATGGCGATCTTGCCCATCGTCTCGGGGCGGAGGATCACCGGGTTGCCCGCGGCGCGCAGCTCTTCGACGCATCCGCGCAGGCGCTCGATGGCCTTCGGCAGCACTTCCTCGGGCGGCTGGCCGAAATACGAGCCGGGGTGGAAGATGATATCCGTCGCCCCGGCAAGGTTGCCGTAATGGGCGGCATCCATCAGGCGTTTGCGCGACTTCGGCCACTCGTCTTCGGTTGCGTTGAGGTTGATGAAGTACGGCGCATGCACCGAGAGGCGGAAGTCGTTGTCGTGGCAGGTGGCGCAGATATCGGCGCAGGTGGCTTCACTCACACGCACCGACTGCACCCAGCCAAGCTCCAACGCGCTGAGACCTAGCGTTTTGAGGTGCAGGATCGAACCGACACTGCCGCCAGGCTTTTTAGGCGTGGTCTTGGGCGATCCGACCGTGCCGAAGAGGAAGGTGTTATGCAAGTTCATAGTTGCACTATCATACCGGGATTTTCTTCGATTTACCAGCGATAGCGGTGAAACAGTAACAGCGCAACCGCGAACAGCGGAAGAACGATGGCGGCGCAAGCGGAGGGCTTTTGTTCTGGTTTTGCGGGGGCAACGATGGTTGGCGCAGGAGTAGTCGCCCATACTGGAGTCGTTAATGATGTTTCAGTCGGTGTAATTGTCAAGGCAGGTTGAATAGTTCTTGTGAGGGATTTCATTTTGACTGGTTGCGGAGTACGGGTAGGGGTGGATGGTGTGAGGATCAGGTATATAGGCTCGGCCCCACTCAGATCTACCCATGACCTGTACTGTAATCTTTCCAGCATCTCAAAAGCTCTTTCATGATTGGGGTTTATTTTCAGTGTCTGTTCCATTTGTTCAAGACATGTACGGCATTGTTCAAGGGGATCAGAAATACTTCGAACATACGGTTCATAATTCATTGCATTGTTGCACGCAAGATTTGCAAATCCGTAGTGCCATTCGGCGTCATTTGGCAGAAGTGTCACCGCCTTTTCATATGCGTCATAGCTTTCCCAGTAAAATTCTTCCCTGGCGAATCTATGTTCAAAACGGTACGCTTCTTTGAGTGCTTTTCCGAATTGTCCCCAGGCTTCGCCGTTATTTGGTTCCACCTGTACCTTTGCCCGGGTTTCTTCAACCTTATACCAATACTTGGGCTGCAAGAAGGTAATTTCTACTCGACCTGGACCGGACTCACTTTTGGGGTCCGGTTCGAAATCTTCAAAGTGCCAGTGAATTTTTTTCCCAGAAACCGTTGCTTCTCGGGGTTCCTTATAAACATTCAGGTTTTCCACTTCTACTGGAAAATAGGCGGTGATGTCCGCACTGCCTATCGTGTCTTTCCAACCCGCCCCCGTGAATAGAACGTAGGAGAGTGTGACGAAGTTCACCGTGCCGTGATAAATTTCTCCATACCCGGCAACCTGGATATACTGCACTTTAATCGTTACCTCTTTTTCGGGTGGGAAAATGACCGGGAAGTTCGCCCAACAAGGGAAATCGAGTCTTTCTTCTCCGCCCCCACGGGAGAGACTTTCATACGTAGTGGTGATTGGTGGGGAAGATCCATCGACCCATACCTTGAAATTCTCAACGGGTGGAAAGACGTAATAGTATCCTTGCATATCGAGCGTCTCGCTAAATTCTGAATCAGCACCACATAATGGAAAGCGGACATCCATGCGTTCTTCGATATCACCGAGGTTGCGCATTTGAAAAACCGCCGTTACGGTAGCTTGCCCGGTTTCATGCTTGCTGGTGGAGGGGATTTCGATGGTAACCGTCTCGGCAACCATCTGAACGTTCGTGCTTTCTTCACCTGAATCTATATTCGATCCAGCAGGCGCCTTTGGTGGAGCAATATCTGCCTGAACCGAATGGGGATAGGCGAAAATGGTAATAAGAACAACAAGAAGCAGCCAATATAAAAATCGTTGTTTTGCCATGATGAACCCAGCCCCTTCGTATATACTATTCAACTAAATTTTGTTCAGAGTTGTTTCTCTATTGAATTTTTTTGCCCTTTCTCGAATACTCCGTACATTCCTTCCTCTAGAAATGTGATCATCTTCAAATACTCATAATATCCGCGGACTCCAGCGCACCGCTACACAATCCCGTCGATCAGGATACCTCCACGCCGTACCCCAGGCGCATTTATCGAGCGGGAAGAGGACTTGCATTTCACACTTCCTTCCCGGTAAAAAACTTGATCAGCGCGGGCCACCACTGGTCTTTTGCCCCGCCCGCGGTGGCGTGATCCCTGCCGGGCAGCAGGTGGATGGTGACGGCCTCCGCGGCCTGCGGATACAATTCCGCCAGCGCGGATTTGAAGCGGAACGCGGCTTCGGGCGGTACGTGATCGTCGTTCTCGGCGTTGATTAAGTGGATGCGTGGGGCGTGGGCGTAGTGAGCAAGGTGGGTAATGGGGTTGTACTGCTCGTAGAAGTGGCGGGCATAAGCATCCGGAGCGCCGGGGGGCAGCGGCGGGTGACCTTCTTTGCGCAGATCGGTCATGCCGGGGCGCAGCCAATCTGGCGTGGAAACGAGAGCACCAACCCGGCGGATGCGCGGATCGATCCCGGCGGCGGTGATGGAAATATCACCGCCCATTGAGATGCCGCCCATGCTCACCTGCGGCTCCACGCCCAGGTTCGCAATGGCCCAGTCGATCACGCGCAGGGTATCGAGCGCGGTCTGTCCGATGATGGGCCACATATAGCGGCGGAAATTGCCAAAGGTCCGCTCGATGATCTGGCCCTGGGTCATCGTCGTGCGCTCGCCGTGCTCGAAAGCGTCAAAGCTGAGGGCGATGAAACCGGCCTCGGCCAGATCGGTCAGATAGGGAAGCAGGTTTTCTTTTCTGCCAGAGAGACCGTCAAGGAAGATCACCAGGCGGCGGATGGGCGGCGGGATCTGCGGCTCGAGGTAGATCGCGGGGATGTGGTCGATCCAGGTGGTGGTTGGGATGTTTGCCATTATGTTCTTCTCTTTGCGTTCTACGCGCTCTTTGCGGTTATTCTTCTTCCGTCAAATTCTTGTAGTAGCGCACCAGCGGCAGGGCGGTGTAGCCAGCTTTTTCGTAGGTGCGGCGTGCGGGGGCGTGGCCTGGGTCGCCGCCGGTGCCGACAACGGCCATCCGCACGCCGCGCTCGCGCATTTTTTCCAGCGCCAGCTCGTTGAGCGCCAGCCCAATGCCGTGCTTTTGGTACTGCGGCGAGACGGCGACCATGTAGACTTCGCCAGTTCTCGCGTTCTCGTCGATGGTGTAGGAGATGAAGCCTGCCACCGCGCCTTCCACATCCGCTACGTAGGTGGTGAACTTTTCGTTGTCAGAAAGAACACCTTTCACGGCGTCGCGCTGGTTCTTGGGCCAATCGGGGTATTCCATCAGGAACAGGCTGCGCCCGAGGATGCGCTCGAAGGATTGAAAGACCGGCTCCCAGGCGGCGATGGACAGATCGAGGATGGGTTCAATGTCCGCTTCCTGCATGGGGCGGAGCGTGTAAGTCATGCTTCCTCCTTTAAATACCAGTGATTCCGCGCAGCCAGGCCCACAGCGGCGGACCCAGAATCAGCAAGCCGACGATGATCGACGCCAGCGCGGCGATCAGCACGGCAGCCGCGCCCACATCTTTGCCGACCTTGGCCAGCGGGTGAAGCTCTGGACTGGCGAGATCGACCACGGCTTCGAGCGCGGTGTTGATGAATTCCGCCGTCCATACCATGGCGATCATGACGATCAGCACGGCGAAATCGCGGGCAGGCAGGCGCAGAAACAGCCCAAGCACCAGCACCGCAACAGAAATGACGGCATGTATCCATGCATTGCGCTGGGTACGGATAACGTACCACCACCCGGCGAAGGCATAGCGAAAGGAACGAGCGCGCAGGCGGAAGAATTCGGCCATAAGGCTCCGCTTGCTGCTACTCTGGCAGGCGCAGGATGGTGACACCCAGCCCGCGCAGGATCTCGGATTGGGCAGCCCACATGGTTGCCTTTTCCTCTGGCTCGGCGTGATCGTGACCCAGCAGATGCAGCACGCCGTGAACCACCAAAAGCCGCAGCTCGTCCATCACCGCGTGCCCGGCGGCAGCGGACTGTTCCAGCGCGCGCGGGTAGGAGATAATCACATCGCCCAGGTAGAAGCGCCCGGTTTCGGGATCCACCTCTTCCTCGCCCGAGGGGAACGAGAGCACGTCCGTGGGCGCGTCGATGCCAAGGAACTCCTGGTTCAGTTGGTGCAGGCGCGCGTCGTCCTCGATCACCAGCGAAAGATCCATCTCGCCCGTTTCGCCATGCTGGTGCAGGGCGGCCAGGGCGGCGTGTTCCAGCTTGTCGCCATCTACCATTTCTAAATAGGGATCAGAAATTAGGAGATTAATCATATCTTCTCACCTGGTTTGTGTTTGACCGGCGCACGATCGTGCGCCGGTCAAACACAAAGTTATCCTGTCGATTCACTTTCGTTGGGCGGGCCTATTCGTGGAAGGGGCGGGTTGAGCTCTGGGGGCTTCTGCGTGGAATCGGCGGCGGGGGTCTCGCTGGGCAGCACTGCGGGCTTGATCACCTGGATCTCGGGGTAGCGGATGCGGGGATGATAGGTGTTTTGCAGCGTCTTGATAAAGGATTCGCTGATGACGTTCAGGTCGCGCAAGGTCAGGCGGGTGTCATCGAGCTGGCCTTCGTGCTGGCAGAAGTCGATCACCTTGCGCACGATATTGCGGATCTCCTCCTCGCTCTGCGGCAGTTCTGCACGGGCACGGGCCTGGCAGCCATCTGCCAGCATCAGCAGGGCGGTTTCGCGGCTCTGCGGTCGCGGGCCGGGGTAGCGGAAGTTGTCAATATCCACCATGCTGGGGTCGTTACCGGCGGCTTCCAGCGCCTTGACGTATTGATAGCGGGTCATCAGCGTGCCGTGGTGTTCGCGGATAAAGTCCATTAACCGGTTCGGCAGATGGTGCTTGCGCGCCAAATGCACGCCATCCGGCACGTGGCGGATGATGGTGCGCGCGCTGGTGAGCGGATCAATGTCGTCGTGCGGGTTCAGGTTGCCCGGCATCTGGTTCTCAATGAAGAACTGCGGGTTGAGTGCCTTGCCCACATCGTGATAGACCGCCCCAACGCGCACGAGCAGGCTGTCTGCGCCGATTTGTTCCGCGGCTTGCTCCGCCATGATGGCAACCTGCAGCGAGTGCTGGTAACTGCCGGGGGCGTTTTGCAAGATAAACTGCTGCAGTGGATGATCTGGGCGCGATATTTCGAGCAGTTGGAGCGCGGTCGCAAGCCCCAATAGCTGCGCAATGAAGAACTGCAAGATCAACGTGAGCGAGGCGGAGGCCAGCCCGTTAAAGAACGCGCCGCCGGTCAGCGTAGCCAGCCCCAGCAGGTCGGTGAGGGCGTCTGGCAAACGATATGCCAGGATCGCCGCGCTGCCTGCCGCGCCAACGCCCACCCCGGCCCAAAAGTAGCTTCCAATGCGCAATCCCTTGCCTAGCACCAGGATGCCAAACATGCTGGAGATCGTGTAGTAGATGGTCAGATCCATGCTGTTGGGCAATCCGTATGCCGCCAAAATGCTCAGTGCCAGCGAAAGCACCATGCCAAGCTGCATATTGAACAGGCAGGCGATGGTCAACCCAAAAGCGGCCAGCGGATAGATGTAGGGCAGTACCGTGCGGTTGGGGATGATGAGGCGGGCAAAATAGAGGAAGAACAGGAACAGCAGCGCGATCAGCGCAAGGCTGCGAAGGCTCTTCGTTACCGCCAGATTCTGACGCATGAAGTATTGACCCACGAATACCGCCAGCACAGCCACCAGCGCCCCGGCGGCGAGCATATTGCGGTATTGGTTGGGGGTTTCAATCAGGTTGTACTGCTGCAGCGCCTCCCAAGAGGCCGGGCTGATAATTTGCCCGCGGCGGACGATGATTTCACCGGAGGCAAAGGCGCGCGATACCGGCTCGACCTTGTCGCGTGCCTCCTGGCGGGCAGCGGCAGTCATCTGCTCGCTGTAGAGGCTGTTGGCAACCACATACGGCGTCACCAGCTCGGCAACCGTCACTGCCTGATCCTGCGGGAGCGTAAAGCTGATCAACGTGGGGATGCGGCGCTGCGCATCTTTTACCTGGCCCTCACGGATTGTGTCGCGCATCACCTGCTCCAGCACGATCAGCGATTCCTGCTGGATGGTTTGCCAGCGCGCGTCAGAAACGCTGATGATGCGCTCGGCCTCTTCCGTGGAGAGCTGGACGGTTTCGAGCGCGGTAATGTCGTTCAGCTTCTGCTCGGGGGTGGCAAACGTATCCGCGCGAACGGAGTTGATAAAATTCAACGTGGAGCGAAGCTTCTCAATCTGCTGCCGGGCGATGGAAGGATCCGCGGCGAGATAGACCGGCGATACGCGCCCCTCTGCCTCGTTGCGCATCTGCTCGGTGAGCACCTGGCTGGAGTAGCTCAGCGCCGTGGGGGCCTGAATATCCTGCGGGGCAACGTCGCCTTCCTGGATCGGATAGTACGAAGGACGCGTGGCGATCGGCAGGACAAGGAACGCAAACGACAGCGCCGCGGTGATTAACAAAATCGCCAGCCGCACCAGGGTACGGTTGATCGAGCGGAATCGAGAAGCGTTCGAAACGCTTTGTGTCATGCTGCTCAGTTCTGGAGCTGCCTGCGCACAGCCTGGCTGACCTGGTCGCCGGTCGCGCGGCCCTGAACTTTGGGCATGATCGCCTTCATTACCTTGCCCATATCGGCAGGTCCTGCTGCGCCGGTCTCGGCGATTGCTTCGCGGACCAGCCCGGTCAGTTCTTCCTCGCCCAGGCGCGCGGGCAGGAAGGTTTCGAGGAAGGCGATTTCTATTTCCGCACGCCCGGCAAGGTCTTCACGGGCGGCCTTCCGTGCTTCAGCAAGGGCCTCCTGGCGCGACTTCACTTCCTTCTGGATCACCGCGATGATCCCGGCCTCATCCATCGACTGGCCTTTTTCCACTTCGTTGAGTTTTACCGCGCTTAACACCATGCGGACGTTCTGCTTGCGCATATCGTCGCCGGAGCGCATGGCGTCTTTCAAGGCTGCTTCGAGTTTCTGTCTGGTATCCATGCTGATATTATACATTGAGAGAGATGAATTGTCGAAATAAACAACATGGATGTGACGCAAAAGAGCAGTCGTCACATCCATATTGTTTATATGCAACTGCTCACCAGACCTAGGGCTTTCTTTTCCTTCGCGGGCTTCGCCAGCCTGGTAAAGAAAGTACTCGGCAGTCTGGTAGAGAGCAGGAATAATTGATTATCGATGCTGGGTGATTGCATCACCCAGCATCGATAATCAAGGAAATTAATCTGCGGCGGCTGCCTGTGTTATCGGCTGCTGCTGGGCGATGGCTTGCTGCTCCAACTCTAGCATGGCGTTGAAGGCGGTGATGGCGACCTCGGCCATGCCTGCATCCGGCGGGCGGGTCGTGAGGGATTGGAGGGCCAGGTTGGGCTTTACCAGCACGCGGACAATGGGGTTGTCCAGGTGGCGGGCCGTAAAGCGGATGTACTCATAGGCGATCATGGCCAGAATGGGGATGAACACGACGCGGCTTGCGATGCGCAGCCAAAAATTCATCTCGCCCAGCAGAGTAAACAGCAGCACCGAGAAGATCACCAGCGTGAGCAGGAAGGCCGTGCCGCAGCGCGGATGCTCCAACGAGTAGCGCAGCACATTCTCAGGCGTCAGGTCGGCGCGATCTTCGAAGGCGTTGATGGTCTTGTGCTCCGCGCCGTGGTAGGCGAACACGCGGGCGATCTCGGGCATTTTGCCGACCAGAACGATGTAAAGGATCACCGCGCTCAGGCGGATGACACCCTCAACGAGGTTGGATGCGATGCTGTTGAAGCCCAGGAAGCGCTCTGTGAGGTGCGCCAGCCCGGCCGGGCCGGCGAAGAACAACCCGGCAGCGATTGCCAGTGATGCGCCGATGGTCAGATAGAGCGATGCGCCTTCAATTTTTTCATCCTCGCCGGTTTGTAAATTGGCCGACATGGTGAGAAAGCGCATGCCCAGGCCGAGCGCATCCCACAGCCCGACCAGTCCGCGCACAAAGGGCACCTTGATCCACTTACTCTTGTAGATGCCAGAGAGCGGTTCGGTATGGATGACGATCTTGCCATCGGGGGCGCGCATGGCGGCTGCGACGGCGTGCTGCCCGCGCATCATAACCCCTTCAATCAGGGCCTGGCCACCGTAGGAGGGCAGGCGCTCAATACATTCCGCAGGCTGTTTTGCCAAAAGAAAATCTCCTTTGGTATTCTGCTATACCTGTGCGAGGAGCACAGGTATAGCAAATCACCACAATAACTTTCTACAGATTATAAAGGAAGTGCACCAGCGCTTCGATGCCTTTGTACCAGGTTGGCAGGTGCAGTTTTTCGTTGGGGGCGTGCAGGTTGTCATCGGGGAGGCCGAAACCGGTCAACACCGATTCGATGTCGAGGATCTTCTTCATATCGGCGACCACCGGCACGCTGCCGCCCTCACGCTTGTAGACCGGGCGCTTGCCCCATACCTGCTCCAGGGCGTTCGCCAGGGCTTCGGTGGCGGGGTGGTGCGGGTCGCTGATGCTGGCCGTGCCACCCGCCATTGCGTCCAGCTCCCAGCGCACGGTCGCGGGGGCGTTGGCCTCCAGGTAGGCGATAAGTTGCTTGTGTACCTCTTTGGGGTCCTGGTCGGGTACGAGGCGCATTGAGATTTTCGCCATGGCATGCGCGGGGAGGACGGTCTTGCTGCCCTGCCCGGTGAACCCGGAGAGCAGGCCATTGACTTCCAGCGTGGGGCGGGCGCCGACGCGCTCGGAGGGCGAGTAGCCTTCTTCACCCCATACCTGCGAGACGCCGGTCTGCTGTTTGTAATATTCCTCATCCATAGGCAGGCGGGCCAGCTCGCGGCGCTCCTCTTCGGGCAGAGCGCGGACGCTGTCGTAGAAACCAGGCAGGGTGATACGGCCCTGGCCGTCGTGCATGCCGGCGATCAGATCGCACAGCACCTGGGCGGGGTTGTGCACTACGCCGCCGAACAGTCCAGAGTGGAGGTCACCGGAAGGGCCGTAGACGCGCAGCTCAAAATAGGCCAGCCCGCGAAGGGCGTAAACGATGGTGGGCACGTCGGGGGCGATCATACCCGCATCGGGGTTGAGCGCTACGTCGCAGGAAAGAAGGTCTTTGTGCTCGCGCAGG
>JAEYTI010000249.1 GCA_023434145.1 Chloroflexota bacterium | reverse complement strand
GCGCGGCAAACTGGGTTGGCCGCGAAAACGATCCAACAAAGTATCAAACAAATATTCGTTCGTGAAGGTTCTACTGGTAATTGGGAAGTTTTGACGACTCCGACATTCGCCCAGGTTTGCCTACCATTTTGTTCAGTTCCTACCTTGCGGTGGAACCGTCCGTGGCAACAAAAAAGCCCGACAAAGGTCCGTCGGGCAATCATTCGGAAAGATCAAAACTTTACCCTGATACGGCCGATCCAGAGGATCGGTACGATCCTGAAGATCGGGGCGATCCGTTAGGATCGCGGCCAGAAGTATACCACGCTATTCAATAAATGGAAGGGTTGTAGGGAACCATTTTCCCACGCTTCCATCTATAATCTATCTTATCCGGTCGAAATCTATCACCAGTTCTCCAACCCTTTCCCAACTACAAATATCCAGGAGCCAACTATGAAAGAGAAAGTCCGCATAGGTATCATTGGCACAGGGCAGATAGGCAAAGTCCACCTCCAACGCTACAGCGAGATCCCAGAAGTTGAGGTGGTCGCCGCGTGTGATATTCGCGAAGATGAACTGGATCGCGTCGCGGCGCAATACAAGATCCCCAATACATATATCGACTACCACGATCTTCTAGCCCGTGACGATCTCGACTCTGTCGATATCTGCCTGCACAACTTCCTGCACGCCAGAGTAACCATCGATGTGCTGGAGTCGGGTAAGAATGCCTACTGTGAAAAGCCCATGTCGTGGACGTATGCAGGTTCGAAAGCGATGTACGAAGCGGCCCAACGCACCGGCAAGATGCTGCACATCCAGTTGGGAACGCTGTATAAGCCAGAGACCAAAGCCGCGAAGCGCCTGATGGAAGCGGGCTGCCTTGGCAAGCTCTACTACGCCAAGAGCTACACCTACCGCCGCCGCAACCGGCCGTTTGTCGATGGCTACGGCAAGCAAGAGTTTGTCTCTACAGAAACGGCTGGCGGCGGCACCATGCTCGATATGGCAATCTACTCACTGGGGCGTCTGATGTACCTGCTCGACTGTCCCGAGGTGATCTCAGTCTCCGGCGCTACGTATGATGAGACAGGCATGTACGAGGACCGCCGTAAAATCAGCGGGTACAACGTGGAAGAGTTGGGCATCGGTCTGGTGCGGCTGGCGGGTGGGATTATGCTGAACCTGGAGAGCAGTTGGGCCATCCACGCGGGCGAGCCGGAAGGCGATCACCTGATGGGCAGCAAGGGCGGCATTCGGCTGGAGCCATTCACCTACTACACCACCATGGGCGATATGGAAATGGACGCCACCTTCGACCTGAAAACCGCCGACTGGCGCTGGCATCAGGTAGACCCATCCGTAGAGGGCTACGACGACTCGCAGAAACACTGGGTCTGGGCGCAGTTGGGACGCGTACCACTGCTGGATACGGCGCGTTATGCGCTTCAAGCCTCGAAGATCACCGAGGGTGTGTATATGTCTGCCCAGCGCGGCTGCGAGGTTAGCGGAGAAGAGATTGAGCTTGCCACGGCAGAAGCGAGAAAATAGTGTTTACACAATACACCCCCGACTTTGTCGGGGGTGTATTGTGTAAACACTACAGCCGGGACAAAGCGTCGCGGGTGTGGGCAAGCTGCACGCCTACCTTGGTGTATTCATCTTTGCCGGAGTGGTGCTCAACGCTGTAGTAACCGGTGTACCCGGTGTTCTTGAGCATGGAAAGGCTGTCTTCGAGGCAGTTCATGGTCACGTCCCACGAGATGTGGGTGTGCATAGCCCAGGGGGCCATTATCGCGTCGCCGGCGTTGCCGCGGAAGTGCAGCAGCACGCCAAAAGCAGGGTGATCGACCGCCTCGCAGATGCGCTTCATCGTCTCGGGCTTCACCTCGGGTCCCCAATGGTTCTCTGGCCCGATCTTGAACCCGGCATCGTAGGCGAGCTGTGCATATTCTTTGTAGCGCTTCACAATCAGGTCAAACTGCTCTTCGGTGAAGGAATCGCCCTGCCCGCCCGCGTCGATGCGGATGGTCTTCGCGCCCAGCAGTTCCGCCGCTCGGATGTAATCCAGCGCGCCTTGATAGTGCTGCTCGCGCACCGCGGGGTCATCATCCCAAATGTGCGGTCCGTCCACACACAGGTTCGCCAGCTCCAAGTCGCGCTCCTCCATCCCTTCTTTCATCTTCTTGAGAAAATCCTCTTCGATGGTAGGGAAAAAGCCGTTCCAGATGTCTGCCGAATTGAGGTGGTAGCGGTATTTGCAACTCTCCAGGTAGCCGAAAATATCCATCTTGCCCTGGTGCAGCAGCCCATGAAAGGCATACGAGGCAATCGAGATCTTCATAAGGTTCTCCGTGGTTGAATGGGAAAGGTTCTGCGCGGAAATACGGCTGGCTTTATTATAGAGCCAGACAGGAAAACGCACCCCGCACTCGCAGGGTATTACTTGTCCGACTCGTGACTGCGCAGGGTGTGCAATGCCTCAACCGTTGTCCAGCCACGCCATTCCAGATCTACCGCCGGGCTGATCGGGGCCCAGGTGATAGGCCAGCTCCCATCCTCCAACTGGCGTGCAGCGAGAGCGTCCAGGTGAGCGCTGATGGTGGCATCATCGAACAGGCGGCGCAGATAGCTGGTAGGAGCAGGCGCCCAGTCGAGTGGCTTTTTGACGTAACCCTGGGCGTCCACATCGTATGTCACAACGCCCGGCTTGCGGATGCGCTCCATCACCCGCGCGAGCGCTCGATCGGCACGCGCCCGGTCGGGTGCATTCTCGAGGAAGCTGACGATTGGCATCAGGTCATGGTACTGCTCGGTCTCGGTCTCTTCGATCGCCTTCCAGCAGTAGGATGACGCCGTTTCGATCCAAGGGTGGCGCATGCCAGCTTTGAGCATCAACCCAACAAGATCGGCGGTGGGGTTGAGCGAGGCAGGTGGGTTGTCATCCACACCCCACCAGGGCGCGTGCGGGTACTGCCGGGCAGTGGGCATGGCAAAGGGCACGCCGCCCTCGGGTGTGGTGATCGACTCCAGCCAATCACAGGCAGGAAGCAGCAAGTTCTTCTGAACCGCTGTATCCGTCAGTCCTCCGACCAGATCCAGCATTTGTAGCGCGCGCTCTACATCCACCGGCTGCGAGTGCGGGTCGCGCTTATCTGGCTCCAGGGCATTGCCGAAGCCGCCATCCGGGTTCTGGTAAGCTTTGAGCGCGGTTATCACCATCTCGCGTGGCCCGCCGCCGAAGAGGGTTTCGAAAATGCGGCGTTCCAGCAGGCGGGCGTTGCTCCAGATGAAGTTTTCGGCGCGTTCGAATGAATAGGTGCGCATATTGGGCATCTCCTATGGAAAACAAGGTTCTTTCATTATAGAACAAATGCCCAATAAGACGAAACGTTTTACGCTGTTATCCCAGGCATCATCCCTTGCATCGGCAGGCGATCATTCATCCGCCGCTCCGAATCATGCGCCAGTTCCATGATGCGCTGCATCACCGTGTCCGCAATTTGACGAACGTGGGGGCGGTCATTGTGATCGCCGGCAAACTGCATCGGTCGCCCCACCGTCAGGTGATAGGGCCCACGGAAGTACCAGCGCGACATTTCTACCTGCCCCTTAACGTTGGATTCAAACACGTGGGCACGGTCCATTTTCAAATGGATTCCGACCGGCACGACCGGCGCGCCACTCATCAGTGCCAGGCGCGCGACACCCGTGCGCGCCTGCGCGCATCCGCCTTCCACCGGGCTGAGCATGCCTTCGGGGAAGATGATTACCGTGTGCCCGGCCCGAAGTCGTTCGGCAGCAACAGTGAGCGCCGCTTCGCCCCGCCCTGCTTCCACCGCGATATGCCCGCTGCGGCGCAGGTATTCACCCAGCACCGGCACCTGGAACAGCAAGTCTTTGATCAGGATGAACGATTGGCGGCGCAGCATCCCTGCCACGTAGAAGGGATCGGTAGTGCTGGGATGGTTGGCGGCAATAATCGCCGGGCCGGGTGGCAGCAGGTCGAACCGCTGCACGTCCATTTTGAGAATGGAACTGGTGTACCCCAGCACAAGGGGACGGGAGACGCAGTAGAAGATTTTTTCGCAAAGCGTGGCGGTACGGGGCATCATGATTCCTATGGAGAACAAAAATGGGTAACAATGTGGAGAGCATACCTTTTGAAGCGGCTGCTTTCATCCACCACAAGACACAAAGCGCTGCCATGCCGTGGCATATCTATCCCGCTTCCTACTATGACGCCGGTATGACCCGGTATAATACAGGCAGGATTGGAACGTTCAATTAACAGGGAGGAAACATGCAGGTCAATCCATCAATCTTTAAGGCGTACGATATTCGCGGCATTTACCCAACCGATTTGAACGAGGAGATTGCATACCGCATTGGTCGGGCGTTTGTTGCCTTCCTTGGCGTGGATGCCGTCATCGTAGGGCGTGATATGCGGCTCTCAGGACCCGCGCTGCTTGCCGAAGTTGTGCGCGGCATCACCGACCAGGGCGCGGACGTACACGACATCGGCATGGTCAGCACCGACCAATATTATTATGCCTGCGCTTCGCTGGGCCTGCCCGGCATGATGGTGACGGCATCGCACAATCCCAAAGTCTACAACGGCTTCAAGATGGTCAAAAGGATGCCCTACCTGCTGAGCGGCGACGAGGGCATTCAGGATATCCGGCGGCTGGTAGAGAGCGAGGATTTCCCCGCCCCGGCGCGCAGGGGCCAGGTAATCCGCGAGGACTTCCAGGAGCAGTTCATTCAGAAGGTGCTGTCGTTGATCGATGTATCATCCCTGCGACCTCTAAAGGTTGTGGCGGATACGGGCAATGGCATGGTTGGCCCGGTCCTCACCGAGGTGTTCCGCCACCTGCCGGTGGAGTTGATTGGGTTGTACCTGGACCCAGACGGCAGCCTGCCCAACCATGGGCTCGACCCGTTGATGCCCGAGAACCGCGCGGAGCTTCAGCGCCGGGTGGTGGAAGAGCGCGCGGATATCGGCTTTGCCTTTGACGGCGACGGCGATCGATTCTTCACTATCGATGACCGGGGCGAATTTGTCTCGGGTGACTTTCTCACCGCGTTGATGGGCAGCTACATGCTGGAACGCAGCCCGGGTGCCCCGGCCGAGAAGATCATCTACGACGTGCGCGCTTCGTTTGCCGTGCCGCAAATGATCCAGGCGGCGGGTGGCACGCCGCTGATGGAGCGTGTGGGGCACGCCTTTATCAAGCGGCGCATGGCGCAGGAGAACGCACTCTACGCCGGCGAGGTGACCGGGCACTATTACTTCCGCGATTTCTTCTACGCCGACTCAGGCATCGCCCCGGCGCTAATCCTGCTGGAGATGCTCTCGAAGCGGGGCTGCAAAATGTCGGCGCTGCTTGCGCCGCTAGAGGCGAAATACTTCATCTCCGGCGAAATCAACTCGACGGTGAAAGACCCCAAGGGCCGGATGCAGGCACTGATGGAGAAATACGCAGACGCGGAACAGTATCAGTTGGACGGAATCTCAATTGTCTACCCCACCTGGCACATGAACGTTCGCACCTCCAACACCGAGCCGCTGATCCGCCTGAACCTGGAAGCTACCTCACGTGAAGAGATGGAACAGCGACGCGACGAAGTGCTGGCGGTGATCCGCGCGGAATAAAGAAGCGCTGCTAATTTTTGTTCGAGCGATCCGGCAGTTCCACTGGGACTGCCGGATCTTTTTTTGCATCTAGCCGGCTCCTGTCCGCGGGGCTTTTCGATTGGCGGTGAGTCCAGCACTTGTGGCATAGGATCAGCTTGCCCAGCTTGTCATCTTGTACCACATACATGGCGCCCCAGGCCTTGCAGATAGAACAATGGCGTAAAACTTTTGGTGGCATGGGATTCTCCTGGTCTATGCGTATTGTACTGCGCCTGAACTACCCTTGTGGATAAGAGCAGAAAAATTGTGGAGAACTTGTTCACAAAGGGTGCTAAAACCAGCGTCTTATCCACAACAGATTGTGGATAAGACGCTGGTTTTCAGCCGGAATCTGCCCCACGGCTGTGGATAACTGCCGAAAATCTGTGGAAAAACCGGCCCTTTTCTGTGGATAAAAGCAGGATGGCTGTGGAGAAACGCGCCACAAACAATGAAACTTGCGATCAGGGAGTATCCTATGCGAAAGAGTAGGGTTTTCCCCAGGCTGTGGATAAGTAGGCTAAAACTGTGGATAACTGCCATTATCTGTGGATAGAACAGAAGAACGGGACTCCTTTCACTTGACATGTGAAAACAATTGCATTATTATACTCCCAATATATGAAAGATTGTTCATATATTCAAGAGTTAAACAGGTGGATAATGGAAGGATTCGAAATCCAATTTTTACACGAAGAACAGGCGGCAGAAGCCAAACGCAGCCTGATCGATCCAGAAACCGCGCAGGGGCTGGCCGAGACGTTCGCCGCGCTGGGCGATCCGAATCGCGTTCGGTTACTTTCGGCTTTAATGGAAGGCGAACTGTGCGTATATGATCTGGCAGCCGTGCTTGGAATGACGCAGAGCGCGGTATCGCACCAACTGCGCCTTCTTCGCGCGCTTCATTTGGTGAAAGCGCGCAAATCTGGCCGCACGGTCTTCTACACGCTCGACGACGATCACATCCGCGATCTCTTCAACCGCGGCCTGGAACACTACCAGCATAAGAACGGATAACATCATGGCTGAACAACAAACTTATCATATCCAAGGTATGGACTGCGCCGACTGCGCGCTGAAAATCGAAAAAGGCGTGCGCCAGTTGCAGGGCGCTCAGGCAGTGCAGGTCAATTTCTCCACCGGCCTCCTTCAGATCGAAGGCGACCCGCAGCCGGATGACGTGAAGAAGCGCGTTGAGGCGCTGGGCTATCAGATCGCCGAAAAGCGCCCCACGCGGGCAAAGGAACAGGGCAGCGCGCTGGCCAGCTTCTGGCGTTACCTGCTCGGTCGATCGGAGACGCGCTTAGCGCTCATCGGCGGGGTGCTGCTGATCGTTTCCCTGCCGATCTACTTGCTGGGCGCGCCCAGTTGGCTGGTGCAAGGGTTGCAAATTCTTGCACTTGCAATCGCCGGCTACCCGATTGTTCGCAGCGGGCTTTCCAATTTGTGGATTAACCGTGACTTCAACATCAACCTGCTGATGACCATTGCCGGGATTGGCGCGGTGGTAATCGGCGAAACCGCCGAAGCGGCAACCCTGATCTTCCTCTTCGCCATTGCGGAGGCGCTGGAAGGCTTCACCGCCGATCGCGCTCGGCGCGTACTGGATGAACTAAATGATCTCGCCCCAGCACAGGCTGTTCGTATAAGCGCAGGCAAAGAAGAAACGATGCCTGTTGAGATGCTGCGCCTGGGGGACCGTATCCTCATAAAGGCTGGCGAGCGCATCCCAATGGACGGGAAAATCGAGACCGGGCAGAGCGCCGTCAACCAGGCCCCGATCACCGGCGAGAGCGTGCCGGTGGAGAAAGAGCCTGGTGATGAGGTGTTTGCCGGAACGGTCAACGGCAGCGGCGCGCTGATCGTCGAAGTAACCCGGCTAGTGCAGGATACAACCATCCAGCGCATCATCCGCATGATCGAGCAGGCACAGAGCGTGCGCGCCCCAACCCAGCGCTTCATCGACCGCTTCGCGCAGGTGTACACGCCGTTGATGGTGGTGATCGCGGCGCTGGTGGCGGTGGTTCCGCCGCTGCTCTTTGGGCAGCCGTTCTTCAACCTGCCCGGCGAAACAGGCTGGCTGTACCGCGCGCTGGCGCTGCTGGTGATCGCCTGCCCCTGCGCGCTGGTGATCAGCGCTCCGGTGACGGTGATTAGCGCCATCACTGCTGCCGCGCGGCGCGGCGTGCTGATCAAAGGCGGGGCCTTCCTTGAAGCGCTGGCAGGGATCAATGCCTTCGCATTCGATAAAACCGGCACACTTACTCACGGGCAGCCCGTAGTAACCAACTTTCATGCTACCGATTGCAATGGCGATCAAACGTGCCAGCCTTGTGAGGATGTGCTTGCGCTAGCAAGCTCGCTGGAGCGCCGCAGCGCGCATCCACTGGCCCGGTCGGTCGTCGCTGCTGCCGAGCAGCGCGGCGTGATCGACCGCTACCAGCCCGCACAGGATGTGGTTGCGCTGGCGGGCAGCGGCGTTCAGGGCCGGGTAAACGGCAAGCTGGCGACCGTTGGCAGTCACAAACTGTTCGACCGCGAGCACCCGCACCTGGGTGATCTGTGTGACAAGGTAAAGGACGCCGAGAGCGCCGGGCACACAACCATGCTGGTCTGCGATGGTGATCGGGTGGTGGGCTTTATCGCCGCCGCCGATACACTGCGTGAAGGCAGCCGCGGCGTGATCGAGGAGTTGAAGACGCTGGGTAAAACCACCGTCATGCTAACCGGCGATAATGCCACGGTGGCAAAATCCATCGGCGACTCGCTGGCGCTGGATGAGGTTCTCGCCAACCTGCTGCCGGAAGACAAGGTGAGCGCTGTGCAACGCTTGCGTGAAGAGCACGGGCGGGTGGCGATGATCGGCGACGGCATCAACGACTCGCCGGCGTTGGCTGCCGCGGACCTGGGTATTGCAATGGGCGGGGCGGGCAGCGCGCAGGCAATGGAAACCGCCGATATCGTGCTGATAGGCGGCGATCTGCACCCGCTGCCCTTCGCGGTGCGGCTCTCGGCCTTTGCCCGCAGCCTGATCCGTCAGAACGTGATCATCAGCCTGGGCACCAAACTGGTCTTCGTAGGGCTGACGATGGCGGGCTACACTTCGCTGTGGCTGGCGGTGATGGCCGATATGGGCGTCTCGCTGCTGGTTACCGCCAATGCGTTGCGGGCGAACCGCTTCGAACGGGGAAGATAAGCACAAAGGTACGCTAAGAGAAGTATAAAGAAAGAACGGAACCACAGAGAACGCAGAGCCAACAGAGAGAAAAAAGTGAGAGAAAGAACGATTGAAAAAAGTTCTTCTCTCTTTTCTACTCTCTGTTGGCTCTGCGTTCTCTGTGGTTGATTCTTTATAGGCCTAAGAGCCTGGCAGTGAGCTTGAAGTCCAGGAACTCTCCCTGCGCGTCGAGGATGTGCGCCAAACGCTCGCCTTTAAAGCGCACGTAGTACCACGGAGCATTCACAGTATGGGAGTCAGTTGCAAGGTGACCGCGGTGGTAGCTGGCGCGGACTACGTCATTCTCGGCGTACCGCTTTGTCGCCCTACCCCACCAGCGGACGGTTTCCACCTCCAGGCAGTGGGATGATGGATCGTAGAAAACACGCGCGATGTATTTACGCCCGTACAGATCCATCGCCAGGACGAGAAACAGCCCGAGCAGGAATACGCCCAGGCCCCAAGCCAGTCGCTCGCCTATCGGCCTCAGTACACCGCCGTCGCCAGGGCTCAGGCCGTAGTGCTGGAGCAAATCGTAGCTCCAGTAGGTGCAGCCGATAAACACGATTGCGCAGACACCCATAAAAAAGCGGACGCGCTTGAGCTGTCCGCCGGCTGTGTAAATTGGTTCAAGGGTTTCCATCCAGCGATTGTAATACGGTGGGAAGCGCCAGGTCAACCCAGCGTTTGTAAAGAAGACCCGAAGGATGCAGGCCGTCTTCCGCTAGAAAACCCGGCTCGCTGAGATCGCGCGTGGAGGGGGTGATATCTACATACCGCGCCCCGGCAGCAAGAGCCTGAGCGTGTTTGACAGCGTTGAATGCATCAATCTCGGCAGCGATTTTCCCCCGGTCTCGCCCTTCTGCAAAGGGGGTCACGCCCCAATCGGGGATCGAAAGCACCAGCACACGCTCCGGGCGGCTCCGGGCAAAGGCGATAGCCCGCTCCAGCAGCGCGCGGAACTGCTCGCGGTATTCCTCCAGACTGCGCCCGCGATACTGGTTGTTGACTCCGATCAGCAGGGTCACCAGATCGAACAGGCCGATAGGGCAGGCCTGCGTAATCGCCGCATCCAATTCGTCGGTCGTCCAACCGGTGCGGGCGATGATCAACGGATCGGCACAAGGAATGCCGCGATTACGCAATCGGGCAGCGAGCTGCATGGGCCAGCGGCCGGCTTCTGCCACGCCCTCGCCGATGGTGTAGGAATCGCCTAGAGAAAGAATGCGCAGGGCCATCCGCTACACCAGATGCGGGCCGTGGTCTTCGCTGGCCTCGATGATGGTTAATTGGATCAGCACATTCATTTTGAGCGGCTGGAAGTCTTTGCGGCTGAGATCGCACAGCATGGTTTGGTTTTCCGCGTGGCGCTCCTCAAATTCCTTCTGGCGGAGCTTGGCGTGCAGGGTCACAAACTCCAAGGCTTTGGAGTACCACAGGTTGTAGTCGTGGAGCAGTTGTAGATGGCTGGCTCCCTTATCCACCAGGCAGAGGAATTCCTTGCCCTCTTCGAAAATTTGCGTTTTGTCTTTGAAAAGCATGTTTCTGTGCCCCCTGAACGCATTTTTTAAAAACTGAGTTGAAGGGAACTCCCTTCAAAACAGGCAATTACACGTGTACAGGGATTTCAGTAACCCCCCACTCTTTCGCAAATGTTTGAATATTATGAAAATGGAAATTCGGAACTTCGATAGGCTTTATCGTACTTCTAGAATAAAACCTGGCATACTCAACCAGAACGTCCTTCGGCTGGAACCCGCGCTGTTGAGCAAGGTTTAAGACGAAATCCGTTTCACGCTTGTTATAGCAAACAACATGCATGGTCTGATACTTCGAGTCGTTGGAAAATCGTAAATATAAAAGCCACATTTTTCCCCTTCGTTTTCTTGTAACCCTGATCATTATTATTGTAGAACACAAACAAAAAATCACGCCCGGTTTTGGCGTGATTTTTGCTAGTTTCAGGCTCCTCGACCAAGACTCGAACTTGGAACCTAGCGGTTAACAGCCGCCCGCTCTGCCGATTGAGCTATCGAGGAAAGCGTTGTTATTATAGCCGGAGTCTCTCAGTTGTCAAGGTTTGGCGAAAAAATACCGCCGTTCCTCGTCCAGAAGCAATGACATTTATGACCCAAAAGTTATGACAAACGACAACCTTCCATTGTTGACATAATTACTCCCATTGTGCTATCCTACGAACTGTCAGCAATCAAAAACAACAGCATCTTTTTGCTTCAAGAAGGAAAGGATTTCCAAAAATGGCATACGTTATCAATAAAGACGACTGCATCCAGTGTGGTGCCTGCGAAGCCGAGTGCCCCGATGGCGCGATTTCCGAGGTCGATGGCTACTACGAGATTGACCCCGCCAAGTGCAAAGACTGCGGCGCTTGCTGCGATGTGTGCCCCAACGGCGCCATCAGCCCGGCCTAGTCCGAAATAATTTTGATGCAAAAACACTGGGAGGCTGCATTTTCGAGCCTCCCAGTGTTTTTATCCCGATGAAGGATATGGCATTGTAATGCTCGGCTTCAAGGATTTCATCGTTCGCTGGGGTGGTAAAACCACCCCAGCGAACGATGAAATCCTTGAAACCCACATAGAGTGATAAAGAAATATCGAGAAAAAACATCCTGTTTGATATAATACATCTATGGAAGAGACACCTACCCCGAAAAATGAAGAGATTGAACCTGAGGTCGAGGCTGTGGAAACGGACGACGTGGAAGAAAGCCCGCGCAGCAGCATGCGTACCTCGTTAATTTGGGCTGTGATGGTCGTGGTGGCCTTTGCACTCGGCGCCGCTGCCGCATACCTCATCTGGGTGCGCCCGCTGCAAACCCAACTAAGTGCTGCCGAAGACCGCGCTGCCGTCTATGAGAAGCAGCTTACCGCGGCACAGGTTCAGGTCCAGCAAGCCGAGGGCACCGGCCAACAGCAGCAGCAACAGGAAGTTACCCGCTACGATATTTCTTTGGATGATGATTATATTCTCGGTAAAGACAGCGCTGAGATTACCATTATCGAATTTAGCGACTACGAGTGCCCTTACTGCCGCAGGTGGCACGCTGAGGTCTTCCCGCAGATCCGCGAGAAGTACGGCGACAAAGTGCGGTTTGTGTATCGCGATTTCCCGCTGTACAGCATTCATCCCAATGCCGAACCCGCTGCCATCGCCGCCAACTGCGCGGGGCAACAGGATCAGTATTATGAATACAATGAGCTGCTGTATAACGGTGGCAAAGATCTGAAGCCCGCGACGTATGAAGCCTACGCCAAAGATCTGGGCCTCAACGTGGATACCTTCACGGCTTGTCTCAGCGAACCCGAACATAAGGCAGAAGTGACTGCCGATTACGAGTACGCTGCCGAGCTGGGTGTTCGCTCTACCCCCACCTTCTTCATCAATGGCCTCGCCGTTGTAGGAGCGCAGCCGTTTGAAATTTTCGAGCAAATTATTGACATGGAACTTGCCGGCGAGATCCCATAACCCGGATCCATCCGCTCTGACCGTTTGCCGGAGGCTGCATCCTCGTCGCTGGCAAACGGTTAATTTTTGGAAAAAGGGGAACCAACATGAAAAAATACATTGTCGTAGCCGGTAATATTGGCGTCGGGAAATCGACGCTGGTAAGTCTTCTGTGCCAGCGCCTGAACTGTGACCCGTTTTTCGAGCCGGTGACCGAAAACCCCTACCTGGCCGATTTCTACAAGGATATGAACACCTGGAGCTTCCACTCGCAGGTGTTTTTTCTGTCGCACCGACTGCAGATCCACTCCACCATCGCCAAGCACCCCGGGTCAGTCATCCAGGATCGCAGCATCTATGAAGACGCGGAGATCTTTGCGCAGAACCTGGCTTTGCAAGGATATCTCAGCCAGCGCGACTACGAAACATACCGCGCGCTGTACCTCTCGCTGCAAGAGTTTCTCCCCCCGCCCGACCTGGTGATCTACCTTCGTGCGTCGGTCTCCACCCTCATCCACCGCATCATGCAGCGCAACCGTGATTACGAGTTGTCGATCAGCCCCGAGTATTTGCAGCGGCTCAACGAGCTTTACCGCAACTGGATCGATCACTTCACCCTCTGCCCGGTGCTCACCGTCCCCGCGGATGATCTGGACTACGTGGCACACCCCAAGCATCTGGATTTGATCGTGCAGAAGGTGCAGGAGAAACTGACCGGCAAAGACGTCGTCGTGTTCAACCCGGAAGAATTGGCGCAGACCGGCCAGTAACTGCGTTATAGGAAGAACCAAGCCCCTTCAGCTCCGCCGTTTACACTGGTAAAAAGCGGGGCTGAAGGGGCCTTTTTGTATCAGGCATTTGATTTTTTTCGCTAGCGTGGCTCTACCGTCAGCTTGATGGCTGTGCGAACTTTACCTTCAATATCCACATCGACAAATTCGGGGATCGCCACCACGGTGATCCCATCTTCCGCCAGGTAGCCCTTCGCCAACACCAGCGCCTTTATTGCCTGGTTCACAGCGCCGGCTCCAATTGCCTGCACCTCAGCTCTCTTATGTTCGCGGATTACCCCTGCGATCGCCCCCGCTACTGCTGCTGTGCGAGAGTTGGCCTTGACTTTGATTACGTCCATTGTGTCTCCCTTTTTGTGTCGTTTGGTTCGTCGGGTACTGCTTGCCAAGGGGGCAATTGTGTACTATTCTGAGCAAATTGTAATGAAATAAAGTAGCTCGGTCAAGAAGGAATATCCCCCATTGTTGTACATTTATAAGGATTCGTTGTATGTAGTAGGGCCTGTGGATATGTGGATAACTATGGGAATGGCTGCTTTTCGGCACTTTTTCCCGCCACATATGGGGAGCCCTCGCGGTTCCCTTCTCTATATCCCCTGGGCGTCAATTATTTTTATCCACCTTCACCTGTGGATAGAACTGTAGAACTTATCCACAGTTTCCACAGGTTTATCCCCATTTTCCATATTCGGCGTGAGTCAAAAAGCACCCCCCATATATGGGGGGTGCCGGTGTTGCACTAATTTTCGTTTTTGTACCAAAACAGGCTAGTTATCCACACGGATTCCAAGTTATCCACAGTTTTCGTGGTTTTATCCACAACTTTCGGTGGATTGTGTAAAACTGCTGACCAGTATATGTGGCATACCTTTTATGAAAAATTTACGGTTGAAAATCTAAGGGTACCGTCACGCCGTTAGCATTTGCCCAGGTTTCCAGCGTTTCGTCAACGCGGTCCAGGTAGCTATCCAGGGCTTTCAACCGTTCGGAGAAATCCGCCTCGCCGAGCTTCATTTCCTGCATAGCCGTGGCCCAAAGTTGAACTTCCTCAGCATCAGGCGGCAGATGGCTGGCGGCAAGCGCCCACGTGCGCAGCACTGGCCAGAACGCCGCGGATGGGTTATCTTCCCACAGTGCAGCGGCGCCGCGTTCGTAATATTGTTGGCGGCAGGCGGCCAGGCGCACGGGGGCATTTTCCATACTTGCCGCAGCAGCATAGGATGACCGCCAGTTTGCCAGCCAGGCCTCCCAGGTTTCGTTGGAGACGGATTCTTCTGGCATAAACAGCGCTTCCATTCCAGAAACCAGCTCTGGCAGGTGCATGCCCAGCAGCCGCTGCGGCAGATGGACGAAATAGCGCCGTTCTGTCAGCGGCTGGCCTTCGCCAGTCAGGCTGACCAAAGCATTCCCGGCGTTTTCGATCACCCGTAGATACCGGTACAGGCGGCGGGCGTGAGAAACTCCCCCTGCTGCGCGCATCTTATTTCCCGGGACACCCAACTGCTCACGATCGCGGCGCGACTGGCGCGCCAGTGTGCCGGCGCGCTGAATAACATAATCGGGCAGGAAGAACTGCGCACCGGTGGCCGCCTGGGCAAAATCGAACCAGTGGTTGGTATCGTACAACACCAGGGGCTTGCTATAGAGGAAAGGCCCAAGCCATGGGGCGGCGCGCAAGAGGCGCGGCTGGCGATAGACTGCCTGATCCTGATGGCTGATGTCGAGCGTTACCTCATCAGAAAGACGCACTACCTCACGCGGCTGCACCGGTTCGCTGTCATGGATGACAAACAGGTCAATATCCGTTGTTCCACCTAACAGCGGAGCATCACCCAGCACAGAACCGGTCAGGTAGATGCAGATGATGCGCCGGCTGACCCGCGCGCGCTGCGCGGCGTAATCTCGGGCAGCTTTGATGAGCGAATCTCTGGTAAGGCGCATTTCTTCCCCTCAAAGGTTTCTTACATATCGTGGTTTGGCATCGGCAGTTCTGGCTGGAAGGGTGCAAGCTGAAGCGCCTGCCGGATGCGGTTCTCGATCCAGCGCAGATCTTCCGGGTAACGGACATAATCCAGGTTATTCATCTCGATGACAAGGACCGGGCTGCTGTGCGGGGAGTTGAGGAAGAAGTCGTCGTAGGCCTGGTTTAGCTGTTCGATGTAGGCGCGATCCATATCGCGCTCGTAGGGGCGGTCACGCTGGGCAATCCGCTGCATCAGCAGATCGGTATCGGCACGCAGGTACACCAGCAAGTTCGGCAGCGGAATCTTTTCTGCCAGGGCTTCGTGCACCCGGTGGTACATCTCCAGTTCATCGCCCTGCAGGTTGATGCGGGCAAACAGGGAGTCTTTTTCAAAGGTGTAGTCTGATATCAGACATGTTCCGCCCACCATTGCTTCCGGGATACCCCGGCGCTGTTGGTGATAGCGGCTGAGCAGGAAGAAAATCTGCGTTTGGAACGCATATCGCGAACGGTCACCATAAAAACTGCTGAGAAATGGGTTTTCTTCAAAGACTTCGAGCAGCATGTTGGCCTGAAACGCCGGTTGCAGCAGGCGCACCAGGGTGGTTTTGCCAACACCAATAACACCTTCGATTGCAAAATACATGGAAGCTCCGACGATTGGCGTAAAATCCCTGCTGTTTGAACATGTGGCTGACGGATCAGCCACATGTTCAAACGCGACAGGTATCTTATTTATACCATAACCCTTCCAACGAGGTTGTGGAAGCTGGCTGCTACTGCTGCGGCAGGGGCAGCGCTTCGAGCTGGCGCACCAGCGCTTCGATCACGTCGAAGCCGCCCTGCCAGAAGGCCGCATCGTGGATGTTGATGCCTGCGCGAGAGAGCACACGCACCGGGGCATCCGAGCCGCCGGTCGCGAGGATCTGGCGGAATCGCGGTTTGAACGCCTCGCCTTCGCGCTTGTACTGCTGATAGAGCGAGAGCACCAGGAGCTGCCCGAAGGAGTAGGCATATACGTAGAACGGCACCCCATAGATGTGCGGGATCGAGATCCATTCCCAGCGGAACTCATCGCTGATCTCTACCGCATCACCAAACTGGATGCGCAGATTTTCCATGTAGGCGTTGGCCAGATCGTCCACCGAGGCGTTCTCATTAACCATCTCGTGCGCGCGGCGCTCGAACAGGGCAAAGAAGGCCTGCCGCCCGATGGTCGCATACGAGTCATCCACCTGACGGAAGAGCATGTCACGGCGGACGCTTTCGTCTGTTTCCTCATTCAACAGCTTGTCCACCAGGATCATCTCGCCAAAGGTGGATGCAGTTTCGGCCAGCGGCAGCGAGGAGTGGAAGGTGAACAGGCTGTGGTCTGATGCCAGCATGGAGTGAATGGCATGGCCCAACTCGTGTGCCATTGTCGCCACATCATCGGCGCGGCCCTGATAGTTCAACAGCACCCAGGGGGTCAGCTTGGGGTCGAGCGAAGAGCAGAATGCTCCGCTGCGCTTGCCCTTGCGCACTTCACTGTCCAGGTGGTTCTGGTCGAACACACGCTGCGCCAGAGCGGCGATCTCAGGATCGAATTCATTGAACGAGTCCAGCACCATTTTCGCTGCGGCGTCGAAGGAATACTGCTTATCGGCCTTAGCTACCGGGGCGTAGATATCGTAGCGACGCAGGCGGTCCATACCAATCCAGCGTGCTTTCAACTGGAAGAAGCGCTGGAAGACACTACTGTTGCGCTCGCATACGTCGAGCAAGGTGTTTACCACTTCATCGGGAATGTCGTTGACCAGGTTGCGGGCGGAGATGGGGCTGGAGAAGTTCCGCAGCTCCACGTTCTCGTTGCGCCAGTCTCGTACCAGGGTCTGGTAGATCTGCCCGAGGATGGGCGCATCGTTGCCGTACACCCGGTACAGTTCCTGGTAAGCGCGGGCACGCAGGTCGGGGTCGGCCTGGCGCACGGCAACCATCAGCTCGCCGCGGGTCATTTCGCGATCTTCACCGTCTACGTTGAGCTTGAAGGTGTAGCGGTTGGTGATCGTTTCGTACAGCCGCTCCATCGCGCTGGAGCCGGTGACGTTTTTGATATTGACGATCTTTTCTTCCGGCTCAGAGAGGGTATGGGGCTTGAACTGGCGCATCACCTCTAACCAGTAGCGATAGTCGCCGGATGTTTCCATTAGTTCGGCGGCGCGTTCGTCACTGAGTCCCTTCCACCACAGCTCGAAGAACAGCGTTTCGTTCTGCAGTTGGGCCATGAACTGCTGTACGCGGGCCATCAGCATCTGTGCCGTTTGGTCTTGGGTATCGCCCGCGAAGGAGAGGCTGGCGAAGCCGTACAGGTGATACGCCTGGCGCGAGATTTCCTCGTTGCGGCGAATGAGATCCAGAAACGTATCTTTGGAAATATCGTCGGTAAGCAGGGGGCGCGCCTCCGCGGCAAACTTCTGCACATCTTCGCCCAGGCGGGCAAAGGCGCTTTCCACTTCGGCGGCTTGGCCGGTGGGCATCAGGTCACTCAGGCTCCAGCGCGTCTGCTGATACGGTTGAACAGGTGCGTTCATTCAGAAATATCCTCCCGATGGTCGATTTGTTCTCGGAATAACTGTCTCAGCCGGTCAATCGGCTGACGTGTATTGGTTTCGTCGTCCAGGTAATACCACAGCGTCCAGCCATTGCCAGGGCCGGGAGCGATCAGGCGAGCAATTTTGTGGATGGAACCGCGCTGTCCATCAAATTCCAGCGAGCCATCTCCCAGCAGCCGGGCCGTGGTATCTCCCTGTGGACCAAAGTATAACAATTGGCCGGGTTTTAGCATGCCTGCCTCGATCAGCGCGCCAAACGGCAGGCGTGGGGCGCGGCGGGGATTTTTTGTGGCGTATAGATCCGGGTCTGTGTCGCCGGCAGGCGCTGCGGCAATGCGGTCGCGGGCAATCTGCACGTACCCGGCATCCTTTTCGATCCCGATCCAACGGCGGTGCAGGCGGCGAGCCACCACACCGGTAGTGCCAGTACCAAAGAAGGGGTCCAGGACCACGTCACCGGGGTTGGAAGACGCCATTAATACGCGGTAGAGCAGCGCTTCTGGCTTTTGGGTGGCGTGGGCTTTTACCCCGTTGATGCGCAGCCGCTCGCGCCCATTGCAGATGGGCAGGTACCAGTCGGAGCGCATTTGCAGATCTTCGTTGAGCGCCTTCATAGCGTGATGATTGAAGGTGTAGGGTTTTCCTGCATCCTTTTGCGCCCAGATGAGTGTTTCGTGCGCGTTGGTGAACCGTACACCGCGGAAGTTTGGCATAGGGTTGTACTTGATCCACAATACTTCGTTGAGGATCCAGAACCCCAGGTCTTGCAGCGTGACGCCCACGCGGTGGATGTTGTGGTAAGTGCCAATGACCCACAGCGTGCCGTTCGGCTTGAGCACCCGGCGGCATTCCGCCAGCCATGCCCGCGTAAAGGCATCATACTCGGCAAAGCTGCCGAACTGATCCCATTCGTCATCCACAGCGTCCACGCGTGTCTGGTTGGGCCGCCACAAATCATTGCGGAGCTGCAAATTGTAAGGCGGGTCGGCGAAGATCAGGTCGACCGATTCCGCAGGCAGGGTTTTGAGAACCTCGATGCAGTCGCCTTCCAGCAGGGTGTCAAGTGGGAGCGGCTCGGTCATCCCATAATTGTATAACAGAACGTGGAATTTAAAACGGATCATCTGGCTAGTTCCGCTCTGGTAGTTCCCAAAGAGCCAACGCACGCTCTAAAAGGGGAGCACGCAAAAGTTGTCAGGTTGTGGAGGGATTTGCGCAGCACATCCCTCCACAACCTGACAACTTTTACCCACACTTCTCCAAAAGAGGGGGTCT
>JAEYTI010000246.1 GCA_023434145.1 Chloroflexota bacterium | reverse complement strand
CAGTTGAACCCGCCGGGGTGGCCAGTGTTGTGGCGCATGCCAAGGGTAAAGCGCAGATCGTCGCCGCGCTTGAGCAGCTTCAGCAGCAGATGATTCTCGCCTTCCCGCAGCGTCACCGCGTGGACGTTGTTGAACGGCGCCCACCAGACCGTCTCATCTACCTCGGCCAGCAGTTCGCCGTTGAGGTAGAGGCGGTAAGCGTCGTTGTTGCCGATCACGAAGTACACGTCTCGCTGTTCCGGCGAGAGGATGGTGCGGGTAAGATACGCGCAGTAGGGGCCCTGCAAGCCGATCAATTTGCCCGGGTCTACCTCATGCTCGTAGGAGGGGATGAGCGCGGGTTGGCCCAGCTTGCGCGACCACGCCGCGTAGAGCGCGCCTGCATCCACGTCCGGTTCCGGCAGGTAGGGCCGATCCAGCGCAACAAAGTGCTGGTTGAAGCGGCGGCGCTTCTGTGTGGGGTTGTTTTCGTCCGGCACGGCGTCGTAGTAGACCCCCAGCAGCTTCCACAGCCCGGCCCCAGCGATGCCAAACGTGGCCGTTACCGGCGGCTGATCACTCAGGGTGACCCGGAAACGGTTCTGCATGGGCCACTGCTCGGGATGCGTGTCGGCAGCGAGGGTGAATGTAACTTCGCGCTTTGCATAGATCAAGTCTACTTGAGCGGGAATTGCGGCCCAGCCATCCGGCGGATCGACGGATAGCGCTGCCTTCTCCGGCATTTGTCCCTTCACCCGTACGGTGACCGTTACCACATCACCCGGCGCGGCGGCGGGCAGATCGGCGTAATCGACGCGCAGCATTGTGGCGGGGGACTTCGCAGTCTCGGGCAGCGGTTGTATGCGCGGCGCGCCGGTGATCTGCACGCCTGTGTGGCAGGCATCTGCCAGCAGCACGCCCATGCGGGCGGTGTCACGCGCCAGGGCGGTGAGTGTCATCTCTGGGCGGCGATATTGGATGCCCATCACCAATTCATCTCCGACCGGAGCTTTGAGCGCTTCGGGAATGCGCTTTGCGCCCAAGATCTGCCCGACCAGCGCGGCAGCGGAGGCAACCGTGCAGTCGGTGTCGTATCCGCAGGCCAGCGCGGAGAGCATGACCTTTTCCAGGTCGTTGCCGCCGTACAGCAGCCCCAGGAAGGTGAAGGGGATATTGATCTGCGCGTCACAGGCCTCAGGCACGCCCGCCAGCGCCATCAGCCGGTCGCGGGCGTCGCGCAGCGAAAGGCCTTCGTCATAGGCGGTGAAAGCTGCGGAGGTCAGGCGTTCGATGCGCGTTCCGGCGGGCAGGTAGTGGCGGAACATACTGGCCAGGCGGCGCACATCTGGCACGAAGAAGGCCATCGAGGCCATCGCCGCCAGCATTTGCTCCGCCCCCACCGACTGCTCGGTGTGGTCGAGCGTTCCATCCATGTACGCAAACTTTGCGGCGAGGTCTGGCGCGCCGGGGAAAGCATAGCCCCAAATCTCGGCGCGGATCGGGCAGCCCTCGCCGGTCTCCCAGAACTGGTTGGTGAAGCGCCCGCTGTACGGCGGGTGGATGCCCAACCGCCAGTTGCGGCGGAAGATGCCGTACTCGTTGAAGGGATACCAGCAGCCCTCCAGCCACGCCTCTGCCAGGTCATCCGAGGTGAGGGCAGGGCCTTTCTCTTCGAGCACCTTCAGCCACAGCACTTGCAAGTCGAGGTCGTCGTTGGGGGGCATCGCATCTGGGAACATCTCGTCCGCGCGCAGCTCGATCCAGCCTTTGTGGCCTTCAAAGCGCGCACCGATCGCCCCGCCCATCGATTTGCCGATCCACCCACCCAAAACCTGGTCGAGATACTGGTCATAGCTGAGCTGCATTATGCCATCTCCTGGTTCGCTGCGGCGCGTTGTTTCTTACGGTTCAAAACGTAATAGGCGATTGCCCCGCCGAGTAGCACCAGATCCAGCACCGTCATAAAGATAAAGCCGGGGCCGGTATTTTCCAATCCCAGCCCGAGCAGGGGCGAGCCCTCAAAGAACAGCGGCAGGTTGGCGTGCATGAGAAAGTCGAGCAGCCAGTGGCTGAACGCAACCGCTCCTACCACTGCCCCGGCCCGGCGGTCTTTGAAGAAGAGGTAAGCCAGCCCCGCCGCCAGCAGAGACCAGATGACCGACATAAACAGCCCGTGCGACCAGGGGTTGACCGTTGAACTCGCATAGCGGACGCCCTCGGTGAAGCTGATGCTCATTTGCGCGGACTCTTCAAGCCCTACCGCGGTGGCTAAGAAGTATACGATCTCGTTGGTCTCGCTGGCAGCAAGGAGCACCAGCAGCGGAACCTGCGGCGCGGAGGGCCGGGCGGCAAACCCGGCAGCAAAATGGCCGATTCCTGACATAATATCGCCTCAGAGGGAAATTAACAACATACCCATTATATGCTGTAATGGGAAAAGCGAGGTCTGGCGCCGTTGATAGAGATGCGTTTCTGTTCATTGGGTACTTTACAGTTTTAGGTAGGGATGAAGTACCATTTGTCTAATTTATTCGGCTGCCACAGCTTTGCCTGGCGGTTGAAGGTGGCACACCTCGTCCATACCCCGGCGGAGTTCTGTTCGGCAGGCAGCGTAGAGAAGAAGAAATAAACAACAACAGGGCCGGCGGAGCCGGCCCTGTTGTTGTTTATTTTCCTATCTCTATGAGCAGGCCAGGGTGATCCGATGGGCCGGGGGCGATGAAGTATCCACGCACAACTGGCATCTCCGGGGTGATGAAGATGTGGTCGATTTTGCGCCCCGGGTTCAACGCGGGCGTCTCCTGCTCCTGCACGTTGGCGACCTCCCAGGCATCCTCATACTGCGCGGTGGTGAGTGCGTACTGCTCGGAGCCCGGTCGGAAGTTGAAATCGCCCATGGCGATCACGTTCTCTCTGCCTTCCAAAATCTCCAGCACCTGCTGCTGCTGGATCAACGGGCCGTCATTTCCCAGATGGGTCACCAGCACGGTGTACGGCGTGCCGCCCGCGCGGATGGTTGCCACGATCGCGGCGGTCTGCTCGCCTTCGGAGTATAGGAAGAAGGTCTGCGGGTTCTCGATCGGGTAGCGGGAGAGCAAGGCGATGCCAAATGTGCCGGTGACCGTCGATGGGCCGTAGTAGGAGTGGTAGTCGAACTGGTCGGCGAAATAGCGCACTACGTCGGCATTGCCCCCCGCGATGCGGGCCGTGTCAGACTCCTGCAAGCCGATGATATCCGGCGAAAGATCGTAGATAAGCACTGCCTGGTCGTGAAAGCCCTTTTGGCCTGCGGCGGTGTAACCCTGCTGAATGTTATAGGTCAGCACGCGCAGGGATGGAGAATCCACGGGGGCGGCGGGCGGGTTGGCATTGGTCAGCAGTACCAGGGCGGTTGCCCCGGCAAACAAGATCCCGCTGTACACAGGCAGCAAGCGCGGGCGGAAGAGCGTATCCTCCGCAGCGTGCATCTGCCGGGGACGGGTGAGCAGCAGCGGCAGCACCATCCCCAGCCCGGCGATTGTGTAAACCAGCCAGAAGCGGTCGCGGAACAGCGGGCCAATGACGGGGATGTAATCATAGACGGTGGTAAAAACGTGGGCAAAGGAGATCAGCAGCAGCCACAGCGACCCGGCAGAGACGGCGATGGCGGCCAAACGCGGCCTCGGAGTCTGCGCCAGGCCGTCGATCAGCGCCTGGGCCAGCAGGGCAAAGTCAACGAAGATCACCGGGTGCAGCGCCAGCACAAAAAAGAGGGCCAGCAAGGTAAACGGCCCCGTCACCGGCGCAGCCAGCGGATAGGCAGCCGGGTCGGCGGGGAGATTAACCGTGGTGGTGAACAGCAGCATCGCCAGGGCGATCAGGAAAAAGCCGTTCCACAGCTCCAGCGCGCGGGGCCTTGTCATGCGGGCGCGGAACTTCGGCAGCAGCGCCCAAAGCCCAACCCACAGCGCCGCGAACAGCCCCAACAGCAGGGCAATGGCCGGGTAACTGGCTTCGGTCCAGCGGGCGATGACCGCCGGGGCAGAGAGGCCAAAGTACAGCAGGGTCAGCGTGCTAAAGATGCCGATGCCCAGCCCCATGGCGCGGGGCACAGTGAGCGGGCGGGCGTTCGTTTCGGCTTGTTCCCGGTCCAACGATTTTGGCCCGAGGAAATTGCGCTGCCATTCCACCACACCGACCCCCGCGAGGATCACCAACCCGAAGACGGTGCTGTAGTTACCGGGGATCGTGGTGCGGTCGGTGCCGAAGGATACAGCACGGAGCAGGATCAGCACCAGCGAGGCAAAGGCCATCCCCAGCGCCATGCGCAGAATCACGCTGCGCCCGCGGTGCTGCCACAGCAGGGCGGCGAAAAACAGCAGCATCAGCCCCGCGCCCAGGCCCGAGAGCAGCATCTTCCCGGCTGTTGGCAGCATCACCGACGCTGCCCGGCACAGCAAGGCGAATATCGCGCTCACGGCGGCGAAGGTGCGGCTGTCCATCGCGCGGGGCAGCAAGATCAGCAGCAGCGGCGCGAGCAAGAACAGCACGCTGACCACTTCAGGCGGGATGCTCGTCCCCAGCAGGCCGAAGACGTAGGTCGTCTCGATCAGGTCAGAGAGCAACTGCAGGAAGATGAGGAGAAAAAAGGCAAAGAAAGCAACCGATGGCAGGTCGCTTGTCCAACGCGTGTCTTTGGTTTCTTGCAAACCACTTGCCTCCGAAAAGTCGGGATCTTGCGCTTGTAGCGGATTGTTCATGCAGCGGGGTTCCCTTCGTATGACGTATGGAAATTATACCGGAGGCAGGCAGCGGCGAGATGCGGAATCCGCGCGCGGTTTTCGTGCTAGAATGAAACCAGGGGAGAAAGAGAGATCCCGATGAAATCACAACCTTTCGTAGAAATCTACAGCAGTATGGAATGCCCATATGCTTACCTGACCGTTTACCGGCTGCGGCAGGTGTGGCAGGAGCTTGCCGGGCAGGTGCAGATCGCATGGCGCTCGCTGCCGCTGGAGTATGTGAACCGCCAGCCATATCCTAAGCCGCTATACCGGGCGGAATACTCGCTGTTTCAGCGCATTGAGCCGGAACTGCCCTGGAAGCTGTGGGACAAGCCGGATTGGGAATGGCCGATCACCTATTGGCCTGCCTATGAGGCGCTGAACTGTGCCCAGGCGCAGAGCAGTGAGGCGGCCCTCGAGATGAGCTGGCGCCTGCGCCACGCTTACTTCTCGCTCAACCGCAACCTGTCGCTGCGGCACGAGATCATGGCGGTGGCGGAAGAGGTGGCAGTGGTCACCTCGCTCGACTTGGACCGGTTCCGCGCCGGATGGGATTCGGGGCGCTACAAGCAGCAGGTGATCGACGACTCCCGGCGCGGCTGGGAAGATCTGAAGGTGGAAGGCTCCGCCACATTCGTACTGCCCGATGGAAGCAGAGTCACCAACCCGGCGGTTGGGGAGATTGATTTTGACGAGGAGAACGCGATTCTGCGCAGCTACACGCCGTATGAGGGCGATCCGCTGGAGGTGTATCGGGAGATGTTGAAGGGGGTATAATTAAAAAACTTCTCACGATAAGGAAGAACCATGCTGCCCGAACCCCACATTCTTGCCCATAAATATGCAGCCCGTAATCGATGGGATATATTAAGCAGCAGTATCTGCGGATGCTTTTACTGTCTTCGCACGTTTGACTCGACATTGATTGAAGACTGGGTTGATGACGTGGACGGCGTTGGAATGACAGCACTCTGCCCGCTTTGTGGAATTGATTCGGTTCTTGGATCACACAGCGGGTATCCGGTTGAAGAGGGGTTTTTGCGGAAGATGAAGGAATACTGGTTTGAAACGTAGCGGGCGCATTTATGACTGGCAACCACAATAGTGCCTGGCGGCTAAAGCCGCAGCCAGGACAGCAAAGCCCCACCTTCGTGGGGCTCAATTTTTGTAGACCTATTTGGTCGTATGACTCGGATTCCTACCGGTTTAAACTGGCGGCTGTTTATCGCCCCCATACATTGGGGTTTCTCTTAGCCCAACGAAGCTGGGGCTTAGAAAAGTAATTGGCAATTCACTGTAGTTGTTGGAGGATCTGTCCACTGGCAAAAAGTAGAACTGTCTATTCTACAAAAGGGAGCCCCACGAAGGTGGGGCTTTGTTGACCTGGCCGTGGCTTTAGCCGCCCGGCCCTATGCGAGGAATGAAATCATTTTTTTCAGCTTCAATTTGCATTTTCTGCAAGAACCCCTCAACCTCGTTTTCTTCTAACAGAACATTCAAATGAAAGTCTGATGTCCAGGCCAAACCCTCGACCTTCTCTCGCAGGCGGATGATTTCCGCTTCATCCGACTCCATCCAATACCACTTCGTGAAGCTCCGATTCCAATCTTCCGCCGTTTCCAGCCAATTGCTCTCCAGCCGGTCAACTCCATATACAATGTGGGGTAGGCTGGAACCTCCAAACCCGAGGATTTTCTCCAGCCAGCCCATGTTTGGCTTTCCGGCAGCGAAGACTGTGTTCTCATGACTATTCTGTCCCGGCCCGTTGATTCTGCAAAATCCTTCCCCTATGACAGTTTCCAGTTTATATTCTTTCTCCAGCCGGTCTAACTGGAAAGCTTTTGCTTCCATGCCCTGGTTTAGGTCAATGAGCTGGCAAACGATCATGTTCTGATACTCTTGCGTAAGTTGGTTGATCAAAGACAGGGATAAGTTGTATAACGTATCCCAAGGAATCTTGGGATGATTGGTAATTTCAACAAGCTGAAACTTTCCAACCAGATGGACTTTGATATCCCAATGTCTCATGCTTCACCCCCTATTCCTGAACACCACCCGGCCTACCACAAAGGTGACCATGCCCGCCGTAGCAAACGCCGCCATGGCCCAGAACAACCCCCGCGGGCCGGCAACATCGTACATCCAGCCGCTGAACAGTGAGCCAGTCATACCCGCCAGGTTGAGCAGCGAGAACAGCAGCCCTTGCGCCGTGGATTTCAGATGGTCGGGTGCGGAGTCGTTGGCGTAGGTGACTGCGCTCATCCAGAACAGTGAGTAGGCCAGCCCGCCCAGGCTGGCGATCCACGGCGCCCAGTTGGGCGTGGGCATGGATGCAAACAAGGTGGCGCGAAGAATGAACAGCGCGAAGGCGATACCAATCAGCAGTGTCGGCCCACCGCGCTTGAGCAGCCTGTCCGAGGTGAGCATGATGGGGATCTCGGTGATCGCCGAGGCCATCCACACCAGCCCGATCAGCGGAGCCGAGCCGCCCATGCCCTCCACCACGATGCCGATGAAGGCCATCGTGCCATTATTCGAGATCCACAACAGAAAGGCGCTGATGGCAAAAATCATCCACGCGGGCTGGCGGATCATGGTGCCCAGGCCGCTCCAAACCGAGCCCGCCAGGCGCACGCGCTCGTTGGGCAGCGCGGAAGCAGCCAGCAGGAACAGCGCCATGATGATGGCATAGGAGTAGAAGATCCAAACGTAGCCGGTGGCGGCGTAGACGTAGCCCACGCTCAGCGAGACGATGATAAAACCCACCGAGCCGAGCACGCGGTAACGCCCATAGTGCCCGCGCTGATCACCCAGCAGGCGCAGGGTAGTATTGTCCATTAGGGGAATCGTGGCGCTGTTGAAAAAGGACAGCATGCAAGCCACCACAATGATCCAGCCGAACGCTCGCACCTGCGAGAGCAGCAGCGCCGAGAGGATTATCCCAGGTACACTGATACGCAGCACCAGGCGCGGCTGCCCCAACCGGTCGTTGACCATGCCCCACATGGTCGCGGCGATAATCGCCACCAGCGGCGGGAGGGTATTTACCAACCCGATCTCCGTACCAGAGAGGCCAATACTACGGTAATAGACATTGATAAATGTAAAATAAGCGCCGATACCGGCAAAATAGAGGAAGTACAAGACACGCATGGAACGCAAACCACGCGCGCGTTCCAGTGGTGCTTCGAGGCTGGCTTCGAGTGTAGTCATGGGTGGAATTATACGTGGGAATGGCCTGATTGTGCTTTAATGGGGCGGAGGGCTTTGGGCTTTTCATTTATTGTGAGCGTGGAGGTGACTCGGCTCCATCCATGCGCATGGTAAATGAAGACACACAAAAAGCAGGAGGGTAGGATGCAGGTGCCATTCGAGGAAACCTACGCCGGGAAGCTGCGCGCAGCCGCCCCCGGGATGACGCTGATCATCCCCGCGGCGCGGGCGGTGATTGTCAACGAGCGGGGGGAAGTGCTGTTGATCCAGCGGCGCGACAACGGCGTATGGTCGCTGCCCGCCGGAGGGATCGAGCTGGGCGATTCGATCATGGACTGCCTGTGTCGCGAAGTCCGCGAGGAGACGGGGCTGGAAGTGCTGGAAGCCACGCCCATCGCCCTCTACACCGGGCCGCAGTATGCCTTTATCAACGCCTGGGGCAACTCGCACCAGATGTTCTCGGTCGTCTTCCGCGTGGACCGTTGGCAGGGGGAGCTCGTCACCGAGACGGATGAGACGGTCGACGCCCGCTTCTTCCCGCTCGACGCGCTGCCCGAAATCCCGCCGCATCACATCGAGACGCTGGAGGATCTAAAGGCGTTCGATGGGAAGTTGATTGTGAAGTAGGGGGCGGTGGGATGAGGAGGGATAGTGTATCCTACTCCTCTTCCCCCGACAGGTTATCCTCCACCTCGGCGTTGTTCTGATCGCCGTAGTCCAGCACCTCGCGCGTCTGTGAGGTGGGTTGGGCGGGGCCGATGATACCCTTTTCTTCCAACTGGTCGATCAGTCGGGCGGAGCGCGTGTAGCCGATCCGCAGCCTGCGTTGCAGCATCGAGATCGACGCCTTGCCTTCTTCGCGCACGATCTTGATCGCCTCGGTTGTGATCGGATCGCCCTTTCCACTGTCATCGCCGAACAACGGCGTCTGCTTGAGCGGGGCGTTTAGCGGCATATCCATGTTCACCGGGGTAGCGGTGGGAGTGTGCAGGTTCACGTCGCGCATGTCGTAGGCCTGCTGGCGCCAGTAATCCACCAGCCGCTGGATCTCGCTGTCGTCGACGAAGACGCCCTGCAAGCGCACCGGGGCGGCAGCATCTGGGGCCTGGAAGAGCATGTCACCGCGGCCCAGCAGCCGTTCCGCGCCGGGCTGGTCGAGGATGACGCGGCTGTCGATGCCGGATGCCACCGCGAAGGCCACGCGAGCGGGGAAGTTGGCTTTGATCAGGCCGGTGACCACGTCTACCGAGGGGCGCTGGGTCGCCAGCACCAGGTGGATTCCGGTAGCGCGGGCAAGTTGGGCCAGGCGGGTGAGCGAGCGTTCGGTCTCGTCGGGAGCCAGCATCATCAGATCGGCCAATTCGTCGACCAGCACCAGCATGTAGGGCAGCGGCGGGCCGAAGCGGGTGTTGTAGTCAACAATGTTGCGCGCGCTGACCTGCGAAAAGCGGTGATAGCGGGCGTCCATCTCGCGCTGCACCCATTGCAGTGCGCCGATCACCTGGTCTGCCTCCACGATCACCGGAGCCAGCAGGTGCGGGATGCCGTTATAGCCGGTTAGCTCTACCCGCTTGGGGTCCACCAGGATCATGCGCAGCTCGTTGGGGGTGTTGTTGAGCAGCAGCGCGGTGAGGATGGAGTTGACGCACACCGACTTACCCGAGCCGGTGGTTCCGGCGATCAGCAGGTGGGGCATGCCAGCCAGGTCGTAGCACTTGGAATGACCGGACACATCTTTGCCGAGGGCAAAGCGCAGCGGCGACTTGATCTTTTTCAGCGCGTCCGATTCCATCAGCTCGCGCAAGGCCACCCGGCTGATCTCCAGGTTTGGCACTTCAATGCCCACGTAATTGCGCCCGGGCACGGGAGCCTGGATGCGGATACGCGGGGCGGCGAGCGCCAGGGCCAGGTCGTCTGCCAGCGAAACGATTTTTGAGACGCGCACGCGCGTTCGGTTGCCGGTGCGGGTCTCGATGTACAGCGGCTCTACGCCAAACTGCGTGACGGTGGGCCCGCGGTTCGTTTCGACCACGCGCACCGGGCAGCCAAACGAGCCCAGCGTCTCCTCGATCATCTTTCCGCGCTCTTGATCCTGGTTGTTTTTGATCGACTCCAGAATGGCCGGGTCGAGGATATCGGCGACGACAGGCAGCTTCCAGGGCGGGGCGGGAGGACCAGCTTTTTGCCCCGCGGCGTGGTGGGCGGCCTGTTTGCCCGATGCGGCGTTTACCGGGCCGCTCCCTGCGCCGGCGTACGAAGCGCCGTCTGCCCCAGCAGCGGGGCGCGGAGCACGGGTGCGGGGAGAAGCTGATGCCCCAGCGCCACCGTTATACCCGCCCGGCTGCCCCGAAGTAGCAGGGGTGCCTGTGGAACCCTGCATGGCGGAGGGTTCCTGGCGCAGCGGCTGGAAGTCGGGTGGCAGGTCCCCGGCGGAGAGATCGGCGATCTCGTGATCGGGGAAAGCGCGATCCTGGTGGGCCGCGGCGTAGGCCTGTTCTGCCGAGAGTTTGCTGTTGATCCGCCGCGCCAGGCTGGCGAGTGCTTTTTGAAAGAAGGAGAAGATTTCTGAGACGGGGATATCGAGCGCCAGTGCTATGGAGATCAACGACCAGGCGGTGAAGGCGATAAACGCCCCGGGAACGCCCAACATCGAAACGGTCATGCGCTCGAAGAATGCGCCGAAGTATCCGCCGCCGCCGCCCGCATTTGCCAGATCCCAGCCGCCACCCATCAGCAGGTGAATCCATGCCAGCGCGTTGAGATAGAGCAGGATCAGCCCGGTGAGGCGCTCGGTAGAGAGCATGGGCAGCCGCTCCACGTTGCGCAGCACCAGCCAAATGCCGATCAGCATCAGCGTTACTGGCAGGATGAAGGAGCCCCACCCAGCGATCTGCTTGACGAGCAACACCCACCAGCCGATCAGCGCGCTGTTTTGCGAGGAGAGCAGGCTAAGCAGCGTCAGCAGGCCTACCAGTGCCAGCACCACGCCCAGGATATCGAGCTTGCGGTCGATCGAGAGTTTGTTCCAGCTCCAGCGGCGAACACCGGCAGCAGCCAGCACCCCGCCGCTCTGCTTGCGGGAGCGCGGCGCGCCACCCGTGCGGGCAGCGGTGCTTGTTCTGGTCGTGCTCCGAGAGGCTCCACGCGGGGCGGGTTTCGCCGCAGGCTTGCGGGCGGGCGTGGTGCTCTTGCGTGAGGAGGTGGAGCGGGCAGAGGATGGTTTCGAACTGGGCACGAGACGACCTTTCTCAAAATATGCTGGCTTCTCAAAGTCGTGAGGTTTGTGGCCTGTGGGGCAAACCCCGCACGCAGCGCACAACACCCAGGCACGGCCTGTTTACGAAAAAATTTTCTAATCAAATTATAGCATGGAGGGAAAGCGTTGCATATGGGAAGCGCGGCTCAAGCGGTTGAAAAAAATTACAAAAAACACCATATTACTATACTTAAGTTCAGTTTTTCCCTACACCATGTTCCAAGGAAAAGCCCGTACCCTTAGGCGGTGGCTATCTGGTTTCAACGCCTTATACTCATTCTGATACTTAACGTTGTTGCAATAGAAGGAGACAAACACATGTTCAACCCAATCAGTTCAGAAGTGACCTATGTCATCCATCAAGACAAAATCCGCGAGCTGGAGCGCCAAATCGAGCTGAACCGCATGGTCCGCGAAGGGCGGGCATATCACGTGAGTTTTGCTGCGCCGCTGATGGCACGGCTTGCCCAGGCCGGGCAGTGGATGCAGGAGAAGGTTCTCCGCCGTGCCGCTGCACCCCAGGTAAAGCTTGAAGAGCCTTGCCCTACTGTACCTTGTTAGGCACCCGGTGAACCAACCAGCCCACCGCCCGGAATTCTCGCAAGAGGATGCCGGGCGGTTTTTTGTATGCTACAAGATGCCTCTTGTAGAGGCGCTGCTGGATGGTAGAGCCCAACTGGACGGTTTTAACCGGCAGGCGATCGGTAGCGCAGAGACTTCTTGTTATGCGATCCATTTATTCGTTTTTATCATCACCCGACACCTGGGTGAGGGTGTGTTACCGTTTGTTGGGGTTCTCGCGTGGAGAAACGGAGTTTCTCCACGCGAGCACCCCAACAAACGGTAACTGCCCAAGAAAGTGAAACAAACCCCCTGGGTAAGGCGGTTCCTCCGTTCGTTCGGATGTACAATAATCTGATCCAATCCACCTCCCCGGAGACCTCGCCCCATGAAAATTACCCGCCTGGAAACCTTCCTCGTCAAGCCGCGCTGGCTGTTCCTCAAAATTCACACCGATGAAGGGCTGGTCGGGCTGGGCGAGCCGATCCTGGAAGGCCGTGCCCTCACCTGCGCCCAGGCGGTGGCGGAGCTGGAGCCTTACCTGATCGGGCAAGACCCGACGCGGGTCGTCCATCACTGGCAGGCGATGTACAAGCACGCATTCTACCGCGGCGGCCCGATCCTCACCTCGGCGCTCAGCGGGGTGGAGCAGGCGCTGTGGGATCTGACCGGTAAAACCTTCGGTGTGCCGGTCTACAAGCTGTTTGGCGGGCCGACGCGTGAGCGGGTGCGGCTCTACAAGCACGCCCGCGACCCCGAATCGATCCGTGATTGGATGGCGCAGGGCTACACCGCCTTTAAGACCGGCGTCTCTACCGATCGCCCGGCCCGCATGGTCGAGTCGAAGGCATGGATCGATCAGGCGGTGGAGCGGTTTGCCGCCTTACGCGAGGCGGGCGGCCCCGAGGCCGATATTGCCATCGACTTCCACGGCGCGGTCAGCCCGCAGACGGCCAAAGTGCTGATCCACGCGCTGGAGCCGTACCAGCCCATGTTCATCGAGGAGCCGGTGCAGGCGCAGAACGTCGACGTGCTGGCAGACCTTGCCCGCAGCACCCACCTGCCGATTGCCGCCGGGGAGCGCATCTTCACCAAGTGGGGCTTCCGCGAGCTGCTGGAGAAGCGCGCCGTTTCGATCATCCAGCCAGACCTGTGCCACGCGGGCGGTATCCACGAGGTGCACATCATCGCCGGGATGGCCGAGGCCTATTACGCCGCGGTCGCGCCGCACAACCCGCTCGGGCCGATCTCGCTGGCGGCCTGCATCCAGCTCGACGCTACTATCTCCAACTTCATCGCGCAGGAGCACGTCTCATTGGGCGAGGGCTACCTCAAGCAGCCGTTTGTGGCCGTAGATGGCTTCGTGGAACTGCCCACCGCCCCCGGCCTGGGCATTGAATTAGATGAAGAAGCCATGGCCGATAAACTCGGGCTCGACTGGCGCAGCCCCGAGCCGTTCCACCCGGATGATGGGTCAGCGATTGATTGGTAGCACAGCCTTCCACATATGCCTGCGGTAGCGCACCGCTAACCCTTCGGGCCCGGCGAATTCCTTGAAGATCTGCTCCAGCCCGGGAGCGCATTCTTCAAACGTGGGCACTTCGTCTGGCGCAAAGCCCCAACTGCGCCAGACGTAAAGTTCCTGCGGATCGGGAAACAGTTCCGGTACGTCAAAGCTCCACCAGCTGTGCAGGCGCAGTCCTACCTCACCCAGCCGTTCCTCGATGGTTGAACGCGCCCAATCGGGCGGCTCGGACCAACGAAAAATTTCCGGCAGCAGATCCGTCCACGGTTCCAGTGGGGTCATATCCGGCACCAGCATTAGGATCGCCGCGCCGGGACGAGCCACTCGGGCCGCATCGGAGAACCAGTGGAACGGCCCCTTGCTGTTGACGAACAGGTCAATCGAATGATCCTCCACGGGCAGGCGCGGACTTCCCCCATTCGCCGCGGCAGAGGAGTTGTGCACCACGAAGGTGGTATTGCTTACCCCGCGCGCGTCTGCCTGTGCTCGGGCCAAGTCAATGTAGTCCGCGGTTGCATCGTAGCCCAGCACCGAGCGGCAGCGCGGAGCCATCTCTAGCGTCAGATTGCCTTGTGCGCACGCGACCTCCAGGACGTCCAATTCCGGGCGCAGGTGCTCGAACACCAGCTCCGGGAAGACGTCCTCACCGTGCCGCGCGCCGATGGTCGAGCGCCAGGGGTAGAAGTAGCCCTTCTGCATGGTAGAAAGGCGGCTGTACCAGGGGACAGAGTGAGGAGAAAGGGTCATGGGCGGGTTTCCAGCAATAAACTTAGCAAGATCATAATCGTAAATGCGCCAAATGGGTTTGATGTGACGAAAAACATATCAACGAATTAGCGCAGCGGATTGAGCGGTAAATCCTTTGGAATGTGCCCACTGCAACTTTTCCCCTGTCCGAGCGTACATCTTAAAAGACAGGAGGAAATGATGCGCTATGTGATGAAGCAAAAACTATTCAGCATCGGCGGCGACTCGATGATTACCGATGCGCGCGGCAACAACCGCTACCTGGTGGACGGTGCGGCAATCAGCCTGGGCCGCCGGCTGGTCATCAAAGATGTGCAAAACGGGCAAGAACTCGCCACCCTCCAGCAAGCCCTGATCGCACTCACCCCCACCTTTGAGATCCGTACCCGCTCAGGGGCTTCGGCCAAAATCTCGGTGAAGATTTTAACAATCACGGACCGCCTCAAGATCGACGTGCCCGGCTGGGACGATCTTGAAGCGCGGGGCGACCTGTTCCGCCATGAGTACGGCATCTACCGCAAAGGCCGTGAGGTGGCGCACGTCTCGAAAAGCTGGTTGTCGTTCCGCGACGCGTATGGCATCGATATCGACGATGGCCAGGATGAGGGGCTCATCCTGGCTTCGGCTGTGGTGATTGACGAAATCCTCGACATGCGGGAGAAGAACGACTAGCGGTATTTTTTATGATCCATGTGACTGCGTCCATCACGTCTTCGGCGATGTAATCTGCTTCCATATCTGCCCACAAATGCCGGAACGCTCGTAAAGAGCCTTCGCCTAGCCCGGTTTTCACCAATATCCCCTTACACCCGGCTGCCTGTGCCAGGAGCATATCCCATGCGCCCGTGTCGCCGACCACGTAACAGGCGCTCAGATCCAGGTGGAAGTCGCGCGCGGCCTGGTAAAGCATGCCGGGGAGCGGTTTGCGGCAGTCGCAGTTGTCGGACGTGCCGTGCGGGCAGCAGTATACGGCATCCCAGTGCGCATTATGGAGCGCCAGTTCCTGCTGGAGATCTTCGATCCGTTGCTGAAATTGTGCGAGTGAAAACTTGCCGGAGAAAATATGGCTCTGGTTGGTTACCAGAATGGCTAACAGACCTTCGTCATTGACCCGCTTTATCGCCGGAATGGCAGATGGAAAGAAAGAAAAGTCGAGAATATCCCCCAGCCCTTCGCCTCCCAGCGTACCTTGTAGATCAAAGAAGACTGCCGCATCGCCGTTCATTCGCTTATATCCCCAGGTATCATCATGAAGCCCTCCAATCCAGGGTGCGGATGCTTGAAAACCATACCCGGAAAGTATATCCGACAGGTATGGGCGCAGTTATAGGGAATCTGATCAAACTTAATCCGTAAGCGTTTCCTGGGTGTGAAGATCCCCACCCCCCGCCCCCTCTCCGGTTGTGCTCTTCAGATTCTACATCCCATTTGGTAGGCACAACCCGCAAAACCGAAGAGGAGGTGCCTTGCAAATCGACCTGAATTGCGGAACAAGGCACCCCCTCTCCGGATTTGCGGGTTGTGCTCGTCAAGATAAGCGTACAACCACACCAGCACATCGGGAGAGGGGGCGGGGGGTGAGGATCTTTACCCACAAGATGCGCTTATCGATTAAGTTTGAGCAATTCGCTGTTAGCCCCTCATCCACCCCACCTTTCCGCCATCCTCACCACCGTGGTGATATTGCGCATGGTCGAGGGCATCTTCATCGCCCGCTCCATCGTTGCCCCGGCGAACTTCGACTCACCAGGCCGGCGCAGCCAGTAGACCTCTTTGCCCACCACGACAAAATCGTCGATCGGGCTGCGGTAGGCCATCAGCGCGTCGATTGCCTCTTGCTGCGGCTCGGTTTTGAGGAAGCTGACCATCATGGCGCAGTCCTCGGGGATTTCACCAAAGGGCATGCGCTCGGCGGCGGTCTTTAGCTCCGCCGGGGTGCGGATAAAGGTATCCACGAAGAAGCCCAGGCCCTCTTGCAGCTTCACTTCGATCTGGCGCTCGAAGGCGCCTGCTGGGTCTGTACCATCCACGGCAGGCGACTGAAAGATCAGGTTCCCGCTGGCGATAAAGCTCTCCACCTGCGCATAGCCAAGATCAGTGAGCAGGGCGATCAAAACCGGCATCTTCACGTAGCGCCGGTTGGTGTTGATCGCCCGCAGAAAGGCGATCCAGGTAGGGTTGCTCGGATCATGGTTTGGAACCAAACTGCACCTCCACGCTCATGCCCGCGCGCAGCCCCTCGGGCTGGGTGTTAAGGGCGATGGTGGCTTTGTAGACCACGTCGCCGCCCAGCACGTCGGCCACCGGGGAGATTTCCACCACCGATCCGGCGATGATCTCGTCCAGGGGCAGCACGATCACCGCCACCGGCTGCCCGACGGCCACCTGCGGTACGTCGCGCTCGCTCAGGTCGGTCGTTTCCACACGCAGATTGGCCAGATCCGCTAGCAGCAGCACCGGCTGCCCCGGCGCGATGCCATCCCCGGCGTGCACATTGACCTTTACCACCGTACCGCCAATTGGCGCGGCGATCTCCAGATCCTTCAGCGCGGCTTCTGCGGCGGCAAGTTGGGCAGCGGCATTCTCTAACCGCGCTTCAGCCATCGCCAGCGCGGCGGGGTCGGGGCCGTCTTTCAGGCGGTCGAACTCGCGCTGGGCGGCCTTCATTTCGGCATCCGCTACGGCTAGCTCGGCGTCGGCCTTGCCTACTTCCTCTGCGTCGGGGATCGAGAGCAGGTAGTTGAGGTTGGCCTGGGCGCGGTCGCGCGCTTTGCGCACAGCAGCCAGCGCGGAGAGCGCCTCGGCCTTGTGGACGTTATCTTCCGGGGTGTCGGCAAAGTAGCCGTACATCGATTCGGCGCGCTCTACCGCATCCTGCGCCACGATCAGGTCGGCGCGCGCCACGGCGATCTGATCGTCGCTGCCCACGCGGTATTCCTTCCAGCCGCGGCGGTTGGTGGCCTTCTCCAGTTCGTCCACCGCCACGGCCAGCCGGAGCTGCGCCTGGGCGCGGGTCTGTTCCCAGCCTTCTTTTAGTTCATCCACAGCCTGCCGCGCGGCGAGCTGTTCCAACTCGGCGGCCTGCACGGCGGCGGAGAGCCGTTCTTCGCCTGCCATCCGCGCCAGCACTTGCCCCTTTGTGACCACTTCGCCTTGCCGTACCAGCACCTCGCGCACCGTGCCGCCCGAGGCCGAGGCCGGCTGCGCGGAATCGGCCACCGCCACAATGCCGGAGGCCACCACGCCACCAGAGGGCACGCGGTTTCGGGTGGACGGCGCTTCGATATCGCCAGCAGGTGCCTGCGCGTTGGACGCAGGCGCACGGTCCAGCACCACGGTAGGCAGCGGAGCAGGGGATGCCCCGCCGAAACCGCCACTGAATGCGTCACAGCCAGAAAGGATCAATAGGCCGAACAGGGCCAGACCTACGAATAACAAGGATGGTTTCATCTTTAACGTGAACATTTTGCGCTACCTTAGCTATTTTGCCTGGCGGTTGAAACCGCGGCAACTCACCGAAACCCCACCTTCGTGGGGTTGAAGAACGTTCTGCAATAATAATCGCCACAAGGTACTTCTTCTCTTAGCCCCACGAAGGTGGGGTATAAGCAGCTTGCTGCGGCGGCTTCGCTGACCTAGCCGTGGCTGTAGCTCGGGCAGAACCAATGCATCCAATGGCAGTCAAGGTTGTGCCCGAGCGTCTGCCGCCAGGCGGTAGGTGGAAAGAGCCAACTCGGTTACGCGATCCACTTCTTAATCTTCTTCAACCGCCAGGCAATCTTCCTTTACACGCCCGCCAGGGCAGGCTCCACGACTTCTTGCGTCTCCGCGATCTTGCCATCGCGCAGGGTCACCACCCGACGGGCGTACTGGATTACGCGCGGGTCGTGCGTGGCGAATACAAACGTTACCCCGGTCTCCTGGTTGAGGCGGGTCATAATCTCCATCACCTGTTTACCGTTGGGCGTATCCAGGTTGGCGGTCGGCTCGTCGGCCAGAATCAGCGACGGGCGGGTGGCCAGGGCGCGAGCGATCGCCACGCGCTGCTGCTGCCCGCCGCTCATCTGATCCGGGCGGTGATGCGCGCGTTCGGTCAGGTCAACGGCCTTCAGCAGCTCTTCCACGCGAGCGCGGCGCTCGGCAGGTTTTGCGCCCACCAGCAGCAGCGGCATCTCGATGTTCTCGTAGGCTGTGAGGGTGGGGATCAGGGCGAAGAACTGGAAGATAAAGCCAATCTGCCCCCGGCGCACGTCGGCGCGCTGGGCGCGGTTCAAACGGCTCACGTCTTTGCCGTTGATCCACACCTTGCCGGAGGTGGGCTGGTCGAGGCAGCCAATGAGCTGGAGCAGGGTGGTTTTGCCCGAGCCAGATGGCCCCACCAGCGCGGTGAACTCGCCATCACTGATGGTCAGATCCACGCCGCGCAGGGCCTGGGTTTCTACATTGCCAACCTTATAAAAACGGGTTACGTTCTCTACCTTTGCGATTTCCATTGTAAGCTCCTGTTTTCCTGTGAAACGCCTCACCCCTGCCCCTCTCCATTTTCCAAGTACGGGAAAATGGAGAGGGGGTACCTTCTTATGGAGCAGGGGTCATCTCGCTCTTTCTCCCTCTCCATTTCGCTTGCGAAATGGAGAGGGCCGGGGTGAGGCGTTGTTCTTTACTTTCCTCTCAGTGCGTCCACCGGCTCAAGCCGGGCGGCGAGGGCGGCGGGATAAATAGCCGCCAAAAGGGTCACGATCAGGGCGATGACGGCCAGGGTGACGGTGTCGCTTACGGTCAGGTAGCCATACATGCGCTCGCCCATCATGATGCCGGTGATGCCCATATTGCCAATATAGAACCCGACGGTTCCGGCATACAGCGCCATCAGCCCGCCTAAGATCAGGCCGATGAAGATGCCCCCAAGCGCCAGCAGCACCGATTCGATGAAGAACAGCGCCATGATGCGCCACGTCTTCATGCCAATCGCCGCCAGGATGCCGATCTCGCGCGTGCGCTCAAACACAGCCATCACCAGTGTGTTGACGATCACCGTGGCGGTGATGCCCAGCACGATCAGGTACAGCACAGCCATGTATGCGTTGGACAGCTCTTCGGTCTGGATCATCAGTTCGTTCGCATCAATGTAGGTGCGGATCTTGTATTTGCCCGCTTGCAGCGCATTAATCACCGAATCCATCTGCTCGTTCGAATCCAGCAGCACGAAGATGGTGCTAGCGTGGTTCTCCGTGCGGGTAAAGGCCTGCGCCTTTGCCATCGGCAGGAACACGGTCGATTCGTCGTAGCCGGGGAAGCCGGTGGAGTACACGCCGCGGATGGCGAAGGCCTGTTCGTCGATAGCACCATCAGAGGTGTTGACCAGCAGGTTAACCGTCTCGCCCGCGCCCTTGCCCAGCTTATCGGCCAGATTCCGCCCAATCAGCAGCCCCTCGCGGTCGTCAGCGGTGAGGGAAGCGCCCGCGATGACGCCGGTTTGGAATGGCTCATTCGCCGGGGATGCCGGATCGATGCCCACCACGCGCACGCCTGCCGTATTCTCGCCCACGGTAATGATTCCGCTGGCGTACAGGCGCGGGGTAGCGGCCTTCACCGGTTTTAGCTGGGCGATCTGCGCCGCAACCGCGTCCGGGTCTTTAACCAGGTCTTCCCAGGCCACGCTCAGTTGATCTTCATTGTAGCTGCCCGCCTGTACCTGAAAGTGCCCGCTCTGCAAGCGGATGGTGCCATCGAACGCGTCACGCATCTCGCCTTCGATCACCGAAGCCATCAGCAGCAGCAGCGACAGGCCCATCCCCAACGCTAGCGCGGAGAAGAATGAGCGCCGTTTGTTGCGTGCGATGTTTCGGAATGCCATTTTGATCATTTGCATCATATCTACCTCTGCTTGAGTTTAGAGTTGGAGCGTCAAGAATAGCACCTTAACAAAAAGTGGAATTGCTGGTAAAAGCATAATCGGCCAAGAAAATGCAAACCCAACAATTCCGAGAAAAAGTATACCAAAGTATGCGGA
>JAEYTI010000212.1 GCA_023434145.1 Chloroflexota bacterium | reverse complement strand
GGACAGGGGAACTTCGTTCCCCTGTCCCAACCCACCAACAAACTGAAACACACCCGCCGTCACTGCCAGGCCAGATAACCGCGCCTGTGCTATGATTAAGTAACGAAACCCAATACAAATCTGGAGCATGGAGCATGAAAACCTATGGCGGCATCGAGGCGGGTGGAACCAAATTTGTCTGCGTCTTGACGGACGAAGACCGGAACATTCTCGCCGAGACACGCTTCCCCACAACAACCCCAGTTGAAACGTTGGGGCGCACGATTGACTTCTTCAAGGCGCAGCCGCAGCCCGTTGCTGCTTTGGGCGTGGCTTGCTTTGGCCCGATCGATCCGAATCCCAGTTCGCTCACCTTCGGCAACATCACCAGCACGCCCAAACCCGGCTGGCGCGATACCCCCATTGTTGCCCCGCTGGTGGATCACTTCGGCGTGCCGGTCGCGATCGACACCGACGTAAACGCGGCGGCAGTGGGCGAGGGCCGTTGGGGTGCGGCCGCTGGGCTGGATAACTATCTCTACTTCACCATTGGAACGGGCATCGGCGGGGGTGGAGTGTTCAACGGGCGTCCGCTGCACGGGCTGGTGCACCCAGAAATGGGCCACATTCGCATCCCGCATGACTGGCAGCGGGACCCGTATAAAGGCGCCTGCCCCTATCACGGCGACTGCTTTGAGGGCCTCGCCGCGGGCCCGGCGCTGCAAGGGCGCTGGGAACAGCCGGGCGACACCCTGCCGCTCGATCACCCGGCCTGGGCGCTCGAAGCCCACTACATCGCCCTGGCGATGCATTCATTCATCTGCGCCCTTTCGCCCACGCGCATCATCCTGGGCGGCGGCGTGATGCAGCAAGAGCAGCTTTTCCCCATGATCCGCGCGGAAGTGACCAGTCTGCTGAACGGCTACGTGCAGTCGCCGGCGATCCTGGAAGGGATAGACCAGTATATCGTTCCCCCAGGCCTGGGTGGGCGAGCCGGTGTATTTGGCGCAATCGCCCTTGCGATGGCGGTTGCAAGCCCAACTGGCGCGTAAAGCATCGGCACCCGCCTTATGTATAGGGATGTGTGTTTGCATTGGCGGGCAACGCAAACACACATCCCTATCGTCGAAATAGTTACATCAAATCTTTAATGTCACCTTCCACCAGGTGGATGCGGATGGCGCGCTTGCCTCTTGCCAGCAGCGCCTCCAGATCACCCAGCGCCTGGGCGCGCTCCAGCGTGCCAAAGGTCATGCCTTGCCCGGGGATTTCGAGCGTAACCGCAGGTTGCGCGGTGATTTGCAAGAACAGGCCATTGTTCGCGCCGCCCTTGTGAAGCTGCCCGGTGGAATGCAAGAAGCGCGGCCCGAAACCAAGTGTCGTGGCTCGCTTCGTCGTTTTTAGAATGGAAGCGCGCAGCCGCTCCAGCTTGCCAAACATGCGCGGGTTGCGTGGCAGATAAGCATTAATGGCGACGTAGTCACCCTCGTGGCTCTGCCCGATAAACGAGCGCACCACATCCGCCAGAGTCCGGCAGCCGTTCAGGCCGGGGAAATCCCAACCATATACGCGCCCGCCGGGGCCCTCCCACACCGGCTGGCCCTCATCCAGACTGCGCGTGGCCTGGAAAGCTGTCACCTTCAGCATTGTGCGGTCTTTGCTGTCCTGCACGTCGGGCTGATCAAAGCTGTTGACACCCAGGATAGCGCATGCCGCGGCAGTCGCCACCTGCCAGCGGTAGAACGCCGCGCCCAGGTCATAGGCATCGACAAAGGACAGGGTCAGCATGGGCTGCCCGGCAGCGCGGAGCAACTGTGCGCGGTCTGCCAGCTCGCCGCCAAAGCGAACGTAGACAAACAGGCGGTCATCGGCGTACCGTTTGGCAGGCAGATCCGGTTCCAAATCCACCGGCACAATGCCCTTGCCCTGCTTACCAGAGCTTTCGGCCACCAGCTGCTCCAGCCAGGAGCCAAACGACTCGATCGCCGGGTCTGCCAGAATGGTGAGCTTGTCGCGCCCTTGCAGCGCGGCTTCACCCATCACCGCGCCCAACACCAATCCGGGGTTCCGTCCGGCGGGTACGTCCGGAGCGCACTGGGCCGCCATCCACGCCGCGCGGTCCAGCAGCTTCTTCACGTCGATGCCTAGCAGCGCCGCGGGGACCAGGCCAAAAGCCGTCAGGGCCGAGTTGCGCCCGCCCACGGAAGAATCTGCCAGGAACACGTGGCGGAATTTGCGGTCGCGGGCCAGTTTTTCCAGTGAAGTGCCGGGGTCCGTGATGGCGATGAAATGATCGCCCACCCGCTCGCCCACTTTTCGGCGCGTGCGCGCCCAGAAGTATTCGAGGAAGGCATTGACTTCAGAAGTGCCCCCAGATTTGCTGGCGACAATATACAGCGTGCGCTCTACCGGCGCCCAGCGCGCGGTCGCCCGCACCTGAGCCGGGTCAGTCGAGTCGAGGACAGTTAGCTCCAGCCCAGACTTCCCATCTACTTCTCGCGTGCCAAAGGTCAGGCTGAGTACTTCGGGCGCCAGCGATGAGCCGCCCATGCCCAGCAGCACGGCGTGGGTGTACCCTGCCTGCTGCACGTCCTGCACCAGGCGGTTCAGGTCTGCCAGCAGAGCCAGGCTGCGCTGCGGCGCTTCTAGCCAGCCCATGCGCTTGCGGATCTCCGCCTGCCCGGCAGGGTCATCCGTCCAAAGCGTGGGGTCGTGCGCCCACAGCCGCTTGGGCATGCCGTTCTCGGCAATTTTGCGCACCCGTTCGGCAACAGCACCTTGCAGCGGGCCTAGCTCCGCGGCGGCGGCCGCCCGGCGCTCTTCCACCGACTGCAACAGCGCGGTAAAGGCATCCGAAAAAGCCTTCACGCCCTCTTCCTCAAGCTGCCAGGTGATATCTTCCATCGAAATGCCCAGCGCCCGCAGATCATCCAGTGCTTTTTGTGCCGAATCGGCATCGTCACCCAGCGAAACGCGCGCCTCGCCATGCTCGCGGAAGGCATCTAGCGTCTGCGGCGGCACAGTATTCACCGTGTCCGGCCCGATTAGCTCTTCCACGTACATCACGTCGCGGTAAGAAGGGTTCTTGGTGCTGGTGGATGCCCACAGCGGGCGCTGAACCTTCGCACCCTGTGCCTTTAGCACAGCAAAGCGCTGCGAGCCAAATATCTCCAGAAACTGCGCGTACGCCAGCCGCGCATTGGCGATTGCCGCCTTGCCCGCCAGATCCGCTGCTTGCGCGGCGCCCTGCCCCTCTTCGCGCACAAGCTCCTGCAGCCGCGCGTCGATCTTGGAATCCACGCGCGAGACAAAGAACGACGCCACCGAGGCGATGTTGTCGATCGGCGCCCCTTGCCCGGAGCGCTTTTCCAGCCCGCGCAGGTAGGAATCCATTACTTCCGCGTAGCGTTCCAGCGCGAAGATCAGTGTAACGTTCACGTTGATCCCCGCCGCGATTGCCTCGGCGATGGCAGGCAAACCGGCCTTCGTTGCCGGGATTTTGATCATCAGGTTGGGGCGGTCGACCTCGCTCCACAGCCGTTTGGCCTCGTTGAGCGTGCCCTGCGTGTCGTTCGCCAGGTACGGGCTGACTTCTAAACTCACGTAACCGTCGCCGCCGCGGGTCTCTTTATACAACGGCAGGAACAGGTCCGCCGCCGCACGGATATCTTCAATCGCAAGCTGGTAGAAGATCTCTTCCGCGCTCCAACCGGCCCACGCCATTGGCACCAGGCTAGAATCGTAGTCGGTGGATTTTGAAATCGCATTGTGAAATATGCTCGGGTTCGACGTTACCCCGCGGATGTCACCCCGCCGGATCATCTCCGCCAGCTCGCCGTTTTCCAGCAGCCGCCTCTGGATATTGTCGTACCACAGCGATTGGCCCATCTCATGCAGTTTTTGGATTGCGTTCATCTATCCCACCTCCGGGTGACAGCGGATTCCGTCACATCGAAACACCGGAAAATTCATCCGGTGTTTCGATGCTTACTTGTTTTTCTGCTCGATCTTTTGAATTTTCCCCACCCGCCGCCGGTGGCGCTCTTCGGTGGAGAATTGGGCGTTGAGGAATGCCGCCACCAGACCAGGCACAACCGCCGGGCCGATAATCCGCGCGCCCAGACACAGCACGTTCATGTTATCGTGCTCAACGCCCTGTGCTGCCGAGTAAGTATCGTGGCACAGCCCCGCGTAGATGCCGTCGATCTTGTTGGCGGCAATACATGCCCCCACGCCCGATCCACACACCAGCACGCCGCGCTCGGCCTTGCCATCAATGATGGCAGCACCCAGCTTTTCGGCAAAATCCGGGTAATCTACCGCCTCGGTGCTGTCGGTGCCCAGATCGAGCACCTCATGCCCTGCCGCGCGGATTTCGCGCATCACTTCGTCTTTTAGCGGGAAACCGGCGTGATCACTGGCAACTGCAACGCGCATCGCATCCTCCCGATCACTTCACTTTGCCGTTTAGCAGTTCGAGGGCCAGCCGCTCGATGCTGCCGGAGGTGATATCCAGCGCCTCGAAGATGGCTTTTTCTGGCGCAGATGCCCCGAACCGGTCGATGCCAACCACTTTGCCCTTGGTTCCCACAAATTGGTGCCAGCCCATGCTGATGCCCGCTTCCACAGCGATCCGCGCCTCTACATCAGGCAGCAGAACTGAGTCGCGGTAATCCTGATCCTGGTCATTGAACAGCTCCCAGCTCGGGAACGAGACCAGGCGCACGCCAACTCCGCTTTCTGCCAGCTTCTTGCCGGCTTCCACAATCAGCGGAACCTCAGAACCGGTCGCCATCAAGATCACCTGCGGCTTGCCTTTTCCCAGGTCTGCCAGCACATACGCGCCCTTCTGCAACCCTTCCGCCGGAGCGAATTCGCTGCGGTCCAGCACGCGCACGTTCTGGCGGGTGAAAACCAGCACCGTCGGGCGATGACGGTTCTCGATTGCCACCTTCCACGCCTCGCGGACCTCGTTACCGTCACCCGGGCGGATGACGACCAGATTGGGGATCGCCCGCAGCGAAGCAAGGTGCTCAATCGGCTGATGGGTGGGGCCATCTTCGCCGACGCCGATGCTGTCATGGGTGAAGACCCAGATCGGCCCCAAATGCGAGAGCGCCGAAATGCGAATGGGCGGGCGCATGTAATCGGCAAAGACCATAAACGTCGCGCCGTAGGGGATCACGCCGCCGTGATACGCCATGCCGTTCACCACAGAGCCCATGCCATGCTCGCGAACGCCAAAGTTGAAATTGCGCCCTTCGGGTGTTCCGGGTTGGAAGGCCGGGATATTGTCGAGCCAGGTCTTGGTAGAAGGCGCGAGATCCGCAGACCCACCGATCAGCTCGGGGAGGCGTTTCGCTAGCGCGTTCAGCACCTTGCCAGAAGCATTGCGGGTGGCAACGCCCTTCTCATCTGCGGGGAACTGCGGCAGGTCTTTGTCCCAGCCCTCGGGCAGTTTGCCCATCAGGCGGCGGCGTAGTTCGGCAGCAAGGTCGGGGTACTCAGCTTTATAGGCTTCAAAACGCTGCTCCCATTCTTTCTCCTGCTGCGTGCCGGTCTCCAGCGCCTCGCGGAACAGTTCCAGCGCTTCGCCGGGGATGAAGAAGCGTGGCTCGGCTGGCCAGCCCAGGTTTTCTTTCGCGCCGGCCAGCTCTTCCTCACCGGGCGGCTCACCGTGCGCCTTGGCCGTGCCGGCATGGTGCGGCAGCCCGTAGCCGATGATGTTCTTGACCATAATCAACGAGGGGCGCGGATCTTTCTTGGCCTGCTGGATCGCAGCATCCACTGCCTCCACGTCCAGCCCGTCTTCCACGCGCAGTACCTGCCAGCCGTAGGCCTCAAAGCGCATGCCGCGGTCTTCGGTAAAGGCGATGCTGGTGCTGCCCTCGATGGAGATGTTGTTATCGTCATACAAATAAATCAGCTTGCCAAGCTTGAGATGCCCCGCCAGCGAAGCCGCCTCGGAGGCCACACCTTCCATCAAGTCGCCGTCGGTGACGATGGCATAGGTGTAGTGGTCGATAATCTCGTGCCCCGGGCGGTTGAACAGGGCGGCCAGGTGCGCCTCGGCAATCGCCATGCCCACGCCGTTGGCAAACCCCTGCCCCAGCGGGCCGGTGGTCGTCTCCACGCCAGGGGTCAGTCCGTATTCGGGGTGGCCCGGGGTGATGCTGCTCCACTGGCGGAATTGTTTGATTTCCTCTAGCGACAGGTCGTAGCCCGTCAGATGCAGCAACGAGTAGAGCAGCATCGAGCCGTGACCTCCCGAAAGGATAAAGCGGTCGCGATTCGGCCAGCCCGGGTTGCCCGGGTTATGACGCAGGTGACGGGTCCACAGGGCATAGGCCATTGGGGCGGCGCCCATTGGCAAACCTGGGTGGCCTGATTTGGCCTGTTGGACGGCATCCGCGGAAAGGAAGCGGATGGTGTTGATTGCCAGTTCTTGCAGTTCACGAGTTTCCTGCATCGGTTCTATCCTCCAAAAAATAATTGCAGCGGAATTATTTTACCACCGCACCAGAGCGAACATGAAAAAGGTGTAGGTATTTAATTTTTGATGG
>JAEYTI010000189.1 GCA_023434145.1 Chloroflexota bacterium | reverse complement strand
CTCCACGAGAGCACCCCAACAAACTGGTAATTGCCCAAGAAAGTGAAACGCACCCTACCCGAGAGTCACATAAAAATGGCGTTGACACCTGTAGTATAATGGGATTCGATCAGGTGTTCTATTGATTCGCCTGCCGGCAGGGAGACTCATTCCCTACCGAGTCCTAACTCAATGCTATTTGCTAGGAAGGAAAAATTATGTTTCGCAGAGCCTTTGCACTGCTGGTGATCGCAGCCGTCCTTGCCGGATGCGTTCAATCCGCGCTGCCCGCTTCTGAGGGGGCGCAGAATCTCCCCGCGGCGCAGCAGCAGGAACCGGCTGCGCCTGGATTAACCACCTCGAAGCAGCAGATTGCTGCCTCGTCGATTGTGACTGAAGAGGCAACCACAGAAGAAACTGCTGCCACGCAGCAAGAGGTACCAACTGCCGTACCTGCGTCTCCGACCTCTGCTCCCACTGAGCTGACCGCTGTGGAGACGACCGAACCCGTTGCCCAGGTAGAAGCGCCGAATGCGCCCTCACAGGCCGTCAGCCCGCTGACCGGCCTGCCCGTTCAGAATGCGGATGCGTTATCCTATGCGCCCGCGTTGGTATCCATCACCAACTTCCCCGTGAGGGCGCGCCCACAGGCCGGCCTTTCGTTCAGCCCATTTGTTTTTGAGCTTTACATTGGCGAAGGGATGACCCGCTTCCTGGCGCTATTCCATGGGGACTACCCAGAGCGCGGTGAAGACGCGAACGTTACCCTCGACGATGATAAGATCGGTCCTGTACGCTCGGGCCGCCTGCCGTTTGAGGATCTCCGCAGCCTGTATAACGGCTTCTTGATTATGGCGTCCGCTTCCGCGAATGTGCGCAGCAACCTGAGCGCTTATACCAACGTCTGGGGCTCCGACACGGGCGACATCAACAGCGCCATGATTCCTGTAACAAAGCTGGAAGAAATTGCCGCCGCCACTCCAGATCGCGTTGATGAAGGCGGGTTGAGCGGTTTGGAGTTCTCCGGTACTGCGCCCGAGAACGGGAAAAATGCCCAAAAAGTGTGGATCCCGTTCAGCTTCCTCAACCAGGTGATCTGGCAGTATGACAATGCGTCCGGCGCATATCATCGCTATCAGGATAATGCCGATGGAAAGACGTTCATCCAGGCTACCGACCGCCTGAATGGCGAGCCGCTCACCTATGAGAACGTCGTCGTTCTGTTTGCCAATCATCAAGCCCCTGCCGAGACGCTGATCAATATCGACCTGCTCTACATCGACCGCATGCCGGCGCTACTGTTCCGAGATGGTAAGATGTATGAGATCTTCTGGACCACCGCGAACGGCGATTATGAGAAGCAAACCGGCAAGCTGCGCCCCATTCGCTTTATCGATGCCAACGGCGATCCCTTTCCGCTCAAACCTGGGCAGACCTGGGTAGAGATCGTTCAGCCCTATACCCGATACAACGAGACCGTCGATTCAGAGTTATATTTCGATTTGAAGAGAAGGGTCGAGCCGGGTTCTGGCGTATGGGCAGTTCACTTCTACCCTACCGTGCCTGAGAAGTAAGAAACTATCTGAAACTTGTTTTGTGTTTGTGCGACGTAGATCACACAAACACAAAAAATCACTGGGTCGATACCAATGGTATAGATTTACGATAAGGGCAACGGCGAACCGTTGCCCTTACGTATCTTATGGTATCATCGAGAAGATGCTCTTGAGTCAATTTAGAACGGTTGACCGAAAGTTTTGTATTGGTTTTTGTGTTATATCTTTTGAATGCTTATTCTGTGACATTAAATTTACGTAAAAATTACGTAAATATACGTATAGACAAAATCACCATCATCTAGCATTATTGATATACACGTTTCTCTGGGCAAAGTAACGTTGTCTCTTCTTTTATACCATTCGCAGAAGGATGCCTGTGTATGTTTTACAGGCAGTAATAGGAAGCCCGACTGTTCGACATTTTGTCGATGGTCTTCCTTCCACTCGGGTACCGGCATTGTGAGCATGACCATGCTGGAAGTCTTTGATCAGTGGCACCAGTTTGCGAATGTTGAAATGTAGGGCTACCGTTATAAACGTGAGCTAGGCAAAACAGACAAAAAATTTGAAGGCTTGCCGACGATAAAGTACGGTCAAGCGCCTGGGGTAGAAAAGTCTACGGGGTTGGCGTATACAGATTTGCAGTGCAAGATTTATGCCTGAAGATCAATTTTAATGTCATAAATGGCTGATCCCCGGGTAGGATCGATAAAGAAATTGTATGGAAGTTGGAGGGGTTCCAATGGGAGTGGGCAATTTGCGAAGAGTGGTTCTCTGGTCTATAGTCATCTTATTCGCCTTTTCGTTGTCGGCATGCACCGAAGGGTTGAGTCTCACTCCCACGCCCAATGCTCGTTCCTATCCAGTGGACCCCATATTCAAGGAGTTTTACGATACACTGGGCGGGCATCAGGTGTTGGGACCGGCGATCAGTCCGCTGCAGATTCGCGACAATTTACAATGCCAGTACGCCGAGCGCTCCCTGATGTGCTTTGATCCGAATGCCATTGGCGAGAATCGCTATAGCCTATACCCGCTGGGCAGTGAGTTAGGCATCGCGGTGGATACGCCCGTCAATACCCCAGTATCGGAAAATGCCAGGGTTGTCGACGGAATTGTGATTTACGAGAAGTTCCTGCCCCTGTACGACCGCCTGTATGGCGCGCGGTATGTAGGCAGCCCGCTAACCCAACTACGTATCAACCAGGATTACCAGCGCGCAGAACAGTTCTTCGAGAACGTAGGCTTTTACCAGAATCTCAACGACCCAAACGGGCCAGTTTTCCTAATCCCATACGGCGCGTATCTATGTGGCGGCGGATGTTCCTACCGCCTGGATGAGTACTGGGCAATTGTAAAATCAAATACATCGGATCAACCGTTTGCCGCCAGCATTGCCCGCCTTGGCGGCCCGAGTGTTTTTGGCACCTTGTTGTTGAAACCCCGCATGGCGGAGGACGGAAACCTGGAGCAGGTATATTCCAATGCCGCCTTCTATGCCCCGCAGGATAACCCCGAGCAAGTTCGGCTGCGCCCGCTTTCGCTTATTCTGGGTTATCAGGTTGAGCCGCTGGTACCAATGGTCAGCCACAATCAGTTAGTTTTCTACGAAGTACAGGACGGCCTTGGGCATAACGTTCCTTTGCCATTTGATCGTTTTGTAGCCCAGCATGGCGGGCGTGAACTTTCTGGCAACCCGATCTCAGAGGTTTACCAACTGCCTGGGCTAGATTTATACCGGCAGTGTTTTGAGAACTACTGCTTGCTGTACGATCCAACTGCCGCCGACGGCCTGAAGGTGCGCATGCTGGCGCTGGGTGATGAATACGTCAAGCGCTTCCCGCCCGCCGAGACGCTGGAGCTAACCAACTTCTTCTCGCCGGAGCGTATTTCACTCATCGTCGCAACAGATAAGCCGAACATTGGCAGCGCAGAACCGCAAACGGTTCGCATGCAGGTGCAAACGGCAAGCGGTAGTGAACCGCTGGAGCGCGTGGAAGCAACGCTGGTGCTCAATATTCCTGACCAGCCATCCGTGCGCTATCCCATTCCCCCCACCGATATCAACGGCTTATCGTCTGTCACCATTCCTCCGGTGCCGGGCGTGGCGAATGGCTCGCGGCTGGCGTACCAGGTCTGCCTGAACCTGCCCTCCGAAACTCCCATCTGCGTGATCGACAGCTACCTGATCTGGGATATCCAGTAACGCTCAGGGACGAGCTTCAGCGAACAACGCAACCCGCTCAATCGGGCCTGCCGCACTGTAGAGATCGAACGTGACCGGCAGGCTCGTTCCATTTTCGAAAGCGCTGCCGGGGGGCATCTCCCACCGGCGCACACCGGTAACTCGTCCCTGCGCATCATAAGCCACGGCTGCCACCCACACGCGGCCTGCCGTATCACTGGCAAGGGTAGCATCTGCTGATATTTGCGCCGAAATGCCATCCGCGCCGATCGTCACCTTCTGGTTTGAGAGCTGTAAGGGCAGGTAGCGACCATCTTCGCGGTGCGGCAGCGCTCCTTGCAGTTCAGAACTACCGGTCAACGGACCGCCGAGCGCCGCAATTGATTCGGGCGTGAAGTAGGCGTACATCGGTAGTGTTTCGCCAGCGGGGAGAACGTCCAACGGGAGGTATGCTTGCTGTGCAACAATTTCTTGCGCGCTGGCATCCGTCAGGCGGAATGTGGCGTGCAGGCTTTCCAAGGCATAGTCTTGGGTATTTTGCACCGGCTGGAAGCACCATGCGCCGCCATCCGCGGCACGAACGCAGTTCATCGGCCCGAACGTCACCGGCACCGGGGTGGGTGTGGGTTGCTCGGTGGAGGGTACCGGTGTAAGGGATTCGGGGATGACCAGCAGCGTACCGATGCTCAAGAAGTTTGGATCGACGGTTGGGTTTGCCGAGCGCAACTCATCAAGCGAGATACCGTAGCGCAGGGCAATGCCAAACATATCTTCGCCCTTCTTCACCTCGTGCGAACGTGGGGTTGGCGTTGGAGATGGCAGTGGCGTGGATGTGGAAGGATCGGGCGGAGTGGGGGTAACGGTGTTCGTGGCGGTGAGAAAGGGCGTGAAACGTCCCCCAGCCCGTGGAGCGGTTGTTTCGACTGTAGCCGTCGAAGCAGGTTGTGTTGGTGAGGACGAGCACGCGGCGGTGAGCAGCATGGCTGCCAGCAGAATCAGCCCCGCGGCTGTGCCTGAAATGCGGTGTTTGTCGTTCATCGGAGAAATTATAACCTTACTTTCTGTTTGCAATTACCGCATGCCGCTTTCGGCATGCTTGCCCTGTCTGCGCGCATATGCTAGACTTACCTCATGCCCAGTGCTCAGGAAACCATGTTTCAGGAAGCGATCACCGCGATCCACGACGGTGACCGCGCTCGTGCTCGCGATCTGCTCACACGGCTGCTTCAGCACGTGAAGGACAACCCAGAATACTGGGTATGGATGAGCACGGTTGTAGACACAGGAAAAGAGCGCGCGTACTGCCTGAAGGAAGCACTGCGCCTGGATCCTGAGAATGCCGCCGCCAGGCGCGGGCTGGCGATCCTTGGAGCGATGCCGCCCGACCCGGCTCTGGTGCTGCCCGCACGCTATCAGCGGCAAAACTGGCAGGTTCGCCTGCCCAGTGATATTTCTGATGCTCCTGCCGGACCTTCGAAAGTGACACTTGCACTGATGGGCGTTGCCGCGCTGGTTTTGGTCGGATTAGTCATCTTCGCGATTACCTCCGGCGGTAGCCTTTTCCGAGAGCGCCGTGCGCCCCTGGTCATCGATCTTCCCACCCTAACCGTGACATCTGTGGTTGCTGCGGCAGAGTCAACCCCTGAACCCACGCAGCGAACGGTTCGCGGAGGAAGCCCCACACCGCTGGCAGCGTTGTTGAAAGCCACCTATACCCCCACGCCGCTTTATGTCAACACCCCTCACCCATCCGAAGCCTATCGCATTGGTTTGCGCGCATTCCAGGCAGGCGATTGGGGACGGGCGGAAGTATATTTCGCGCAGGTGGCGACCGCCGAGCCGGGCGCTGTTGACATTTTCTACTACCTGGGCGAGGTTTACACCCGCCAGGAGAACCCCGCCAAGGCGATTGAGCAATACGATCTCGCCATCCAGACCAACCCGGACTTTGCTCCCTCTTACCTGGGACGGGCACGCGCCCGGCTCGCCGCGAACCCCAAAGCCGTTGATGCGGCAGTGGCGGATTTGCTTACTGCGGCTGAGCGCGATCCGAACTTTGGCGATGTGTATATCGATTTGGCACGGATCTATCTGTCCATCGGCGAGAACAAGGTGGCGCTGACTGTGCTTGATCAGGCTGCCGCTCTGCTGCCGGATTCACCGCTGGTTTGGCTGTACCGGGCCGAAGCGAACCTGGCGCTGGGCAACGATGATGAGGCATTAGAGGATGCTCGGCATGCCAACCAGCTTGATCTCACCCTGCTTTCCGCTTATAAGATGATCGGGCAAGTGTTGCAAGCGCAGGGTAACTTTAAGGGCTCGCTCGAACCGCTGAATACTTACCTGACCTATTCGCCGGAGGACGGCGAAGCCTGGTACCTGCTGGCTCGGTCAAACCTCAGTGCGGGCAAAAATGATGACGCACTCTCTGCGCTCGATAAGGCGCTTCGGCTCAATACCCGGTTGACCGGCGCCCATTTGGAGCGTGCTCGCTTGCTCATGAAAAAAGATCGCGCAGAAGATGCGCTGAAAGATTTCGAGGCCGCCCTGCGCGCCGATTCCAACTCCTTCGAGGCTTCAATAGGCGCTGGCCAGGCATTGATGGAGTTGGGCTACCCAGGAGATGCCTACAACCGCTTTGAAAGCGCCAAAGCTTTGGCAAAAACCGAGCTCGAGAAGGCCGAGTGGCTATTGTGGCGTGCCCGCTCGCTCGAAGCGCTGCCGGGCTACGAAGCAGTAGCATATAATGATTACAAAAAGCTGCTGGCGATGCCAAAATCCAGCGTCAAAGCGGAGTGGATCACATTTGCCGAGGGGCGGATCAAAGCGCTTGCCACCGCCACTCCCACCTCGGTGAAACCGTCCGCCACTGCCACGGGGAAGGCAACCACCGCGCCATCGCGCACGCCCACCCCGACCAAAAAGCCGTAAAAGACCTTACCTGACCTGTGCGACACATCCAGCTTTACGCTCTGGTTGACCGCCGGAAACGCCGAAAAACAGCCCTGGCACGCAGCCTGCGCCGCCGCACAGGTCGTTTGTGGCTGGGCTGTGGCGCCTTTGCGCTGCTGTTCATCCTCGCCGTGGCGCTTGGAGGGGGACTGTTATATGTGAGCCTGGTGCAGGATTTGCCGTCGCTGGCGCAGCTCCCGCGATTGCTTGACCCTCAAGATGGCTTGCTGATGGAGCCGACCCGCATCTATGACCGCACCGGCAGGCAGATTCTGCTCAGCCTGGAAAACCCTGGCATTTCTCGCCGCTACGTTTCGCTCGACCCAAACCAGCCAGAGTATTTCTCGCCTGAGCTAATCCGTGTGACGGTTGGCGCGCTGGACCCGGGCTTCTGGTCCACGCCGGGCTTTAGCCTGCGATCGCTTACCAGCAACCGTCCAGAGACGATCGCGGAGCGGCTGGTAGACAGCTTGCTGTTGTGGCAAGAGCCACCCAGCCTGCGCCGAGCCTTGCGCTTGCGCATTCTGGCTGCCCAGGTAGTTGCGCGCTATGGGCACGTGCAGGTTTTGGAGTGGTATCTAAACAGCGCTTCGTTTGGTCATCTGGCGTTTGGCGCGGATTCCGCCGCTCAACTGTACCTGGATAAACCCGCCGCCCATCTGACACTACCCGAAGCCGCACTGCTGGTCGCTGCGATACAGGCTCCGGCGCTCAACGTGCTTGATGCGCCAGATGCCGCAAAGGAACGGCAGCGAGCCGTGCTGGATGATCTGCTGCTCCGGCGCGTTATCACCCAGGAAGAGCACGTGCGCGCATCCCTCGCACCGCTTCAGGTCGCAGATGCTGCCGGGCGTGACGCAACCTCCGCCGCTGCGTTTACCCGCATGGTCGTCGATCGCCTTGCCGACCGGTTAGGGCGCGAGCGGCTGGAGCGGGGTGGGCTCAAGGTTGTCACCACGATGGACTACGCGCTTCAACTGGAGCTAATCTGCCTGACCCGTACCCAGCTTGCGCGCCTGGAAAGGGAATCCGACGTCTTTACCATGCCGGATGGCAGCCCATGTGAATCGGCGCGCTTGTTGCCCACTTTGCCGCCCGGCCTGCCGAAACTTCCGGAGGGCACGGCTTCCAGCGCGGTAGTGCTCGACCCGCGCACCGGCGAAGTGCTGGCAATGCTGGGAGATACCACGCTGGATGGCGAAGGGCAGTACCTCTCACCGCGCGAGCCCGGTTCGCTGCTGAGCCCATTTGTGGCGGTGACCGGGTTCACCACGACCATCAGCCCGGGCACCTTGCTGTGGGATATTCCTCCTGATCCGGATGAAGACGATCGCTCCCTACCCTCCAACCCGGATGATACGTATCACGGCCCGGTGCGGTTGCGCGTAGCCTTGGCGAACGATTATCTCGCGCCCCTGGCGCGCATGTACCAACAGATCGGCGGCCAGAACGTGTGGAAGCTTTCTGCCGCGCTAGGATTAAACGGATTGCCGGACGAAACAGGCCCGGAACTGCTGTACGGCGGCGGGCGTGTAACCCCCCTGGAGATTGCGCAAGCCTATGGTATTTTTGCTAATCAGGGTACGCGGGTTGGGCAGCGTTTATCGGGCAACGGCGAGCTGCTCCCCGCCACCGTACGCTATGTGGTGGATTTGGCCGGCGAGACGGTGCTGGATGCTTCGCAGCCCGAAGTGCAGGTGGTGGTCAGCGAGCAGCTTTCTTACCTCATCCATCATATTTTGAGCGACGCGACCGCCCGCTGGCCCAGCCTGGGCTACCCCAACCCGTTAGAGATTGGCCGACCTTCTGCTGGTAAAGTGGGCCAAGTGGCGGATGGATCTCAGGTATGGACGGTTGGGTACACCCCACAGCGTGCGACAGTCATCTGGTTGGGTTTGCCGGCAAAGGGAGAACTGAAACTCAATCCGCGTATGGCTGCCGGGATGTGGCATGGCATGATGCAGTACACCGTGAGAGATCTGGCCGCCGAAGGTTGGGCAGTTCCGCCAGGGATCAGTGAAGTAGACGTGTGTGATCCCTCGGGCTTGCTTCCGACCGCTGACTGCCCGGAAATCGTCACCGAGGTATTCCTCAACGGCAGCGAACCAACCGCGCCCGATAATCTCTACCAGAGCTTCCAGATCAACCGCGAAACGGGAAGGCTGGCGACTGTGTTCACTCCGGCGGCGCTCGTAGAAGAGCAAACCTTTATGGTTGTGCCTGCCAACGCTGGTGCGTGGGCGCGGGCTGCCGGGTTATCACTGCCGCCTGAGGCGTACGATGCCATACAGCCGCCTGAGACTTCGCCCGATGCGCGCATCACTACACCGGCGTTATATGACGTTGTGCGAGGAAGCGTGGATCTACGCGGCACCGCGGCGGGTGATGGCTTCCGCTTCTACCAGATTCAGGTGGGGCAGGGACTCAACCCTAGCACCTGGCTGCAGGTCGGCCCAGATGGTGTTACACCCGTGGAAGGTGGCGTGCTGGCAGTGTGGGAAACTCCAGAAGCCGATGGGTTGTATGCCATTCGGCTGGTGCTGGTTCGCGAAAATCAGCGCATCGAGAGCACCGCCATCCAGGTAACGGTCGATAACACGCCCCCACAGGTGCGCATTCCCTATCCACTGCCCGGGCAAGAAATTTCTACCGCGCAGGGCAAATCTATTCTCTTCCGAGCGGAAGTAAGTGATGGCATTGGTGTAGATCAGGTGATCTGGTACGTGGACGGGCGCGTAGTGGGGCAAACGGCGCAGGAACCATACGTCTTTTCCTGGCAGGCGAAGCCAGGCGAACACGTGCTCGAAGTCCGAGCGGTGGACCGGGCTGGCAACGAGCAGACCTCTGAAGCGGTTCCCTTCTCGGTGAAATAGGTTTTGGCGTTATGGAATAACTACGCGAGCGGGCTGCAGCCCGCTCGCGTGGTCATTCCATAAGGGGATTACGCCCGCGAAGAAAGTGCTTATAATATTGGTATCTTCCGTGTGTATATTTTCACAAAGGAGCAGTGATGCACGCATCCCGGTCGGTCCTCCTGTTGATTGTTCTCGCCTTACTGCTGATTCCAGCCCAGCACAGCGGCGCTTCTGGTGCTCCGCCCATGCAGGATGGCGTGTTGGGTGGTGTCAATATTCTCAGCTCAGCGCCGAGCCTGGTGTGCGTAGGAGATACGATCTCCTTTGAGGGCGCGGCAAACATTGATTACCCGGATGTCGAATACGTGCCTGGCGAGCTTCCGCCGCCAGTGCCGCTGCCGATCATAAACCTTAAGATCGAAGCGCAAAACGGGCAGGTGTCGCCCAATGAGATTTATCACCCTGGGAATGACATGGATTTTAAGTTTTTTTATAAAGCCACGACGCCCGGAGTGGATATGATTACGGTTTCAATAAATAACGGGCTGGCTTCCACCAATTACCGGGTGGAAGTGGAAGAAAAGTGCGATTACGACGTTTACCTGACGGAACTGATACACTTCCGCGCGGATACCGAAGATGGAGAGCTGCGAACCGTCACCACGGTCAACGGCACCGGTATCCTCAACCGGGACCGCGAAGGATATTACGCCTATCAAGGCGATGGCAAATGGCATTTGGAAGAGCATGTACTGACAAAACCCAGTTTCTGTGTTGAATATTACGCGCCCCCAATCATTGTTCATGGGCCGTTCGATCTGGAAGGGATGATCGATGTCTACCACGAGATGCTGGATGTGACGCTGCAGTTCAAGCCCAACACAGAGCCCTTTTTCCACGGAATGGTCATCTGCATCGATGCGGATGGCGAGCGTGGGGAGGGTTGGGGCATCATTTCAAACAACGGTGATGCTTCTAAGGCGGCAAAGATCGAAACCAGTTTCCCCATGGGGGGTGGGACCAACCGGGTGGAGATGGCCGGCGCCGGCATGGACATTGTTGAATCGGTGGGCGACCTGGATTACACCGCGATTCTGACTCTGATCCCCCGATAAACGGATGACCGCCATGAAAATAACCTACCGAACGCTGATCCTGATTTTGATCGTGCTGCTGTTGAGCGCGGTGTCTTGCCAAAAGGCACCTGAAACCGCTGCGCCGCGCAGTCCCGTGCAGCCAACAAGCGCTGCCACCAAGGTTTCTGGTGGGGCATCAGAAATCTCAACCGGACAGTTTGTGCTGGACGTGCCCGACCAGGGTCTCTCGGCTCGGGCGAGCTACCGCCAGCGGTTGACAAGCACCATCAAGGGCACGTTGGAGGGCCAGCCGTATTCCTATTCGGAGACGGTTGAGCGCACTGTCTCTGGCACAGATGAAACCACCTGGGTGGAAGCGACAACCAATGGTGACGTGCTGTACCTGTACACTGCTCGCCTGGGTGAGACGGTCTACAGCCAGACCAATCCAGAGTCGCCCTGTCGCGCAGCCCCCGCCGCAGAGCAACCGGTGCGTAAGAACCCGGCGCTCAAGCTGCCGCCTGTTTATGGCGCCGCGCTGATGAAGAAAGAATCGCTAGATGGCATGCCGGCCGTATCCTATTCCTTTGATGGGCGCGCCGTGCCGAATGTGGCAGGAAAGACCGATGATGCAGCCGGCGAACTATGGCTAGCAGATCAGGGCAATACCTTGCTGCGGTATGATCTAACCGTGCAGGTGAAGGAAGGCGATTTCACCGGGGAGCGCGCCTGGCGCTACACGTTGGAAACAGGTGATTTCGACCCCACCTTGCCCCAGAACTGTCAGCCGCTGTTGGATCTTCCGATCCCGCCCAACGCGGAAGACGTGGTCAACCAGCCCGGTTTTACACGCTACACCGTCCAATCCGGCTATGAGGGTGTGCGCCAGTTTTATCTAACCGCGATGCCTGGCGCGGGTTGGGAGCCTCTGCCCGCTACCCGCATGGGCCCGGATGCAGACGCCCCGAAAGACGTGGTCGTGCTGACGTTTGCAAAGGCTAACGCAGACGCTAGCGGGCGGGTAGCGGTAATCCAGCTTATCGAAGCAGATAAAGGGCTGATCGCGGCGGTGCAGGTGATCGAGACGAAGATCGCCGTAAAGTCGTATGACCCGTCAGAAAAGGCTCCTGCGCCCGGGGAGGACGACGAACAGCCATCCGAGCCGGAGGGGCCAGTGGTTCAGCCCAAGCTGCCGGATGGCGTGGTAGCGTATCCGGGTGGTACGGTCGTCGCGGAGAACGAGGCGATGGTGATGTTCACGACGCCTGACACGCCGGAGAAGGTGATGGAATTTTACACCGCTGCTTTTGAAGAGGACGGCTGGCAGCAGATTGAGGACACCAGCGTTCAGGGAACCTTAATGCGCTGCTGGGAGAAGGGCGCACAGCAGGTACGGATTGTCGTGTCGAAGCAAGCCAACTGGACTTCAGTAATCATTACGCCGGGGTAGAGCATACTGCCGGAGAGTGCGAGTTACTTCGGTTGATTGTTTGGACGACGCAGCCACCCAAACAATCAACCGAAAACAATATCTAATCGAGGATCAGCTTGGCGCGCTGGAAGCGGGCGATTGCCAGCGCGAACAGCACGGCTGTGATCACCAGCAGCACCCCGGCAACTGTCAGGGCAATCTGCAGGCCGTCTGAATTCTGCATCCACTCGCCAATGCGCAGCTTTAGGCTTTCCGGCAGGTACTGCGGCGCAAGCACCAGCGGCAACCAGATCACCAGGAAACCGAGGCTCATACGCTGGTACGCCTGGCGAACGGTGCTTGCGTGCAGGGATACCAGAACACCAATGGCGGCGATCAGCGCCGCGGTGAGCAGGCTAAACACCACCGCCCCAACGAACAGCCCGCCGCGATAGAACCCCGCCCCCGGGTTGGCAATGTTGACTGTGACTGCCCCAAGCAGCAGCCCCGCGACCGCGATCCCAACGCAGTAGATGATGGCGGCAAGCACCTTGCCGAACAGGATCGCCGAGTCAGACAGGCGGCTGGCCAGGAGCGTTTCGAGCGTGTGGCGCTCGCGTTCACCGGCAAAGGCATCAGCGACCAGGCCCATGCCCATAAACAGCGGCATCCAGATCACCGAAACCAGGCCAAGCGGTGTGGTGAGCCACTGTTCTCCCATTTGAATGGGAAACAGAATCCCCACGATGGCGATAATAAGCAGCAGGTTCATCAACCCCGAGCGCAGCGATCCGCGCTGGAACATGATCTCTTTCAGTTCTTTGCTTGCGATAGTAATAATGTCGTACAACATAGTATTCCCTGTTTCCGTTTGCTGGCCGGATGCCTATTTGTCATCTTCTACCAGGTCGAGGAAGATTTCTTCCAGGCTGGCTTTGTTTTTGCGCACTTCTTCGATCTGCGCGCCGCCCAGCACCATTTGCGAGACGATGGGGGCTAGGGCAGATTCTCCCTGCATTTCAACCACCAGATGGTTATTCTGCTCGGCAAGTGCCTTTACATCGGGCCGGGCGCGAAGCTGGGAGAGCAGGGTTTGCGTGAAGCCCGAGCCGTAAATCTCCGCCTGCATGCCGCCACTGTTGCGCTCGCGCAGATCCTCAGGCGCGCCAATGGCCAGCAACTTGCCCGCGCGGATCACTGCCACCTGCTGGCACAGCTTTTCCGCATCTGTCAGGTTGTGCGTGGTGAGGAAAACGGTCACCTTGAAGTCGCTCACCAGCCGGGCCAGGTCTTCACGCAGGGTCGCCGCGGCGACAGGATCGAGGCCCGCTGTTGGCTCATCCAAAAAGATGAGCTTGGGATGGTGCATCAGCGCGCGGGCGACGGCCAGTTTCTGTTTCATGCCGCGGCTCCACGCCCCAACCGTTTCTTTGCGGCGTTCCCACAAACCCATGTTGCGAAGCATCTCTTCGACACGCGCTCGCCGCGCTTCGTTGGGCATGTGGTATACCCGTCCGTAGAAATGGAGATTATCTTCGGCATTGAGCCGTTCGTACAGGCCGGTATGCTCCAGCAGCGCCCCGGTCTGCTCGCGGATCTGGTCGGCTTGTTTGTGCGTGTCGAAGCCGAACACCTCGGCGTTGCCCTGGGTCGGTTCTAGCAGCCCCAGCAGCAGGCGGATTGTGGTTGTTTTGCCCGAGCCGTTCGGCCCCAAGAACCCGAAAACAATACCGGAGGGGATTTCCAGGTTCAGGCTGTCTACAGCCCGGATCTTGCCACCGTTAGGGGCGGAAAAATCGCGAGTGAGACTTTTGGTACAGATGATTGGCGCGTTCATTTTGGTTCCTCAGAAAGTTTGTTGACGATATTGGTAAGCTGTTTCCGGTAGCCCTCAAAAGCGGCGCGGCCCTCAGCGGTCAGCGCGATCAGTGTTTGCGGAATCTTTCCCCGGAAAGTCTTTTCGATTTCGATGTATGCGGCGTTCTCCAGTTTTGACAGGTGTGCCGATAAATTGCCTTTGGTCAACCCGGTCTCGCGCAGCAGAAAAAGAAAATCGACCTTTTCCACTGCATAGAGGATTGAAACGATGAGCAGGCGGGCCGGTTCATGGATCAGCCGATCTACCTCGGTGAACCTGCGCAGATCCTCGTTTGCGCCCTGGTCCATGGGAAATTGGCTCATAGATCCTCCACCGATGCCGCGGGTTTTGTGCGAAGCAGGTAGAGCGAGAAGGTTACGAACCCCGAGCCGATCAACAGCACAGCCAGCACGCCAAAGTACAGGGCGATGACTACATCATCATCCAACGATAGCATCGAGGTGACGAAGCCAGAGGCGATCATCAGCGCCGCGATGACGTACATGCGCGCAAGACCGAAGCGGTAGCCAAGGTAAACGAGCGCGCCCGCCATTGGCAGCGAAATAATCAACGGCATTTGGTTCTGGAGGGTGCTGAAGGATGCCAGACCGGCGACTACCGCGGCAATCACAGCGGAGATCACTCCAGCGAGAAAAATGCGCCGAACACGCGAACGTGGAGCCGGTTTGCGGTAGGCGACATAGCCTGTGCGTGGATAGGTGATGTGTTCCTTGAGATATTTCACCAACTGGCTGGCAAGCCAAAAGATTGCCAGCATCACAAAGATTTGGATGAAAGGCGTGATCAGCGAAAGCGGTCCGACCAGCCGGAACCACCCAAGACGCTGAACCAGAAAGTAATAGCCCGCAAGGGCGGCATATACCAGCCCAAACGAGATTTCCCAAAGGCCATCTTCATACCAATATCGCTCGGTTCGGCGGGTGATATCTTTTAAAGGATCGAGATCTGCCATAGTGGTGCTCCTCAAACTTGTTTGCAATACAGACTAGTATGCTGTTATCATACGTCGGTCTGTTTCACATGTCAATAGCCAATTGGCCAGGTATCACTTCTTCTGTACGACTTCCTTAATTCTTGTGTACTTGCCAGTTTGCCCTCAATATTCGGCTCTTTGGAAATTGCCGTGGTTGGAGGGGAAAGAAGCTGCGC
>JAEYTI010000157.1 GCA_023434145.1 Chloroflexota bacterium | reverse complement strand
CCTGCCCCTCCGTCGCATGACATCCAGCAGCCGTGGCAGCAGGCGTGTATAGACCGTGTACAGCAGTGGACGCGCCGGATAGTCCCATGCGCCAGCGGTGCGAATCACCGTCCCGCCCAGCCCTTCTTTGAACCGGAACACACCCCACATCGAATCGGATTCGTCAAATACGTCTGGCGCGCCCCAAAGATCGTACTGGGTGCACCCTCGCGCCCTGGCCTGGCGCATCGCTTCCCATTGAAGCAGGTAGTTGGGCATCTTATCGCGGTGGGCCTGGCGTGACATGCCATAGAGATACCACGCCCGCTCACCAAACAAGAACAGCACCAGCCCGGCTACTGGTTCATTTTCCACCTCAGCCAGCAGCGGAATTGCAAGTCCGGCCACCATAAATTCGCGCCACAGTTTGATATAGTACGTCTCTTCGCGGATCACGAAGCCGTCACGCACGGAAGTTTCCGCGTACATGCGGTACAGCAGCGGTAGTTCATCCGCCCGGGCAGGCCGTACCGTTACACCCTTGCGCTGCGACAGGCGCAGGTTGTAGCGTGCCTTCTGCTTCATCCGCGCCAGCCAGTCTTCCTCCGTGCCTGTCAGGTCCAGCCATACGGTGTTGCGGAACTGCACCTGCTCTTGTGAAATGCGCCAGCCCTGCGCCTGCATTTCTGCCAGCACGCGCTCACCAGCGGGGTTGGGTTGATCCGATTCTGTGCCCGGCACCCCATAGCCAAGAATCAGCTCGGGGTCGATCTTCAAAAAAATTGCTCGCTGGCGCTTTGCCAGGGCCTGCAAATCCTCGATCACGCGGCGGCTCCATATTGGATCAGACCAATTTACCACTGGCCCGCGCGGCACGTACAGCACGCTCAACCCGCCGGGGATTGCCCGCCGCAGCACCATCGCCGCCGCGCGCACCTGCCCCTGCTCATCACGCCAGACCTGCGGCAGCGGCTGCCAACCGGTGTAGGCCTTGAAGTCCGCCCATTCCCAGCTTTGCAGTACATGGGCGCCGGGCAGGTGGCGGATGGTGTCGTTCCATTCGGAGCCGCTCATGTTTCTCATGCAGTTATCTTTGCCTGGCGGCTGAAGCCGTGGCAATCTACCAAAACCCCACCTTCGTGGGGTTCAAGACAACCCCACGAAGGTGGGGTTTTGGTGAGCAGCCGCGGTTTCAACCGCCGCGACACCGACACATGAGTCAAGTTTGCGTCCATCATCCCCCCTCCTTCCTTCTCCGCATGAACCAGCGGTACAGCGGATAGACCGGCGGCAGATAGGCATACTCCCAGGCCCCGGCAGAGCGCATCAGCGTGCCGCCGTATCCGCGCTTAAAGCGGTAGACTCCCCATAAGCCTTCGCGGCGGGTTTCAAACCCGGCTTCCAGAGTCTCTTCATCTTCGTCTGGCACACCCCACAAGTCGTACGCTGTGCTGCCGCGCGATTTGGCCCAGCGCATGGCTTCCCATTGCAGCAGGTAGGCAGGCATGCGCGCGCGCTCCGCATCGTTGGATGCGCCGTAGAAGTACCATGCGCGTGGACCTCGGGCAAACACCATCAGCCCGGCCAGCGGGCGGCCTTCAAAGTCAGCCATCAGCAGCTCACACATCCCCTGTGGGTGAAAAATCTCGTAGGCGCGGCGGAAGTAGTCCCGGCTGTGCACGCCAAAGCCATCACGCTCCCCGGTAACCTGCATGAGATCGTAAAAAGCGTCCACGTCTTGCGTGGGCTGTACGCGCACACCTTTTTTCTCCGCCAGACGGATGTTGTAGCGCGTCTTTTGCTTCATCCGCGCCAATAGATCCGCCTCGCTGCCTTCCAGCGGGATCACGATGGTGCGGCGGGGCTGGATGGTAGCTGCATCACTGTGCCAGCCGCGAAACTGTGCCGCCTGTTCTGCTGTGATTGGCTCATCCCAGTCTGGCTCTACCTTCAGCAGCACGGCCCGCTCTGTGCGGCACACCGCGTGAACGGCAGGCCACAGGGCAGGCCAATCCGTGCCGACCGGGCCTTTGGGAATATATGCCAGCGTAAAGCCCAACGGCAGTGGGCGGAACAGGATCTGCGCGCCAGCATCACCTTGAATGACGCGCCGCACCCGCCAGCCAAATTCGGACTTGAAATCGCCCCACGCCGATGTCTGGAGCAGGTGCGCGCCAGGATGGCGGGCGAGAAAATCGTCCCACTGCGAGGCAGTCATTTGTTACTGCCCGCGGAAGCCAATGACCGTCCCCACCGTCCGCAGCATGATCACAATGTCGAGCAGCAGGTTGCGGTGCTTGATGTAATAGAGGTCATATTCCAGCTTGACCGCCGTCTCTTCGACGGTGGCAGCGTAGCCGTAGTTCACCTGCGCCCAGCCGGTGAGTCCTGGTTTGACAAGCAAGCGCGCCCGGTAAAACGGCACCTTGAACTGAAGATCCGTCACCAACTGCGAAATTTCGGCGCGCGGCCCCACCAGGCTCATCTCACCGCGTAGTACGTTGACCACCTGCGGCAGCTCATCCAGGTGACTCTTGCGCAGAATGCGCCCCACCCGGGTGATGCGTTCCGCGTCCGTTAGAAGCCGGCCTGAACTGTCAAACGGCGGGCGCATGGTGCGCAGCTTGATGATTGTATATTCTTTGCCATTCTTGCCCATGCGCGGCTGTGTATAGAGCACCGGGCGGCCTGATTCGATCATGATAGCTATTGCGATAAACGGCAGCATGATTATCAGCGCCAGGACCCCGGCCAGCCCGCCAAAAATATCCAGCAGGCGTTTGCCCGCCTCGTATAGGCCGCTGCTGCTGTGCACCTGATCCACAAACGAGCGCAAAATCCAATCGGAGCGCAGCAGGAAGATCGGCACGCGGCCCAGCAGGTTCTCATAGGCCAGGGGCATGGTCGTTACTTCAACCCCCTGCTCCTCTGCCATCAACACAGCCTGGAACATCTCGTCGTGCAGGTCGTTCGAAATAGCAAAAATAATATCCGTGATCCGCTCGTTCTCGATGATGCCTGACATATCGTGACAGTTGCCGAGCACCGGCACGCCCTCGATCATGCAATTGCACTTCTGTGGGTCATCATCAATAAAGCCAACCAGGTGGAACGGCGGCGGCCAGATCTCTTTTACCACGCGCACCAGAGTCGTTCCGGCGCGGCCCGCACCAACGACCAGCACCCGGCGCATAAACTCGGCGGCGGTGAAGATCTGGATATAGGCAAACCGCCATATGAGTGTCGTGGTGGACGATGCGACAATGAAAATCAGCGCGCCGCGGCGGGGCAGCGATCCCGGTTCAGAAAGGAAGAACAGCCCCAAGTACAGGAACAGGCTGATTGCCGCTGAAATTGCCACACCCTTGATCGTATCCGACCGGCGGCCAGCCCGGCGGATATCGTACAGTTCCACATTTAGCACCATCCACAACGCCGGCAGCAGAAAGAACCACCACGGGATGCGTTCCGCCAGAAACTCCGTCGAGAAATCCAACCAGTCTCTTTGGCCCCAGAAGAACAGTGCGATCGCCAGCGCCAGGCTAGAAGCCACCAGGTCGCCGACAATAAGGATGACCCGGCGCTCACCGGGGTGCAGTCGAAGTTGGAACGCTTTTTGTGCTGTGCTAATGGAACCCATTCCCTCGTTTACACCTTTTCCCGATCGTCATTATCGATATGCTATCTTTTAAACGCTCTTCGCGGATTTTATGATCCCGCCGGTTTTGCTTTGGGAGCAAAAACCGTTCCCCACAAAAACCCTGCCCCCCAGCTCAAGTGCATCACAGCGATTGCCAGCGGCACCAGCGCCACCAGCCGCAAATCATTCTGGCTGCGCGTCGCCTTTAGTGATCCTGCCGCAAGCACTACGAAGTAGAGCAGCAGCTCTAGCCCCAACAGCCAGCGCGCAGCCGCGAACCAGGGTGCGAGCAGCAGCAGGCCCACCAGGCTGAGCAAAAACAATGGCGGGAGAGCCTGCCGCCAGCGTAGTGTACCGGGATAGCGGCGCAGCATCTGGCGCTTCCAGTAGCCATACCGCCAATACTGTTTGGAAAGTGCTTTCAGGTTCGAGCGGGCAAAATATACCGAGCGAATGGCTGGGTCGAACCAGATGCGCCCGCCGTCCTTACGCAGGCGCGCGTTGAACTCGTAATCTTCGTTGCTGAGCAAACTTTCGTCAAATAACCCAAGCCGGTTAAACAAATCACGCCGGAAAGAACCAAATGGAACGGTATCGACATACTGGGCCTGCTTGCCATAGCGATACAGCGCGTCGCCCACCCCAAACGGGTGCGCAGCCGCCACCGCGATGGCTCGCTGCACCGCCCCACTACCGCGCGGGCGGATTTCCCATACCCCGCCGACGTTGTCGCCCTTGTCACCTTCGAGACTGGCGATGCAGCGTTCCACGTAATCTTCAGCGGGGATCGAATGCGCATCCAGCCTGACGATGTACGTACCTTGCGCCGCCCGCAGTGCAACGTTCAATCCCGCAGGGATATGTCGCAGCGCGTTTTCTACCAGACGCACCGTCAGATCCGGGTGCTCTGATGCAAAAGAAGTCACTACCTCGCGGGTGCGGTCAGTCGAACGCCCATCGGCAATGATGACTTCCATCTGATGACGTGAAATGGTCTGCCGACAAACAGCATCCAACAAAAGCCGTATGGTTTCTTGCTCATTATAACAAGGGACAATGATCGAAACGAGAGGCATTCCGTCCTGCTTGTAAATTTGTTAGGCTCGCAAATAATGCATTCCCAGGAAAGACCGGCAGGTTATTTTTACCATAAAACCGCCGGTCTGTGGCGAACCGGCGGCAATGCGAGGATGGGAAAAAGTTGTCAGGTTGTGGAGGGATGTGTGCAGCACATTCCTCCACAACCTGACAACTTTTACGTGCTCCCCGGCAATGCTTATGGTTCATTTACCGTACAGGGTAATGTGCCGGTCTTTTGCCTGCTGGTAGGTGGGATCGGCTTTCACCCACCCCAGCACTTCCGCAAAGATCTGCGCCGATTCGGCCTTTACCGGATCGATCTCGTGCGGCAGTTCTTCGCCGGTAATTTTGTCGTATTTGCGCCCGCTCTTATGGTTAGCGTAGCGACGAGCCCGCGTGTATCCCATCTGAATGTACTTGCGGGCCATATCCATGCCGACAAAATCATCGGCAGCTTTGTACTGCTCAAACATTGTATACAGCGCCTGAGATGATTCGCGCGCAATTTCCGGCGTCCTAAACCGCCATAACGGCAGCAGCTCACTTTTGTAGGGCTCAACGAGCAGCACCCCTTGCTCTCCCTTTCCAACACGGTAGAGCTCGGGGTGCTTGCGAAAGTCGATCGCCCCATAGTCGAGGCTGTAATCAAAAGGCATATCGCGGGCTAGTGCGAGCAGTCCTCGTTATTCTCATCACCGCGCAGGGCAATGCACTCGATTTCCACCGAGGCTCCGCCCGGCAGCGCCCCTACCTGATAGGTGGAGCGGGCCGGCGGCTCGGAGGAGAAGAATTCCGCGTAAACCGCATTGAAACGGGCAAAATCGTTGATGTCGATCAGAAAGACGGTCGTCTTTACCACCCGGCTCAGGCTGCTGCCCGCCGCCTCGAGAATGCTGCTCAGATTCTTCATCACCTGGCGAGTCTGTGCTTCCACGCCACCCTCTACCATCTTACCGACCTCAGGGTCGATCCCTACCTGTCCCGAGCAGAAAACAAAAGGCCCGGCCTTAATCCCCAGCGAATACGGCCCCATCGCCTTAATCTTCTCGACGGTCACAACTTCCTTACTGCATCCATTGCTCATCGGTCGCCTCACTTATTGGAGAGAATGCCAGTCGTGTGACCTCTTGGTGATGCCACACGACCGGGTTGAATTGCTACTATTTTAGACGAGAAACGTCTGGTTGTCTCTAGTAATGCAGTTCTTCCGCCTTTTGCGCGACGCGGTGACGGAAGGTCCAGTAGGCCCACACCTGGTATCCCAACACAAAGGGCAAGAAGATCAGCGCGATGATCGCCATAACGCGTAGCGTGTATGATCCCGAAGCGGCGTTATAGATGGTCAGGCTCCAGGCTGGATCCAGGCTGGAGACCAGCACGCGCGGGAAGAGGATCATGAAGATGGTGCTGACCGCAAACAGGATCGTCAGGCTGGTGAAGGTGAACGCCCAACCGCTGCGGCGGTTATACAGGAAGTAACCCGCCGCCATCAGTACGATGGGCGCGCCAATCGGCACTGGACCGGGGTTAATGCCCAGGTGTTCTAGCACATCGGTGAAGAAATAGGTGGCCACCACGTAAGCCAGCAACGCCGCCAGGGTCGGCAGCCACAGACGCTGCGCCACCTTCTGCGCCTTTTCGCACAGATCTTCGGTCGTTTTCAGCGTGAGGAACACCGCTCCGTGCAGGGTGAAGCCCAGCAGGGATACAACCCCACCGATCAAAGCGTACGGATTGAGCAGGTTCCAGAAACCGCCCACGTAGATCTGGTTCGCATCGATCGGAACGCCGCGGATGAAGTTCGTAAAGGCCACACCCCACAGCAGCGCCGGGATGGCGGAACCAAAGAAGATAGCCCAATCCCACAGGCTGCGCCAGCGCGGGTTTTCATCCTGGCTGCGGAACTCAAATGCTACGCCGCGCACGATCAGGGCGATGAGGATGAAAAACAACGGCAGGTAGAACCCACTGAACAAAGTTGCATACCAGCCGGGGAAGGCCGCGAAGGTTGCGCCGCCGGCTGTGATAAGCCAGACCTGGTTTCCATGCCAGTGCGGGCCGATGGTATTGATCAGCGTGCGGCGCTTGAGATCCGTTTTACCGAGGAAAGGCAGCAAGATTCCAACGCCCAGATCGAAGCCTTCGAGGATGAAATAGCCGATATAGAGAACGGCAATCAGCAAAAACCACAGTATATTGAGATCCATCATTCCCTCCTATCCGATCTCGACTGGCTCTTCGACGGCGAGAACCGGAGCATGCTCCTGCGCAGCAGGCCCTGCCTTAGCGTACTTGCGCAGCAAGAACACGTCTGCGAACATCAGCAGAGCATAGATCAGGGTAAAACCGATCAGCGTGGTCAACACCATGCCGGGGGTCAGATTGGTGGAGAAGGAGTCCTCAGTTTTCATCACACCATAGACGGTCCAGGGCTGCCTACCCATTTCTGTGAAAATCCACCCGGCGCTGTTGGCCAGATACGGAAGGGCAATTGCCAGCGGGAAGAACTTGAGCAGGCGCAACGATGTGATTGGGCGGCTGCGGATGGTTGGGTAAAGGGCCAGCAATGCCAGCCCCATCATCAGAAAGCCTGCCCCAACCATAATGCGGAACGTCCAATACATGGTGATGATCGAGGGGGCGTAGTAACCGGGGCCGTACAGCGCTTCATACTCCGCTTGCAGGTTGCGGATGCCCTTCACCTCGCCGGTCGGGCGATTGTAAGCAAGCACGCTCAACAGCGCCGGAAGACGGATCGACCACACGTCTTCAAGCCGCGACTCGTCGCCAATGGTGAACAATGAGAATGAAGCGGGGTCTTCACTCTCCCAAAGCGCCTCAGCGGCAGCCATCTTCATCGGCTGCACCTGCACCATACGCTGCGCTTGCGAATGACCCACAAGGATTACCAGGAAAATAGAGATAATCCCAACTACAGCGGCGATTTGGAACGAGCGCCGGAAGAAATCGGGCTGGCTGCGGCGGAGCAGGTGGTAAGCGCTAATCCCCATCACGAAGAAAGCCCCTGTCGTAAAACCAGATAGCACGGTGTGCGGGAACTGCGTCCACAGGTAAGGGTTGGCCAGCAGCGCGCCAAAGTCGTTCATCACCGCGCGGCCATTTTCAATGGCGTAGCCAACGGGGTGCTGCATGAACGAATTGGCCGCAAGGATCCACAGCGCGGAGATGTTCGCGCCCAGCGCCACCATCCAGATTGCGGCAAGGTGCACGCCCTTCGAGAGCTTATCCCAGCCAAAGATCCACACGCCGAGGAACACCGACTCGAGGAAGAAGGCCAGCAGCGCCTCAATCGCCAGCGGGGCGCCGAAGATATCGCCCACGAAGCGCGAATACTCGGCCCAGTTCATGCCAAACTGGAACTCCATCACAATGCCTGTTACCACACCCATGGCAAAATTGATCAGGAACAGGGTACCCCAAAATTTTGTCATGCGCTTGTATACTTTTTCTCCGGTGCGCACATACTGCGTCTCCATGAGTGCTACCAGCACTGAAAGCCCCAGCGTGAGCGGGACGAAGAAAAAGTGATACACCGATGTAACTGCGAACTGAAGTTGTGAAAGCGTCAAAACACTCATGCACGGTTCCCCTTTTTTGTAAGGATGCAAGTTCCGAGGTATAATCGTGCTCGGAACTTTTTATCGTAAACCGTGGCCGGTACCGCAGCGCACCCCGCCACGAAGCACGATGAACACAATCACCATTTTTGGAACTTGACCTCATTGTACGCCAATTGTGCGATTTAGCACAATGCCGCAGCGTGTTTGACCGAAGGGAAATCTTTTCCACGTATGTTAGAGAAACTTGTCTCGATCGAAACTCGATATGAAGAATTGGGAAGGCTGCTGGAAGAGGCAGCCACCGATTATCAGCGCGCCACCGACTACGCGAAGGAACGCGCGGAAATGGAACCGGTGTACGCCAGGGCCCAGGAGTACCGTACCGTGCTGAAGCAGATCGAAGAGGCACGGGAGTTGGAAGAATCGGACGATGCCGAACTGCGCGAGCTGGCCCAGGCCGATCTGGATAACCTGCTGCCCCGCGTTGAGCAGTTGGAGAAAGAGATCAAAGCCCTGCTCGTTCCGAAAGACCCGCGCGATGAGCGCAACGTGATTGTGGAAGTTCGCGCCGGCACCGGCGGCGACGAGGCAGCCCTCTTCGCATCGGACCTGTTCCGCATCTACTCGCGCTACGCCGAAAAGCGCCGCTGGCAGGTGGAAATCCTTTCTGCCAGCGAGACGGGCATTGGCGGCTTCAAGGAAATCATCTTCCAGGTGAAGGGCCGCGGCGCTTACTCGCGCCTGAAGTACGAGTCTGGCGTGCACCGCGTGCAGCGCGTGCCCGAGACAGAAGCACAAGGCCGCATTCACACCTCCACAGCCACGGTAGCCGTGCTGGCGGAGACAGACGAAGTGGACGTGCAGATCCCCGAGTCGGATATTAAAATAGATGTTTACCGCTCGGCAGGCGCCGGCGGGCAGAACGTGCAGAAGAACTCCACCGCCGTTCGCATACTCCACATCCCCACCGGGCTGGTGGTGGCCTGCCAGGATGAGCGCTCGCAGCTTCAGAACAAGCTGCGCGCGTTGAGCATCCTGCGCTCGCGGCTGTTCGATCTGGAGATGGAAAAGCGCCAGCACGATCTGGAAGACACCCGCCGGTCACAGGTAGGTTCCGGCGAGCGCTCTGAGAAGATCCGCACCTACAACTTCCCGCAGTCACGCGTCACCGATCACCGCATAGGCGTTTCCTCGTTCAACATGGCAGCCGTTTTAGACGGCGAAATCGACCAATTCATCGATGAGCTTTCGATGCGCAATGAGGCTGAGCGTCTTTCGACCGGTGAGGAGGATGAAGCCTAGCTCCCCGCGGCTGATCGACTGGCAGGCGGGGGCGCGGCGCAGTTTGGCTGCACAGCGTGGCGATCATGATTCAAGCGGCTGGGGGTTAGAAACACAATTACTGGCAGCCCACGCACTTGAGCAGACACGCGCCTGGGTGCTGGCCCACCCGGAATATCTACTGGCCCCCGAGCAGCAGGCCCAACTGGATGATTTGCTTGCACGGCTTGCACAGGGCACGCCCCTGCCGTACCTGACCGGGCAGCAGGAATTTTTTGGCCTGGAATTTGAGGTCACGCCAGACGTGCTGATACCGCGCCCCGAGACGGAACTGCTGGTAGAGCACGCATTAGCCGCGATATCGATAATGCCCGGCAAGTCCTGGATCGCTGATGCAGGAACTGGCTCCGGCTGCATCGCGGTAACCCTGGCAAAGCACGCGCCGCACGCGCGCATTCTGGCAGTCGACCGGTCCCGCGCGGCGCTGTGTGTGGCCCGTAGAAATGCCGCCCGCCACAGCGTGGCAGATCAGATCCATTTCGTCCAGGGCAATCTGCTCACTGCTGCTAGCGGGCCGTTCGCGCTGATTTGCGCGAACCTGCCCTACATCCCCGCCCCCGTGCTGGCGGATCTGGCAGTGGCCCAGCACGAGCCAAGCATGGCGCTGGATGGCGGCTCGGACGGACTGGCGCTAATAGCAGCCCTGCTCGCGGATGCCCCGCGCATCCTGGCGCCCGGCGGTGTGATGCTCCTAGAAATGCAGTTTGACCAGGGCCCGGCCATCCACACGCTGGCGATGCAGACGCTCCCCGGCGCTCGCGTGACCATTGTGCCCGATCTTGCCGGGCTGCCACGGCTGGTAAAGATCGACGCTCCATAGAGGTTTCAAGGAGTTTTTGGTGTGTTGGGGTGGTTTTACACCCCAACACACCAAAAACTCATTGAAGCGCGATAAGAGCAAAGATCGAAACACAGGAGGAAGCATGATCAACACCATTCTGATATCCACCGAGGATCAAGACGCGATCACCCAAGCCCTGGCGGTGCTCAACGCGGGCGGGCTGGTGGCGTTCCCTACCGATACGGTGTACGGGCTGGCTGCCCGTGTCGACAACCCTGGCGGCGTCGACCGGCTTTATGAGGCCAAGTCGCGCTCGGGCAGCAAAGCAATTGCCGTTTTGCTGGGCGAGGTAGATCAGCTCGCGCTGCTAACGCCAGGCCTTACCCCGGCCGCCGAGCGCCTTGCCGCCCGCTTCTGGCCCGGCGCGCTTACCCTGGTGATCCCCAAGCACCCCAACCTTCCCGCTAATCTCTCGCCTATGCCAACGGTGGGCGTGCGGATGCCCAATCATGCCTTTGCCCGCGCGCTCATGCGCGCAACTGGCCCGTTGGCGACCAGCTCGGCCAATCTCTCTGGTGATGCAAACACCGTCACCGCGCGCCAGGTGATGGAACAGCTCGCCGGGCGCTTAGAGCTGGTGCTAGATGGCGGAACAGCCCCGGGCGGCGTGCCCTCCACCGTAGTCGACTGCACGCAAGACCAGCCGAAGATTCTGCGCCAGGGCGCGATCAGCGAGAAGGATATCCGCAAGGTATGGGAAGGGTAAATCTGAACAACTATTAATTGTTGATCCAGTTTTCTAATCTTGTTCTTACTTCTTGTTCAGAATCCTTTTAACTTTACATCCTATACTGAAGAAGCATTCTCCTAAACGATCCCCCGCGGATGAGATGGCGCCTCATCCGCGGGGGATTACTTTTTGGGTAAATTCTCGATGGCGGCCTGAACAGGCCGCCATCGAGAATTTACCCCTATCCCAAAAAGATTACTTGGTCGAAGTCTTGCAGCGCCACGCGGCGGTGCGTGATCATCAGCACGCTGCGGCCAATCGAGGCGGCACGTAGGGCCGCGAGCATGCGTTGTTCGTTCTCCGCATCCAGGCCTTCGGTTGGCTCATCGAGCAGCAGCAGCGGAGCATTGCGCAGCAGGCACTGCGCCACTGCCAGCCGCCGCCGCTCACCCACGCTGAGCTGCAGCCCGCGCTCCCCGATCCAGGTATCCAGGCCATTCGGGAGGCGAGCCAGCAGTTCACCCCACTGGGCTGCCTGCAGCGCCGCGACCATCTGCTGCTCGCTTGTGCCTGGGCAGGCCAGCAGCAGATTATGGCGCAGGGACCCGGTGAACAAGTACGGATTTTGCGCCACTAGCCCAATGCACATGCGTACATCCTGCGGATCATAGGCTCGGATATCCTGCCCATCCAGCAGGATCTCGCCTTCGCGGAACTCCCAAAAGCGCAGCAGCAAGTTGAACAGCGTGGTCTTCCCCGCACCGCTTGCGCCGATCACCACCGCGTGCTTGCCCGGCGGTAGATCGAGATCGAAGCCTTCGAACACGGGAGGAAGCCCGTCCACATAGGCAAACGCCAGTCCTCGGATACGTAGATCCATGGTCCGCGGCG
>JAEYTI010000156.1 GCA_023434145.1 Chloroflexota bacterium | reverse complement strand
GCCTTAGCGTGCACAGCACGCTAAGGCACCACTCCAAAATTGATATGCACGCCCTGTGTTTGGGCTCATTTCAGTTCGGGGAAAGTTTTGAGGTGACAGCCTGGTGATGCCCAGCATCACCAGGCTGTCACCTCAAAACTGAAATACACCCCAGTGTTTCCCGGATGGAAACGAAAACAACAACGATGTACAATAGCACAATTGTGGGGGATGGAGCCTTTTCTATGGATTATGCCGGTCTTGCTCGGAAAATAACCAACACACTTTTTGCCGCCCAAAGCTTAGGCTCCGCGGGCTTTATTGCCATTGCGACGGTAAGCTCGATTGTGGGAGCGAGTTTGAGCGGGAACCCCGCGCTGGCAGGGCTGCCCTCCGCGGTGTACCTGCTTGGGTCCGCGGCTGCTGCCCTGCTGCTGGGGATGATCATGGATCGCTTTGGCCGGCGCGGGGGAATGGCCCTTGCCCTGTTATTTGGCATCACAGGCTCGGCCTTTGCGGTGGTGGCAATTATCAGCGAATCGTTTGGGTTGTTTTTGGCGAGCATGGCTGTGATGGGCGTAGCGCAGGCTGGCTTGCAGTTAGGCCGCTTTGCAGCCGCCGAAGTGAACCCGCCCGATCAGCGCGGGCGAGCGATATCGCGGGTTGTCTTCGGTGGGGCGGTAGGCGCTGTGCTTGGCCCGCTGTTTGTTGGCCCTACCGGGCGGTTTGCAGCGCAGGTTGGCTTCAATGAACTGGCCGGGCCATTTGGTGTCGCGATGATTTTGTTCGTCATTGCGGCGGTGGTGATCTTTACCCTGCTGCGCCCCGACCCGCGCGACCTGGGGCGGGAGGTGGCCCGGCTGTATCCATCCGTGGATGTTGATCCGAATCACGCTCGGCCGCTGCGTAAAATTTTCCGCCAACCGGCGCCGCGGCTGGCGCTCGCCGCCATGCTGCTTGGTCAGGTGGTGATGGTGATGCTGATGGTGATCACCGGGCTGCACATGACCCATCATCAGCATGGGTTGGCCGATGTATCACTGGTGATCTCGTCACATACATTTGGGATGTTTGCCTTCTCGATTTTTTCGGGCCGGTTGGCCGATCGTTGGGGCAGGGGGCAGGTGATCCTGGTGGGTGCGGCCACGCTGCTGCTGGCTTGCCTGCTCGCGCCGATCTCGCCGCAAGTGCTGCCGCTGGCAGTGGCGCTGTTCTTGCTCGGCCTGGGCTGGAACTTCTGCTTTGTTGGTGGTTCTTCCTTGCTGGCCGACAATCTCCTACCCGCCGAACGAGCCAGGGCGCAGGGGTTTAACGATCTGCTGATTGGGCTTGCGTCCGCCACCGGAAGTTTGAGCAGCGGTGTGGTGTTCTCAGCGCTGGGCTATGGCCTGATGGGCGTCGTTGGGGCAGTGTTTGCTGCCGCTTTGGCAGCGATGGCAGCCTTGTGGCTGCTGGGAAAGAAACGCGGGCTCGTCCGGGTAGAGTAATGCGGAACAGCGCTCACCTAATTCCAGCCAGGTAATGAAAATTCCCTTCTCCACAGGTTCGTATTAGGGTGTTGATGATGTGGTTAATACGAAAAGCATCATCGTAAGGCCCGGCGATAAAGAAAGGTTTTCCATCCTTGCCGAATTTAATTTTATCCTTCCGAGGGTGCGCATCGGGTGGGTCGAGCACCAGGTCGGCCTTCTGATTTTTAAAATCGGGGTGGGGTTGAAATCCCAATTTTTCCGCATATTCGAGCGCGCCATAAACCAATTCATGCGCAAAATCTATAGAACAAGGCTTCGGATTTCCAGCCAGGTGCTCCCCCAGTGATTGATCAAAACGATTCAAGGAATAGTCTGTTCTGGTAAATGCGTCTTTAATACCCAAGCAGTAATAGTCCACCAGGTACAGGCCAAACAGGATTTTCCCATTTGGCTGCTTGCGCGCTACGATAACCGGCGTAATGCCGGTTTCCTTCCAATCACCCATCACCCAACAGCCGTGGATGGGAAATTCCCGTGCCTGCTGTAAGATGGGGTTCACGCCAATCGCGCTAAAGGGCTTGATCATCGAATTTGGAATTTGCCTGTTTGGTTTCGGCAGAGGTTTATGCTTTTTGTCCTTCCCTTTATTCTTGCTCATCCACGTCTCCTATTCTGAGAAGAAGTTTTCTTGTGATCGGTTTTCATACCGGCCTCTCAATATATCAACGGTAGTATACAAGGGATTTTGATATTACAGCGATCATAAGGGGAAGTCCTTCAAGTGGATGATAAGATCCAGCGGTTTACCCCTCCCTCATCGTAGATCATCACCTCAATCTGATAACGATCATCAGTCATCGTGCCAGTGCAGCAAGTTGTAAACATGATTTTATTTTGCCTACCATGTTTTACCTTAAAACCCCAGCAAATCCAATATTAGATTCCCCCGGATAGATAGATAAAACGAGAGGCTGTACGCAAGTCTTTCCGGATGGCAGGAATCTGCTACAATGGCAATTGTTGATATATCCGATAAATTGCGGGGAAATCTCTTCGGATATGCTACCGAATGGAGGGAAATCAATGAATGCTGTGAAAACAGACCTGACTCTGCCGCCTGGCCCGCGCGGGCTGCCGGTGATCGGCAATGCGCTGCAAATGGGCGGGCAGGATGTTCGCAAGCTGCTGGCCCTGCGCGAAGCGTATGGTGACATTGTGCACATGAAGATTGGGAAGCTGAACGCCTACGTGCTCTTCAGCCCCGATCACGTGCATCATGTGCTGGTGAAGAACCAGAAGAACTATGCAAAGGGCATGGGCTACGATGGCCTACGGTTGATGCTGGGGCAGGGATTGGTGACCAGTGATGGAGAAACCTGGCTGCAGGACCGGCGGCTGATGGGGCCGTTCTTCACCCCTGCCGCGGTTGCACGCTATACCGCCATGATGGTGGAAGTGATCCGGGCGATGCTAGATCGCTGGCAGGCGGTCGCGAACACCGGGCAGCCGATGGACTTGGATGAAGAAATGATGCAGTTGACCATGAGCATCATCGGACGTGCCATGTTCAGCGTGGATCTGGGCGAGGAAATGGAAGAGGTGGGGCAGGCGCTGCGTGAAGCCTTTGCCTTCATCCCCAGCCGAACGATGGCGGGCGGGCTGCTGCCCCTTTCGCTGCCCTTGCCCAGCCACCGCCGATTCCAGCACAATATGCAGGTGATCGATGATTTCATCGCCTCGCGAATTGCGCAGGGGCGCAAGCAGGGCGGCGAGGATATCCTCTCGATCCTGCTGAAAGCGCAGGACAGCGAGACGGGGTATCAGCTCTCCGATCAGCAGCTCCGCGACGAGGTTGCCACGCTGTTCTTCGCCGGGTTTGAAACTACCGCGCGCAGCCTGACCTGGGGTTGGTACTTGCTCAGCAAGCACCCCGATGTGGTAGAGAAGCTGGCGGAAGAAGCCCGCCAAGAGCTGAAGGATGGCGAACCGGTGGATGTATCGAAGCTGAAATACAGCCGCAAAGTGGTGGATGAGACGCTGCGCATCTACCCCCCGACTGCCATGCTGGCCCGTCAAAACGTTGAGGAAGATGAGATCGGCGGCTATACCATCCCGGCGGGGTCGATGATTGTGCTGGTGCCCTACTTTGTCCACCGCTACCCGGGCATCTGGAACGACCCGGAGGTATTCGATCCAGAGCGCTTTGATGGCGGCGGATCGCACCCCAAACCTGCCTATATTCCTTTCGCTAGCGGGCCGCGCGTTTGCCTGGGCAACAGCTTTGCCCTGCTGGAAATGGTGCTGACCTTCAGCATGGCATCCGCCCGCTACAGGCTCACTCGCACGGAGACGGACGAGATTAACGAAGAATTCGCCGGGACACTGCGCCCCAACCGCACTTTGTGGATGCGGGTGGAGAAGCGATAAAATAATTGGCCAGCGTATGCGAGCCGGAATACGAGCACGCGAATGCTTCTTCTGACCCGAGTAAGTAGAAAAGCCGAAACCGGTTTTCTCATCAATAGGCGCTGGATGTGGATTCAAACCATACCCAGCGCTTATTGGTTTTTGCTAAAGGTTTCTATCGTAACTGCTTAACCGCAGGGGCTTTTATACGCATAGGACGCTCGCATTGCGAGCTACTGCTTCGCCCGGCAGGGTTGAGCAGTTACTCTCTATCCAAAATAGTTTCTGGAGAATCCCTCCTCCGCTGAAAGGAACAGAGTTTGCCAAAGGAATACTTAAATCCCAAAGATCTCTTCCACAGCCTTCAGTATGGATTTTCTCAAGTGGTCACGACCAGCGGCGGTAAGACGGTGCACCTTTCGGGGCAGGTGGGCTGGAACGAGCGCGAAGAAATGGCGGTTGGCAGTGACCTGGGGGCACAGATGTGCCAGGCCCTGCGGAACATTGAAACGGCCATGCGGGCTGCCGGCGGATCGCTGCACGATGTTGTTTCCATGCGGCTGTACATCGTGGAAGAGAAGCGCCACGAAATGCACGTGGTTTCGGGTGTGCTGAAAGAATTTTTCCCCGTTGAGCGCGCCCCAGCGACAACGTGGATTATCGTGCGGGGGTTGGCGAACGAGGAATTTCTGATCGAGATCGAAGCGGTGGGGGTAATCGAAGAAGCGGCTTAGAGCGTAATCACTTTGCTGGCCCGTTGCTGCGCTTCGATAATATCGGTCATGCCGCCCACAATGCCCACCTGCACGGAATCGGCCAGGTTATAGTAGTTCAGGCAGGTGCTGCACAGGATCAGCCGGACACCTTTGCCCTCTAACGAGCGCAGCGAATCGAGTACGGGCGAGCCAGCCACTGCCAGACGCACCCCATTAGCATAGAAGCAGATGGCGGACGGCAGCAAATTATTCTCATTGAGCAGCCGCAGATAAGTAGTGATCAATTTTTGTTGGAGTTCGGGTTCGGCATCACCCATTCCGTTGCGGTTGATGCATATGATAGTATCTGAATCAGGTGCGGGCACAGCGTTCTCCATGAGTTAGAATTAGAACCTATCCGATAATGGTTTTATGTTAGTTGTTTATGCGACGTCGTCGCATAAACAACTAACATAAAACCATTATCGGATAGGTACGAAAATAAAAGCACAGATGGTAACAATGAGGCTCATTCTAACAGAGGAATAAAGAAGAGACGATGATTTACCGAGAAATCAACGAGCAAGACGTGCCCAGCTTGTTTGTCGTGCGCACAGCAACGCATCAAAACCGCCTGACTCTGGAGGAACTGCACGACTTGGGGATCACAGAGGAGACGGTGCGAGAGAAGATGCGGGGAACGTACAAAGGCTGGCTGTGTGAGGTTGACGGTAGAACGGTGGGGTTTGCCATGGGTGACCGTTCGACCGGCGAGCTGTGGGTAATTGCCGTGCTGCCAGAGTTTGTCGGCAAGGGGATTGGCTCCAAACTGCTGCGCGCCGTAGAGCAGTGGCTGGTGGCGAGCGGCTGTCAGCGGCTCTGGCTCACAACCGACGTGGACCCTGCGCTGAAAGCGTATGATTTTTACCGAAACCACGGCTGGGAAGACGACCGCATTGAAGACGGAGTACGGTATATGTGGAAGAAAGGCAAATGAGCAATACGCCGCTGCCAACCCGAGACGACATTGACGAACTGGTTGCCTACCTGCCAGAGTTGTATGCAGAAGGTTTTCAGCCGATTGTGCGCTGGGACGGTGGTGGAAAGAACAAGGATGGCTCGTATTCCTTGCCCTGGCCCGTGTACGACCCGTTGGTGGAGACGTTTTTTCGATTGAAAGGCTGCTGGCTCGATTATGATTATCGACCGGAAATCGCGGGGAAGATGCTGCAAGATGCGGAAAGGGTCAAGCGGAGCAGTCTCGAAGAAATCAAGTCGATGCTGACCTTCTGCGTGCGGGGTGAGCGGTTCTCTACCGGTCACTGGGGGGCGATGATTGAGCTGGGGTACATTCGTCGGTTGCTCGAACGGTTGGCAGAAATCCATTCTGAAATGGACTAAGAATCTATGTGTTTGCGGTTCGCGACGTAGTCCCGAACCGCAAACACATAAATAATTTCAGGATCAGATGGCTGCGCTTGACCGTTTTAGATACTCGCGGAACCAGGCAACAGTCTCGCTGACGGCTGTTTCATGCGGGGTAGCAATATTCCCAAATGCGCGAATAAACTTGCTTGAATCAACCAGGAATGGCTTCTCGAATTCGTAAACCATTTCAATCATCTCCCTGGCCGCAGGGATAAACAGTCCGCCAAGCATCAGCATCGGCTTTTTCATAACAGAGAATTTAGGCTCCAGCCCAGTCTCCTGGAAGAATAAGGTTAGCATTTGCCGCTGGGTGAGCGCGGGCGCGTTGGGAACGTGCCAGGCCTGTCCCAGGGCTTCTTCTCGTTCGCCGAGAATCGCCAGCGCTTCACCAAAGTCACGGATATAGGTAAAGGCATGCGGCTGGTCGAGCGACGCGGTGGCTTCAGCGGGCTTCCCTTTTAGCAGTGGGATAATGGTCCGTTCGCCAAGCGAAGATCCGAATACACCCGGTCCAAAAAAGTCCGAGCCGCGGGCTATGGCCACGCGCACTTTCCCCATCTTGTGTGCCTCCAACAGCTGTTTTGCCATCATGCCGCGAACTTTGCCTTTGCGGGTGTGGGCAGTGTAAGGCAGATCCTCGTGCATGGGCTTTCCATCGGTGTCGCCGTACATGTACAGATTTTCCCCGACGATCAGCTTTGCGCCGTTCGCCGCTGCGCCCTCTACAATGGCGGATTGGAGTGGTGGGAACTGCGATACCCAGTGGTGATATTCTGGCTGCGCGCATTGATACACCACGTCCGAGCCCCGGGTAACCGAGCGTGTAAAATCGGTGTTGTAGGCATCACCGCCGATCACTTCTATACTTGCCGGAATTTCCGCAGGCCGCTTACCCGTCCGGTTGATCATTTTGATCGTTTTCCCGCGGTTTTTTAGCGCATGCATGACAGCTTTTGCCAGTGCGCCGGTACCAAAAATTACGTGCAGTTCATTCATCCTATGCTCCATCGTATTCTTGCTCTAATCCACCAAATAATCGGCGACAATCTGATCGATCTCTAGCCGGTAGAAAGCGGGTACGTCTTCCAAAAATTGAGGAAATTGGCTGCCAATCTCTAAAGAAACCAGCCCGTGTACTCTGCTCCAGATGATCGTGGCGGCATAGTACGCTTCGACCGGGAAATTCCGGTGGTACTGCTGCCAGTGCTCGAACTGTTCATGGAGATGGCTGGGTAGGTCTGCCGAACGGAGGATGCGTAGAATCCCAACCTGGTGCGCGGCTGCCAGGCAGTTGATGAGTGGCTCCAGGCTGCGCGAGGCGGCGGGCATAGTGATCTCTGCCGGGGCGTGGTAACCGGGTATGGGCGTGCCGAAAATTAACTGATAATGCTGCTGATGGGTGACAGCCCACTGCCGGTAGGTATAGCCCAACGCCTTCAGTCGCGCTTTGTGGTCATCAACAGGGGCGGAATGGAAGGCTTCGAACTGTGCGTCGCCCATGGATGTGTACGCATCGACGATCAATGCCGTTACCAGATCATCTCGGCTGGGATAGTAGTTGTAAATGGCCGGGGCAGTGATATGCAAAGCACGCGCGATCGCGCGAAGGGAGAGGGACGCAGCACCGTTCTCTGCCGCCTGTTCCCATGCGGTCTCTTTGATCTTGCTCAGAAGATCGATTTGATCAATCCGTTTTGGCCTGGCCATATCTACCTCCCGATAAATAAACGGTGTATATTTAAAATAAATATACACCGTTTATTTATTTTTGTCAACAGGTCATTATTCGTCTGTGCGAGAGTTGTTCTATAATGGCTGAACCCGGCGTTGAGAGGTGCGATATATGGCAGAACCAGAAGCAGAAAATACATTCCTGACATCTTTTTTTGATGGTTTTGAAGAATCGCGGATGCTGTTTGACTTTCTACATCCGGTAATCACAGCCATGGGTGATTCGGAGATGATGGTGCGGAAAACACAAATTGCATTCCGGCGGAAACGTGGGTTTGCCTGGGTGTGGATCCCCGAGAAGCATTTGGGGCGCAAAGCTGCTCCGCTGGTGCTCAGCCTTGCTTTCCCTGGGCGCGACCCATCGCCGCGATGGAAAGAGATTATTGAGCCGGCGCGCGGGCGGTTCATGCATCACCTGGAAATAGCCTCGCCTGCTGAGATCGATGAAGCTGTAAAAGCCTGGCTTCGCGCAGCGTATGATTGGGCAGGATAGAGGATAATTGGTTTGGCTGGAATAGGCGATATCATCGAGTGAGCGAATAGGGCAGCAATCTATGCGTGAACAAATTCTGCAAAACCGGTTCTTCCACCCGCTTACACGCGTTCCTCCATCCGCATACCTGCTCACCGCACAGCTTTTGCTGTTGGTGCTGTACGCTGCTTTTGACGGCCAGCGGATCGAACGAACGTTGATCAGCGTTTTTGGCGTGATGGTGCTCGTGCTGCGTGTTTGGGTGGTGCAGCGTAGCCCTGGAAGCAACTGGATCGCCTGGGCGCTTGCCATTTCAACGATGGTCATGCTGCTAATCTCTGGCTTTGCCAATAACCCAACCCTGCTGGGATGGTCGGCGATGCTGGATGCTGCGCTGTACTTTTACGCGGCGGGCAGCCTGATCGTCTCCATTATGAATGATTATGAGGTAACGGTGGACGAACTGTTCACCGCCGGAGCAACATTCACCCTGCTGGCCTGGGGATTTGCATATTTGTTTCTTATCTGCCAGGTGTGGGTTCCCGGCAGTTTTTTGAAAGCAGTCAACCCGGATATGCCCTTGACCTTTATTGAGCTGCTGTACCTCAGCTTTACGAACCTCTCCGCGGTTGGATTGAGCGACATTGTCGTCGTCTCACCGTGGGCTCGGGTGGTGGCGATGCTCGAGCAGTTCGCCGGTGTAGGATATGTGGCGGTTGTCGTGTCGCGGTTGGTCGGGCTAACGCTGCAGCGCGCTAGGGGCGAGCATTCCAGATAAGTTCCGCCGGTTCTCTGCTTCTGCAATATAATTCGGGGAATGTCCCCAAATCCGTGGATCACTACTGCCATCGTTGTCTTTACGTTTATCGGCATTGCCATTGGCCGGTATCCTATCATCAAATCGAACCGCACCACCATCGCGCTGATGGGTGTTGCGCTGCTAATCCTCTTTGGGCAGGTGCGTTTTGAGGATCTGCCCGATTACCTCGATTTTGATACGCTGATCCTGCTGTTCAGCATGATGATTATCAACGCCAACCTGAAACTGGCCGGGTTCTTCACACTGGCCGGCAGGGCGATGGTGCGGATGGCCCGCTCGCCGCGCGTTTTCCTGGCGCTGGAAATCTTCGTGATCGGTGTGCTCTCGGCGCTGTTCCTGAACGACACCATCTGCCTGATGTTTGCTCCGTTCATTATTAATCTGACCGACAGCCTCAAGCGCAATCCGCTGCCCTACCTGGTCGCTCTTGCGACCGCTTCCAATATTGGCTCCGTTGCCACGCCCACCGGCAACCCGCAAAATATGATTGTTGGGATTGCTTCAGGCATCTCATTTTTGGATTTTCTACTTGCCCTCGCACCTGTGGCGCTACTGGGGATGGTGGTAATCTGGCTGGTGCTGGTGAAGATGTATCCTTATGAGCTGCGAAAAGGGGATACCTTCACCCCACAGGAGGCAGAGAACCAAACCGGCTCGCGTGGGCTGCTGATCAAAACGCTAGTGGTGGCTACCGGTCTGCTGGCGGCGTTCCTGCTCGGCGCGCCAATCGCGCTGGCTTCGTTCCTGGCGGCGAGCATTCTGCTGATCACGCGCCGTCACCTACCGCAGATGGTTTTCGCCGAGTTTGATTGGACTCTGCTGGTATTCTTCTCGGGGCTGTTTATCGTTAGCGGATCGCTGGAGACCAGCGGCGTAACGACCTCTCTGGTGGATCTAAACCAACTGGCGCAGCGAGCGAACATTGCTAACTTGTCTGCCGTGACGGCTGTGCTCAGCAATCTGATCTCCAATGTTCCGGCGGTGCTGCTGCTGCGGCCCGTTGTCGCGAACATGGAAAACGCACGCCTGGGCTGGCTGACCATTGCCGCGGCTTCTACACTGGCAGGCAACCTGACTTTGCTCGGTTCGGTGGCAAACCTCATTGTCGCCGAAATCGCCGAACGATACCGCATCGATCTCAGCTTTTGGGAGTACACAAAATCCGGCCTGATTATCACCGTATTTTCCCTGCTGATCGGAGTTGGTTGGCTGTACGTGCTGTTCTAGAAAAGTGGACTAGATGAAGCTGCGAGAAGGCATTTTCCCGGTCGGAGAATCAGATTTCCCGCGTATTGTTGACGTGTGGGAAGCATCAGTTCGAGCCACGCACCACTTTGTGCGCGAGGAGGATATCCAATTCTTCTGCCCACTGGTGCAGTCAGCGCTGCCAGGAATCAGAGATATAGCCTGCGTCCGCGATGAGAGTGGGCAGGCAGCCGGGTTTGTCGCGGTGGAGCATCAGAAGATCGATATGCTGTTCATCCATCCGAGTGCCCGAGGGTTGGGAGCCGGAAAGCGGCTGCTGCGCTATGCCGTGCATGCCTTTGGCGCAAAGTGGCTGGATGTGAATGAACAGAATGAGCAGGCGCTCGGTTTCTATCTGCACATGGGCTTTGAGGTGATCGGACGCTCGGAACTGGATGGGACGGGCAAGCCTTATCCGATTCTGCATATGCAGTTGATCTCTTTACGGAAGGAGTAACAGCGGTGCCACTGGAACGGATCGCTCAGTCGGTAACGTCCAAATAATTCGTTTTCGTTTGATTGGGTGTACCGAATACGTTCCAAATTATCGTTCTATTCCAAATCCACTCTGTTATTTGCTTGTAATTACTACTTTTATAAATATAATCAATATATCGCTTCTCCCTTACACCTTACGGGAGCCTTGCTTTTGTTTCTTTCCCATTGGAGGAAATTATGAGACTCAGCGCACCCAAGCAAATTACGTTTTTGATTGCCGTTATCCTGGCAATCCTCGCGGTTGTCGCCAATCTGGTCACTATCCCGACAATCAGCGGGTTCTCCTTTTGGCTTCTGGTGATCGCCTTCATCATCCTGGTTGTTGGGAATATGGCTGACGGCGTCTAGCGTATCGAAACTGGTGTTTTGTTATTCAGGGCTGCCCGGCAGGTTGGGCAGCCCTGCTCGTTTTCTAATACGGTACGCACCAATACAGAACAGGTATATAATACCCGGCGGCAGACGCAGGAATATTTATGTTGAGAGTACGAAATTTTGACCGTACGTAACACACCTCTTCCCCAACCCAATCTTGAATCGCACCCCTCCGCAGCACAAACAGATGCGCAGTCGGAGATCCAGGAATATACCGCGATCAGCCGTCAACGGCGTAAGCTGCTCCCCCGGGCTGCGCTGGTTGGCCTCTGTTCGGGTCTGGTTGCCTCGGCCTTTCGCATGACCCTCTCTGGCGCAGATGTGCTGCGCAGTTTGATGCTGGAATGGTCTCACCGCTTTCCTGCCTTTGGATTCCTTTTTCCGGTGCTGATTGGTGCAGTGGGGGCGAGCTTTTCTGTTCTGCTGGTGCGTAACTTTGCACCCGATGCAAAAGGCAGCGGTATCCCACACCTAAAAGCCGTTCTGCACCGATTCCGCGTTATGCGTTGGTCGCGCGTGCTACCGGTGAAATTTATTGCCGGAACGATTGCGTTGGGCAGTGGGCTGGCACTAGGTCGCGAAGGCCCCTCAGTCCAGATGGGCGGGGCAGTTGGCGATGCCGTTTCAAACTGGCTGAAGGTGCCCCCGCGTGAGCGCCGCACGCTCATGGCCGCAGGGGCAGGCGCAGGGCTTGCGGCGGCATTCAATGCACCGCTCTCTGGCCTTACCTTCGTGCTGGAAGAAGTACAGCGCGATTTTCATCCCATCGTATTCGCAGCGGCTTTTGTCGCCTCAATTGTCGCGGATATTGTTGCCCGCCTGCTGACAGGCTCTGCCCCGGTGTTTTTTGTTCCCTCTTATGCCGCGCCACCGATTGGCTCGCTGCTGCTATTTGCGATTCTTGGTGCATTGGCAGGGCTCACAGGCGTTCTGTTCAACCACAGTCTCATCGGTATGATGAACCTGTTTGGTCGCTTACAGGGGCGCAGCAAACTGTCAGCCGTCGGATTTGTTGGCGCGGTGATCGGCGCGGCGGGTTGGTTCGCGCCCGAGGTTGTCGGTGGAGGGCATGCACTGGCAGAGCTTACCCTTGCCGGTGAGCTGGCGCTCGTCGCTGTGCCGGTCTGGTTTCTTGTGCGCTTCCTGTTCACGACTGCCAGCTACGGCACAGGTGCGGCGGGTGGCATCTTCGCCCCGCTGCTGGTGCTGGGGGCTTTGCTTGGTCTGGGGATTGGGCAGATTTGTCATGCCATTGCTCCAGAGATTGCCCCAGAGCCAGGCGTGTTTGCCGTGGTGGGCATGGCCGCCTACTTCACCGCCATTGTCCGCGCCCCGCTGACCGGAATCTTGTTGATCGTGGAGATGACGGGCAGTTACGAGCAGATGCTGCCGCTGTTGATGAGCTGCTTTTGCGCGTATGCTGTGGCAGAGGGGTTGAAGTCTTTACCGATTTACGAGGCGTTGCTGGAGCGTGATCTGGCAGCCGATTCGAAGGTGCTCAGCCTGCGCCAGCCTACGGTAGTGGATCTGGAGGTGGAGCCAGGTGCGCCGTTTGAGGGGAAAGAAGTGCGCTCACTTGGGCTGTCGCCGGGGTGCGTATTGGTACGCTGCTTGGCAGGCGGGCGAGAATTTGTGCCCACTGCTGCGACCCGCCTGGAAGCGTATATGAAAATCACCGCCATTGTTGCGCCAGAAGCAACAGGGAGCATGGAAGCGCTGCGGGCCGGCTGCAAGGCGCAGACGGTCCGAGAGGAAGCTGATGAATAGCGCGAGATGTTCTAGCGCGCAAATTGCAGCACGGGCCACTTCATCACCACACCCGCCAGCAGCGCCAGACTGAGTAGCACACCCACAGGGTACCAGGGGTGCCAGTAGAGCACAAGCAGCACCAGCGACAACACAGACGCGCCCGCGGTGAGTCCCTGCCACAAGGCGGGTTGCGCAGGGGCGAATAGCAGCGCGGCGGCTGCCAGTACAAACCCGGCGGTTGTTAGCAGCCAAAGTGCCCACCCGAGCGTGCGCGTGGCAGAAGGGGATAACCCAAGCTTAACCGCAGGCCAGGTAGAATCAACGTCGGCGCGCCACCAGGAGGGCAGGAATGGCGTGTGCAGCGCGCCGGGCTGCGGCACAGGCACTTGCGCCAGGCTCATGTGAATGTAACCGTGCGCGGCGAGAAACAGGATAAACAAAATGCGAAGGGTTGCAGGGCTCATGGCATCTCCATTTCTATATTGATTTTTCCGTATCGTTGTTGCATGTTCGACGAAGTCGACGCCCTGCTTGCAGGGACCGCAACAACGATGCAAAGTAGCTTTTGATTTGCTGTTTTATTTGTTGATGCCAGTATAGAGCACTGGGGAGCCTGCTGCATCCGCCGGATGGTGTAGCCGTGGTTTATCTTCCGCTAAGGCTGATAAACTGCAACTTTAACCATTCCATAACCCTTTCTTGATTGGTGCTTAAGGTCTGCATGGTACGATGGGGTTACAAAACGGCTTTGAAAGGTAGCAGAATGGCGAAAAAACGCGTATTGATCTTATGCACCGGGAACTCCTGCCGTTCGCAGATGGTGGAGGCAGTGATTGCCCATTATTGGGACGAGCAGTGGGAGTCGTTCAGCGCAGGCACAGAACCAGCGGGCTATGTTCATCCCCTTGCTGTGCGGGCGCTGGCGGAGATCGGCATTCAACATCAGGGGGAGTCGAAATCGGTGGACCGCTTCCGCGGTGAGTCGTTTGATGCCGTGATCACCGTGTGTGATGACGCGGCGGAAAACTGCCCGGTCTGGTTGGGGACGGGCAAACGTGCGCATATTGGCTTCATCGACCCGGCCAAAGCGCAAGGCGGCGAAGAAGAGCAGATGAGGGTATTCAGAGCGGTGCGCGATCAAATCATTGACCGACTGGGCGCGCACCTGAAAAAACTGGTGGAAGATCCCGCTTTTTGAGCACTGTCGTGGTGGTAGAGGAAGTTGCGCCGCAACCTCCTCTACCACCATAATACACTCCAGATACTCCCTAAGCGGCTTGAGGGCCTGGAGCAATTTCCAAAATATTGCTCGCCACCAGAGCCTCTTGAATGGCGGAGGTCATTTTTTCCTGTAAAGCCGGCGCATCCGCCAGCAGATCCCAGGCAGGGCGCGTATCGGGGCGCATATAGCCCGAGTCGCGGACGTTCTGGAGATATTCCAGGCGCTCGCAAAGTGACGGGTGGCTGTCGTAAGCTGTGGAACGCTGTGTTCGCGCTTTTTCCAGCAGCACCTGCTGATCGGTATCTGGTTCAACGGGTGGAAGGGTATAGAGGTTGTTCAAACCACGGTGTTCGGCCTGTGCGGTGATGATCTCGCGGTTCGTTTGCCAGTGGAACATCAGCGCGCGGCGCGTGACGTGCTCTAACCCGCTGCGGAAGTTTTCTACCCCGTAGTTGGCGGCGGCGTAGCGATCTGCCAGCATCTCTTGCAGCCGCGACGCACCTTGTGTAATTCGTAGGAAGATGCGGTAGTAACCGTTGAGGAACAGCCACACCGGATTGATCCACGTGTTGGTACCATTGGCGGAAAGACCCATTGCCATTGTCTGAATGGTCAGGCCTACCTGGCGGGCCAGCCCGCCCCCAGCCGTATCGGCATTGGAGAAATGCCCGTATTCGTGCGCCAGGATCGCGCGAAACTGGCCCTGGTCCATCTCAGCCAGCGCCCCCAGGCCCAGCACCATGCAGCGCTCGCCTTTTCCGCGCAGGCGAGCCAGCAGGCTGCCGCGCTCAAATACACCGATCTCCAGCCCCGGCGTGATAAAGACCTTTTCTACCGGGCGCGTGTTCAACTGGCGGGCGGTATCTTCGAGCGTGCGCCACAGGTAAGGCGCTTCGGCATAGGGCAGTTCGGGACCGGGGTCAGAGGGCTTGTAGCGCGAGAATACGCTGCGGATCACTGCGTAGAGCACGCCAAGCCCCGCAAATAAGATAATGAGGGCAAGGCGTATCGGGATCGAACCGATCAGGAAAAAGATGTACAGTACACCGGCTACCAGGGCAACCACCGATAGCAGCAAGATGGGTACGGAGAGGTAGAAATAGATCGACGTGAGCGCGATAACCAGTTTGTAGAAGCCGCGTACCAGCCGCTCGCCAGAGGAAATCTCCGCCTGGAAAAGATTGGGACCGCGCTTCATCGCCGCCAGGGTCATCTTGCTCAACAGAATGCCTACCAGGAAGAGCGGCAGCATCAAGAATATCCATCCACCCAGCCCATACAGGCCATAGCGCCCGAGCCGGTACAGGCTGGCCATCCTTGCAATGCCATTATTGAGGGCTTCTTGAACGATATCGGGGGGCGCACCGAGTTCTTGCGCCAAAAGCAGTTCGCGCTCTGCCAGCTCATATTTGCCGTCATCGGCGGCAAACAGCGCGCAGATGTAATGCGCAACCGGCTCGTTTGGCTCCAGGCGCATGACGGCGGTGCAGGAAGACTGCATCTGCGCCTGGTTGCCAATAGTGATGCTGGCGAACATCAGAATGTACTGGTTGTAGGCGTCATCCGGCTCCATCGAAGCAGCCACCTGTGCCAGATTAAAGGCTTCCTGATTGCTCTTGGGCGTGTTGATATTCAACAGGACGCTGGCGAGTGAAGCCTTGTTGGTGGGTGTATCCTCCACGCTCAACGCGCGGCGCATGTACATCTCGGCGGTCTCATAGTCACCGGCATTTGTATAAACATGGCCCAAGCGGCGCAGGGCATCGGGGAAGTCTGGAGCCATCTCCAGCACCTTTTCGAAACCTTGCGCGGCGGCTTCCAGATCGCCGTTATCCATCGATACGGTAGCCGCTTCGAATATGGGCACAGCATTCGCGTTGATTTTTGCCAGCCGGTCCGTGATCTCCTTCTCAAAGGTCTCATCGCGACCGTCAATTCCCTGCTGGGCCATTACGGGCGAAAAAATCAGAGCCAGCAGCAACAGCGACAACAAAGCCGTATGCCAAATGTACCTCATATGGAACCCCCTTCTTAAGCCCTGTAATGGAATGGTAATTTTATTATAGCCACTTTTGCTGATCTATATCATCAGATCGAAAAGTAGTCATGTATCTGATGATTGTGAAGCGGAGGCAAGGGGATCGTTTCACCTTACCTTCACTTCACAATGAACGAAAAAGCCCGCCAAAGCGCTTTTATCAGCGCTCTGGCGGATTGGAGTCTGGATCGTTATCGCTGGTGATACGATTTAGCCGCAGCAGCTTCCCGGTTTCTTAGCCCGGAAGTTGTTCAGTGTAGAGGGTCTTTGCTTGAAAGGGCTGGGCTTTTGCGCGGATGCGATAACGCTGTATACCTGCACGCCGTATGCCTCACCCTGGCTGGCTGCGCGGCGGGTGTTGATGTTCTCAAAGCCCGCCTGGGCGATGAGATCAAGATATTCCGCTTCGGGGAGCGCACCGGTGACACACTCGGCCCAACCCTGCGCGTTCTCCTGCATCTCCAGGGGCATCGCCTGCGCGGTTACAATATCGCTGACTTCCAGTCGCCCGCCCGGTTTGAGCACGCGAAAGGCTTCGCGGAACACCTGGCCCTTGTCTTCGGTAAGGTTGATGACGCAGTTGGAAAGGATCACATCTACCGTGTTGTCTTCCACTGGCAGCGCCTCGGCATAGCCCTGGCGGAACTCTACGTTGGAGATATTGTTCCGCTCGGCGGATGCGCGCGCTCGTTCCAGCATGGCGGGGGTCATATCTACGCCGATCACGCGTCCTTGCGGGCCAACTTTGCTCGCCGCCAGGAAAGAATCGAGCCCGCCGCCGCTGCCGATGTCTATCACCACTTCGCCCGGCTTGAGGTTTGCCATCGCCAGCGGGTTGCCGCACCCGAGGGAGATATCCGCGGCCTCTTTTGGCGCGGCGGAAAGTTCCACGGCGCTGTACCCGGTGTTGAACGTCACATCTTCATAGGTGCTGCCGCTCGAACAGCAAGAACCCTCTCCGCCAGAACAGCAGCCGCTGCTTTCTCCAGACGTGCTGCATCCGCAGCCGGCACCGGACTCGGCGATCGCGCCGTAATTCTCACGCACAGCCTCACGCATGGGCATGCGGCGAGTACCTGTCGCGACAAATACCGATATATTGGCCTCGTGCTCTTGCGTATCTTGCAGCGCAGGGTTGGCCGACTCCGCGCAGCACGACTGTCCGGTGCAATCGACGATGACGTTCACCAACCCGGCTTCGCGGTACCATTCGCGCATCTGGTCGCGCTCAAAGCCCTGCCATACATCGGCCATTTCTTCTTTCAGCCAGGCATAGGGATGCGAGTCCATATCGGTGATCACCAACCGGCCTCCCGGGCGCAGGATGCGCACCATCTCGCGGATCGCCGCGAGCGGGTCGACCATGTGGTGGAGGTACATGTTGGCAAAGACGGCGTCGAGGCTCTCATCTGGGAAGGGTAGGGAAGCGCCATCCGCCTTATGGAACTCGATATTGTCAAACGCGCTCAGATTCTCACGCGCCACATCCAGCATCTCAGCGGAGCCGTCAACCACGTAGACGCGTTTTACCAGGGGGGCCAGCCCCGCCGCCAAAAAGCCTGTGCCCGCGCCAATATCGGCAATGGCCATTTCGGGGCGCAGATAGGCCTTTGCAATTGCTGTTTCGCGGACGGCTTTACCAAAATAGCCCGCGCTGATCTCATCCCAACTGCCGGCGATTTGCCGGAAATACTCGGAAGAAGCCTGTGTCATCGCCATCATTCACCTCTGTTTATATGTTGCAGCAATTTGGGAGCCATTTCCCAATCTGGTCTTTAAGGAACTGCACGCCCTCCTGGCTGATGCAGTAGCAGGTCGCCGGGCCTTCGATCTCGCCTTCGATCAGATCGGCTTCGCGCAGCACCTTCAAATGCTGGCTGACTGTCGATTGAGCCAGGGTGGTAAATTCGACAATATCGCCAGTGATGCACAATTGTTTTTCTGCCAGGTACTGCATGATGCGGAAGCGCACCGGGTTGCCCAAGGCCCGCAGCATTTGCGAGAGGCGGGTTTCCTCTTCTGTTAGTTCGTGAATAAGCGGGATATCTTTCGCCATCTATGCTCCTTATATCGTATATTTACGATGATCGTAAATATACGATATAAGGAGCGGCTTGTCAAGGGGTAATTTGGACTTCAGAAAGGCGGGCTGCGACCGCCTTAAAAAAGAGATCAGGGATTTTTTCGCACGAAGTGCAAAAAAATCCCCTAAATATTCATGGCTTTTATTGTGTAGTATATTTGTCTATAATTATCAAGCCGTGATACAACTGTGCCAAATACTGCATGTTTCCGCTGTATGCAACTTTGTTTCGGCAGCATCAGGGGAGAGAAAACAACCAGTGCTTTGCGGCAGCCGCTTTTCTCAATGGGGGCATTGCGCGATACGGCGGCAATCAAATAAGGAGGTAGCACACCTAAATTCATTGTTCCTCGCCTGCGTAGCCAGCATCGAACTCTGGCTATCGGTTTTGGCATAAGTTCGTCCCAAGGAGCGAAAACAATGTCTGAAAAAATAGTGCAACGCTTGTTTACATTTGTTGCGATTCTGGCCCTGATACTTGGAATGGGTGGTACAGGCTCAGTTTCAGCGCAAGACCCAACACCCCGCCCCCAACCTCCTCATGGAAACCTGCCGCACCAACCCGTAGATCTTTCTCCTGTCGCTTCCCTCATGGAGAAAGAAGGGCCGGCCAAGGTGGTCGTGATCCTGGAGCAACCTTCGCTGGTGACCCTCGCATTGCAGGCCCGGGAGAATGGCCTGCAGCTGGCCCCACAACAGGCGCAGGTAGAGCTTGCGGGAATTCTCCGAACGCAAGACACCCTGCAAGTACAACTCGAGTCCCCCCAAATCGGTGGGACGACGTTATTTAAAAACCAGCGTGTTTACAACGGCATCGCGTTGAAAGTGGATTCTAGCAAGCTGGTTGATATCGCCGCTCTACCGGGTGTCGCGGCGGTTCACCCCCTTGAAACGCATACCATCGATAACGCATACGCCTCTGATCTGATCGGGGCAAAGGATGTATGGAATTCGCTTGCCGCTGGTTTGAGCTATACCGGGAAGGGCGTATCCATCGCAGTCATCGACACCGGTATCGACTTCGTGCACCGGAACTTCGGCGGCGATGCAAATTACGAAGATGCTGCAAGCAGCACGGAAGACTTCACTATTGCAGATCCAGACGTCTTTCCCACGGCAAAGGTCGTGGGAGGGTACGACTTTGTCGGTGATGACTACAACGCCAATGATCCCACGGCAGATACACCTGCACCGGACCCGATCCCGATGGACTGCAACGGGCACGGCAGCCATGTGGCAGGTTCCGCGGCCGGTTTCGGGGTGACGGAGGCTGGGGAAACGTTCGAAGGCCCGTGGACCAGCGAACTCAATACGATGGAACTGCGCATCGGCCCTGGCATGGCGCCGCAGGCAGAACTATATGCGCTGCGTGTTTTCGGCTGCGGAGGTTCAACCAACGTAACCGATAAGGCGATTGAGTGGGCGGTAGACCCCAACGGTGATGGGAACATGAACGACCACGTTGATGTCATCAATATGTCGCTTGGTTCTGATTTTGGGGGGCCTGAGTCCTCCAGCACGATCGCCGCCGAAGCCGCCGTCCGGTATGGAGTGATCGTTGTTGCTTCCTCTGGAAACAGCGGCGACACCACATTCGTCACCGGCTCGCCAGCGGTTGCTACCAGCGCCATTAATGTGGCCGCCGCCATGGACGCTTTTGCAGTAATGGATGGGTTCATTGTCAATTCCCCGAAGGAAATCAAAGGGAAGTATGGCGCATTGGCGGCTGTGTCCTGGCCTGCCTCGACCCCAAAAGTTACAGGTGATCTAAAATACCCGGCTGACCAACCAGGAAATGAAGATGGGTGCTCCCCATTCCCGGCGGACTATTTTGAAGATAAGATTGCGTTGATCGATTGGACGCTGCCTCAGGAGTGCGGTTCCGCGGCGCGAGCGAATAATGCGACGAACGCCGGCGCAATAGGCGTGCTTATGGTGTTCGAGGATCCCATACTGAATATCACCATTGCTGGGTCCAGTACTGTCCCCTCTATGATCACAACCCAGGCGGTGGGTATGGTTCTTAAGGGGCAGATCTCTTATGGTGAGACTGTGAATGTAACCCTCACTACTGAGCTGAACGCCTCAATCAAAGTGATCGAACCTGCACTGGATGATCTTGTGGCTAGCTTCTCCTCGCGCGGCCCCCGCGTGGGTGACCTTGGCCTGAAGCCGGATATCGCGGCCCCAGGGATGACCATCTTCTCAACCGCTTCTGGCGTGTTCCTCGGAGAAGAGGGACTTGAATATGGTACTGGCAATGATGGGGTCTCGTTCAACGGCACCTCGATGGCCGCACCAATTGTGGCCGGCAGCATGGCGATCTTGCGCGAGCAGCACCCCGACTGGACAGCGGAAGAGCTGAAAGCGCTGATCATGAACACGGCCACGCACGATATCTATACGGAATTGGGCCAGTCTGGGCAGGTCTTCAGCCCTGACCGGGTAGGCGCAGGCCGTATAGACGTCCAGCAGGCTGTGGAAACGGAAGTGATTGTCTACAATGACGTTGTGCCTGGCGCGGTAAGCGTATCCTTTGGCAACGTGCAAGTGGCTCCCGCGGACGTTTACATCAATTCACGCACCGTAACCGTGGAGAATAAGGGTACGCAGTCTGCTACTTACAGCCTGTCCTATACCGCTGTCACCGATAACCCGGGCGTAGAATTCACGCTGCGCGACATGGCGGATCAACCTGCATCCAGCATCACTGTTGCCCCAGGGACGACCAAACAGTTTAAGGTGGTGGTCACCGTGACTGCTGCTGAGCTTCGCAATATTCAGGACGCGGCCCAGGAAGTTCAACAAGAAACGATATTCGGTAATCTGCCGCGTATCTGGCTGTCAGATGAAACTGGCCTGGTGCTTCTGTCTGGGGGAGGAGACTTTAACCTCAGGCTACCTGTCAATATTGTGGCGTCTCCTGTCTCTAACATGAGAGCGGTCGAAACCGGGATTACAATTCCGAATGCACCGTCTGGTACGTTCGATATTAACCTGACAGGTGTTGCCGTAGATACGACGGGCGGTACCTTTACTGGATACCCTGAAGCAATCACTTCTCTTGTGAGCGCCTTCGAGCTGGCTGCCACAAGCCCTCGCCTGCCTACATCATCTCGCCTGGAACAGATGGCTGATCTTCAGGCGGTAGGGATCGCGACTGATTACCCAGTCCATCGCGATGATGCGGACGAAGCAACGGGTATGGATGACGCCTATGTGTACTTCGGGATCGCCACCTATGGGGAGTGGAACACGCCCTCGGAACTGGAGTTCGACGTCTACATCGATGTGGATCAGGATGGGGATGAAGATTATGTGCTCTTCACTGGTTCGGCGCGTAATGCCGGCGGAGATCCTACAGATGCAATGCTCACCTACCTGTACAATGTGAACACTGGCCTCGCGGCTCCGCAGGATTTCATCAACTTCGATCTCGGTCTCGGGGCAAACACTGCTCTATTCAACAATAATGTGATGGTGCTGCCGGTGATCGCTGGGGAGGATGGGCTCGGCCTCACCGGTGAAGATGGCGCATTTGACTACTTCGTAGTCACGTGGTCGGCCGTCACCGGTGAACTGGTCGATACCACCGATCCGATGACTTATGATGCTGCGAACCCATAGCTGGACTTCAATAACGGAGTAGCAGGCTTGCCCACCTACTTTGACTTGCCCGACGCGGTTATCCCCGTAGTCTATGATCGGAAGGATGAGAATGAGGGAGATCTGTTAAAGGGTGTTCTGCTGCTGCACCATCATAACGCCAGCGGAACCAGAGTTGAAATGTTGCTCACTGCGCAGCTTAGTATCCTTGACTACCCACTGTACATTCCTGCTTTGTTTAACTAACCGAACCACCTCTAAACCCAAGTAATGAGTAATATAAAGCACCCCGGAAGAAGCTCCGGGGTGCTTTATAATTGTACTTACACACCAGCCCGTTAACTTGAATAAATTTGGGTATTCTTTCGTAATACTAAAGGTGAGGCAGAAAACCTCTCCTCTTGAAACCTATGGCACTTGCCAAAGATTCGAAACCAATTTAGGAAGACATTATGGAACAGAAAGTTCTCGTTACGTACGCTTCGCGCGCCGGTTCTACGAAGGAAATCGCAGAATCTATTGCCGCTGATTTGACCAGCCGCGGTTTTACCGTGGACCTGTTGCCCGTGAAGCAAGTGCGCGGACTGGATGGTTACAGCGCTATTGTAACCGGCAGCGCGGTTCGGATGGGCAGTTGGCTGCCCGAGGCGGCGAAATTTGTGCGTGAGAATGCAGTTGCACTCAACCGGGTGCCGACTGCTTTCTTCTCCGTCCATCTGATGAACCTGGGTAGTGACGTAACCAGCCGCAAAGCCCGTGATGCGTATCTCGATACCGTTCGCAAGCACGTGCAGCCGCGCCATGAAGGGCTGTTTGCGGGCGTGGGCGATATGGCGAAGGTCTCGTTTATTGAAGGGCTGATTGGCAGGATGGTGAAGTCGCCTGAGGGAGACTTCCGCGATTGGAAGGCTATCCACTCCTGGGCTGCGGAAATTTTTCAGCAGTAAGGATGATAGAAAATGAAATATCAATCTTCTTTAAAGTGGATGATTCCTTTGATCTTCGTTCTGGCGCTGTTTGCAGCCGCTGCCGGGCTGTATTGGCCGGCAGGTGATGGGCAGCCGTACGAGATGACCACATTCCGCGGGGAAGCGGTGAAGATCAATGCGCGCAGCCTATATTATTATGACACCGTCAGCTCGATGGCGCAGATGCAGGCCAATGACCTGACCACCCTGCTGGTGGGGCTGCCGCTGCTGGCCTTCTCTACCTGGCTGGCGTTTCGCGGATCGCTCAAAGGCAAGCTCTTGCTGGCGGGCACGCTGGGATTCTTCCTGTACACCTACATGTCTATGGCGTTTAATACAGCATTCAACGACCTGTTCACTGTGTATGTTGTTTTGTTCAGCCTGAGCTTGTTTGCCTTCATCCTGACGATGATGTCGTTTGACTTGAATACGCTGCCACAGTACTTCTCAGATGCGCTGCCCCGCCGCGCCATCGCAACCCTGCTGATCATCGCAGCGGTATTCTTGCTGGTTGCCTGGTTCGGCGGACGCATCTTACCGACCATCACGCAGGATGCGGTTCCGGCGATGGAGAACACCACGACCATGGTTATCCAGGCGATGGACCTGGGCCTGATTGTTCCCTTCTCGCTGCTGGCAGCAGTGCTGCTGTTGCGCCGCAGCGCGTGGGGCTACCTGCTCTCTTCCGTGGCCGTGATGAAGTTCCTCACCATGGGGCTGGCGGTCAGTGGCATGGGGATTAACATGGCACGCAATGGTGAGCCGGACAGCATGGTGCTGGTGGGTATTTTCCTGGTCATTACGATCGCGAATATGGTGATGGCGTTCTTCTTGCTTAAGAATATCAAGCAGCCTGCCGCGAAGAAGCCCTCGGCATTAAAAGCAGCGAAGGCTGGTGTAAAACACTAGCCCTCGCGTCTGTGTTTTTTCGTAGTCTTCCTAATGGGTGTTTTGATGATATAAGCCAGCACGAATGCTGGCTTATATCATCAAAACACCCATTGTCGTTTAAATCTGCACGTAGCGGTCGATGCGGTTTTCGATCACTTTCAGGCTGCCAGCCCAGAAGGATTTTTGGCGGATATCGATGCCGAAGCGCGCGGCAAGGTTGGCAGCAGTATCTTCGCCGGTTGCGGCGAGTAGGTTCTTGTAATCGGGCACAAAGCTTGCCCCACGCTGCTGGTAGATGGCATAGAGACCAACGCCAAACAGAAGCCCAAACGCGTAAGGGAAGTTATAGAAGGGAAGGTCTGCGCTGTAATAGTGCGGCTTCCACGTCCACATGAAGGGTTGCAAGTACTGCTCATCCAACCCGTCGCCATAGGATTCTTTCTGCGCCCAGGCCATCACGTCGTTCAGCTCGGCTGCGGAAAGCTCAGCCTTGGCGCGCCGGTTGAACACCTCCTGCTCGAACAGGAAGCGGGAGTAGATATCGACGATCACCTGGCTGTCGCCGATGAGAGCGGTTTCCAGGATTCCCAGTTCTTCCTGCGAACCGGAAGCCTGCGCCAGCGCCGCTTGCTGCACGATCGTCTCGCACATAATAGAGGCGGTTTCGGCCAGGGTCATGGGCGTGCGGCTCTGTAGGGGCGTCTTCCCAGCGGCGAAGATGCATTCATTGTGGAAGGCATGGCCTAGCTCGTGCGCTACGGTAGAAACCTGATCGAGCGAGCCATCGAAGTTGCTCAGCACGCGCGACTGCTTGACCCCCGGCAGGCTCATGCAGAACGCTCCACCGCGTTTGCCGGGGCGGGATTCGGCGTCAATCCAGTTCTGGTCGAAAGCGCGGCGGGCAAAGTTGGAGAGATCCGGAGAGAAGGCTTCGAAGTTGGTGAGAATAAAACGGCGGGTCTCATCCCAGGTGAATGCGCGGTCCACTTTGCCAGCCGGGGCAAACAAATCCCACCAGGCCAGCCGATCTTTCCCAATGCGGCGGGCTTTCGCCTGGAAGTAGCGGCGGAAAGCGGGCAGCGAGTCGACCATCGCGCCGAGCATGGCATCCAGCGTTTCACGGTCGATGCGCGACATTTCCAGGGCAGCATGCAGCGGGTCGGGGCGGTTGCGGCGTTTGTTGAGTGTAATGGTCTCGCCCTT
>JAEYTI010000060.1 GCA_023434145.1 Chloroflexota bacterium | reverse complement strand
CAAAATTAATAAACCGGGGTTTGGGGGCCGGGTGTGCTGCCCACACGGGGACACCAAACCCTATATCTGCATCTCCATGCCCACGTCGTCTGGGTCGTCGCCGTAGCGGGGGATGTCGTAGAACCCCAGCCGGTGATAGAAGTCGTAGGCCCGCTGCTGGTAGGCCGGGCTGGTCTCCAGGCGCAGGACGGTATAGCCACGCCCGCGGGCCTCGGCGATCAGCGCCTGCATCATGCGGTAGCCCAGCCCCTGCCCGTGATACTCCGGCAGCACCCACAGCCGTTTGATCTCCGCTACGCCCGCTTCCAACTGCCACAGCGCGCCGGTGCCGATGATGCGGTCGCCGTCGCACAGCACCAGAAAAACGCCATTGTTTTCGATGTACTTATGCTGGTAGTCGGCGATATCAAGCAGGGGCCAATGTTCATGGTAGTAGGCGGTCGACTCTTCTACGGTTTCCCCATGGTTGAACATGGTGTGGGCGGTGGCGTAGATGACGCGCCGGGCTTCTTCGGTTTGCTCGGGTTGGAGATGGCGGATTTCAATCATGGCAGAGATTATACGCGCAAAGCGGGATATTTCTCCATCCGCTCGTGCAGAATCGCCTGGAATTTGTCGATCTCCCAGGCAAAAACATCCACCTGCGTCTCCTGCCCGCCCGGGCACTGGACCGTCCGGTACACCACCTCTCCGCCGAGGTGGCGGTAGTACGCGTTGGATTGGCTGGGGTGGTAGTTATAGATGATGACGCTCTGATGTCCCAAACCGCGCAGATGTTCCAAACCAGCTCGCAGCAGCGCCAGGCCAATGCCCTGGTTCCGGCAGCCGGGGCGGACGAATAGATTGTTCACCTCGCCATCGTAGCCCGCAGGCTCACCGCTGTTTGAGCTGACAGCGATATAGCCCGTCATCCGGTCATCCTGAAACGCGCCGAACACCATCGCCTGTACACCGTCCTCGTTGATCCAGCTCTCAAACTCCGCCAGCTCGCTTTCAATGCGCAGCGAGTCCAGGTATTCGCGCGGAAAGAAGGTGTAATCCGCGCGCATGCATTCCAGATAGATATGAACGGTGTCGATGTATTCGTTCGGGGTGAGCGGCCGGATGGCGATAGGCATGGGAGTCCTGTGTTATGGAATGGGATAAGTATATATCCGATTGAGGGTCGGGGGAAAGATCCACGCCATAGGCCTATGCTTCCCTGGCGGTTGATGAAGGTTAAGAAATGGATCGCGAACATTGCCTTGCGCCCTGCGCATCACCTCATTCCCGTGCCCCTTCTCCTGGCCTCTTGTTTGCTTTATGTTAAAGTTGGTTCTTGGAAGCGAGTGCCAGGAGAAGGGGAGCTAGAGGACTACCACCGGTTTCTGGCTCTCCTTCTCCTGGAACGCGGTTACCGCTGGTCAAAGGAATCAGCCACCCCGGCAGCGTCCAAGAGAAGGAGCGGGGAGGATGAGGCGCTCTCGGCGATCAGCCGGTTTGGTTACGCGATCCATTTTTAATCTTCATCAGCGCACGGAACATGGCAGTACGGTCTTTATGCATAAAAGTCATCAACGGCCGCGGAGGATGCATTCCTCCCCCTCCCTCTTTAAGTTATAATCCCGCCATGGACGAGAAACCGCATAGTGGCTATGCGAAGAACGCGCAGGCCGCCCTGCTCGATGCGCTGGAAGAAGAATCGCCGCGCGCTGCACTCCAGCGAGTGATGGCGGGGATGCTGGAGCGCGGCCTGGAGCGTGACGACATCCTGAGCATCCTCGATGCGGCGCGACATACGCTCGTGGAGACCGGGCGCGAAGACGACGAGGCGCTGATCCTCGAGCTGCTGGACGGGCTCAACGGCTGGTGCAGAATTTAGCACTACCCGAATTTTTCTGTTGGTTGGTTGCGCGACTGCGTCGCACAACCAACCAACAGAAAACACTTTCAACTGAATTCTAGCCAAACAGGCTGGAAAGCTCCAGAGAGGTGTAGTCTGGCACGGCGAGACGGACGTTCGGGTAGCCCAGCGCCTGCCCGGCAGGCATGCCCGTGGTGAGCGCAATCACCGGCATACCGGCGTTCGCAGCCGCTCGCATCCCGGCATCAGAGTCCTCGAACACCAGGCATTGGGCGGGTGGAACACCCAGGCGTTCGGCTGCCAGCAGAAAGGTCTGCGGATCGGGCTTGCCGCGGGTGATATCGTCGGCGCAGACCTGAGCATGGAATGCTTCACGCAAATTCAGGCACTCCAGGGCAAAGTCGACGTTCTCACGCGGGGCGGCGGTTGCCAGTGCCAGCCGCATGCCCGCGGTGCGGGCGCTGTCGAGAAATTCGACCAGCCCCGGCAGCGGTCGGAATTCTGCACGCGCCATGTCGCGGTAGCGAATTTCTTTCGCCGCGGCGTGCGCCTCCATCGCTTCCGTCGTGATCTGCGATCCAAAGGCCAGGCGCAGAATTTCGGGGTTGGTCATGCCGGCAGTGCGGTGGCGGAAATCGTCCGGGTCTACCTGCACGCCGTGGGAGGAAAGATAGTCGGACCAAACGACGTAGTGCAGGCGCATATTGTCGACCAGCGTGCCGTCGAGATCAAAAAGAAAGGCGGTAATGCGGTGATTCTGTGATGAAGGTGTCATGGGTTCGCTTTGTGCCTCGCTGCAATCTTGCGTGCCATATCAAACAGGATGGGGATGCTCTCACGCTCGGAGTACGGTACTTTAGCCGAGCCTTTGCCGAACCGCGCTTTGGGAAGCAGCCCTTTTAGTTCCTCGATCATGTCGAAGTCGAGGGTGTGGAAGGTGAAGTGCGCTTTGGCCGGCGAAACGGCGATGTACATCTTCTTGCCGGGGAACTTCCAGGTCGGGATCTGGTAGGAAATGACTTCCTCGGCCTCGGGGAAGTTCTGGCGCATAAAGGCGACGAAAGTATCGAGCCATTCGCGCGTCTCGCCGTCGTAGGCGGAGACGAATTCATCCACGGTAGTTGCCATAGGGGTCCTCCTGTTTAAGAGATTCTACCGCAGAGTACGCAGAGAATCGCAGAGAGATGAAAGGGAGAAACCACGAAGGCACAAAGGAAGAACCACGAAGAATTAATTAGATGCTCGTGACATCCCTCTTTTCCACCCGCTTGCCGATGATCGGATAGCGGAAGTCCTTGCCCTGGTACGCCTGGAATGCGCCAATAGTCCCATAGATTAGATAGAAGAAGCCGATAATCCCGATCAGAACTGTCAGTACAACAGAAATGAGGATAATCACTGCCATGAATGGACCGAATCTACTTTCATCCCCCGTTAAGGCGGCTATCATTATTGGGATAAACGTTCCCGTAGCAAGGCATACTGGAAAGACAAAGCTAAATAAGAGCCCGAGCAGTTGGTAGAAGAACGCTTGCAGCGACTGAAAGGCGAGGTAGTCAGAAGTTCTTTTTTGCGAGTAGTAAATCACCAGCGGAACTACTGCCCCAATCCCCGTAAACAAAACCGAAGCATGTGACAGCGCAGCTAGTAAGCGGTGTTCCTGACTGGTATCGGACCCAGTTTTCATTTCCATCGGGGCAGAGACCGTCTCGGATGCCGCCTGGCGATCGAAAAGGTGCGGAGCATAGCGCCGAAGATCACTTTCGAGCTGCCCATTCGGCCACCCATTGTAACTGGATAGGGCAATCGAAGGTGGGAGGTAGCTGAGTTTCTTCATGATACCGGTATGGGATAAGGAAAGGCCAAGGACTTCGAAGTTTTTCATGGTGACTACGTCGAAAAACAGGAATTTGTTCACCTGCTCGAGGTCCTGCCAGAGCACTCGAATATCGCGGTACGGCCAGATTTTATTTTCAATCCCTTCCGGTGTAACCTTAATGTTGGAGGTGAATGATGAGATGACGGCAAGAAGCATCTGGAGACCCACGATTGCCAACAGAACGAAAAGCGGAGCGAACACGCACAGGAAGACTATATAGAGCATCATATACTCGATTCTCCAGCTACGTACCACCCCAATAATGTATACGAGTGGAAGGCTCATCAAAGGGCCAAAAACCAATAGCGTGAATAGACTGATCAACAGGTTCCACGGCTTCATTTTATAGACATGGACTTCGAATGATTGTTCAGGCTGCGACGAGTCACTCATGGTATGTTGGTTCCTTTGGTGGTTGGATTGGAAAACTCATTATATACCGAACAGAGGAGCGGCTGCCTATTGTAGCAGCCGCTTCTAAAGACCAATCTCTACGTTTCTTTATCATTCTTCCTAAAAAACCTTCGCGTCTTCCTTTGTGACCTTCGTGCCTTCGTGGTTTCCCCTCTTAGCTGCTCGCGCTGGCGTACCTTCTTACCCCCGAGCGGAACAGCGCCGAGGCCGCCGCGACCGCCACCGCGGCCACCGCCACCCCGGCCAGCACCGGCCCGAGCGCGGCTCTACCGGTCAGCGCTTCGGCGGGGATGGTGGTGATAAACGCCACCGGAACCGCCCAGGTGAGCACCACACGCAGCCAGGGCGGGTAGATTCCGACCGGGTAGCGGGCCAGTTGGAACAGGGCGTCGAACACCCAGGTGTAGAGCAGGCCCGGGTGCCAGAACACCAGCGCCGAGAACAGCATCAGCACAGCGTAGATCAGCGCCACGCCCGCGCCCAGCGCCAGCACAAACAGCCCCACCCGCCCGAGCGTCAGATCCGCGCCAGAGAGGGTGACGGCGCGCACCACCACCGCCAGCCCCAGCGCCAGGTCGACCAGCGCAAAGGGCCGCCACTGCCGGAAGGATGCCATGAACTGCACGTCCACCGGCTTGAGCAGGGTAAAGTCGAAGCGGCCGGTCCACAGCTCGCCATCCATGCCCGCCAGCGCATCCAGCGAGGGGCCGAGGCACACCTGCCGCAGCGCCGAGACGGTGAGATACACCCCCAGCAAGGCCAGTGTGGCAGGGTAATCCCAGCCGCGCAGCACCGGCACTTGCCCAAACACCACCGCCAGCCCCACCCACGCCACGGCCAGATTTACCACCGTGTAGAGCAGATGGATCCAGAAGTTCACGCGGTAGGCCATCTCAGCCTGCACCGCCGCTCGCAGAAACACGCCCATTAATCGGAATGATCGCGGAAATCGAAGCGATTGCAACATCTCACCCTCCCACTGCTGAATAACGCCGCACACCGGCCTTCCACAACGTCACCGCCAGCGCGAGCGCAACCGCCAGCCAGCCCGCCTGCGCCACGAACCCCGCCAGTATTTGCGATCCATTAAGCTGCCCGGTGAGGATCTCGACCGGGAAGCCGACCATGTAGCGGAACGGCAGGATCACCGCTGCCTGCGCCAGCGCCGGAGGCATCAGCGCCAGCGGCGCGACCGTGCCCGCCAGGGTAAAGACCAGCGCATCCTGCACCACCAGCAGCGCATCCGAGCGGGTAGCCCAGAAGGCCAGCTCTGCCAGCCACAGCCCCCACAAGAAGCGCAGCGCCCACGCCACCAGCAGCGCCGGGATGAACAGGGCCACCTGCTGCGGGGTAGGGTCCAACTCCGGCTTGAGGATCAGCGCCAGCAGCGCCGAGGCCGGGATAACGAAGGCCATAAACACCACTCGCCCCGCCACCTCACTGGCGAGGAAGTTATATATCGGCGGAATGGGCCGCAGCAGCCAGGGCGTGAGCCCGCCCATGCGGATCACGTCGCCCACCGTCCAGTTGGTTTGGGCGTAGGTGAACTGGTTGACCAGCACGATCAGCAGGTAGTAGGCCACAAACGCGCCCCGGCGCATCCCGGCGATCTCGCCGTCGCCCGCCGCCGCCAGCCACACGAACAGCGCGATCAGCGGCGGGATCATCCACAAGAAGGCCAGGATGAAGAAGAAACTGCGCTCCTGCATCCACGAAGCCCACGTCGCGCGGATCAGCGCCAGACCGCCGCGGTGATGGATTCTATTCTCCGAGAATGGGGAGGTCATAACGACCCTCCCTTGTACACCTGGTCAATCACGGCTTCGATGGGCGGGTCTTCCACCGCCAGGTCGGCAAGCTGGCAGCGGTTGAGCAGCGCGGAAGTGACCGCGGCGGTGTGGACGCGCTCCACCCGCAGCCGGTGGACGCCCTCCGCCTCGCCCTCGCCCTCGTCGGGCAGCAGCGTCACACCGGGGAGTTCCGCGACCACGTTGTTCAGCCCGTTCTGCCCGTTCGCCAGCCCCACGCGGATGATCTTGAAGGGCGCCATGCGCTCGGTCAGCGCGCCAAGGGGGCCATCGTACAGCAGCCCGCCGTGGTGGATCAGCATCACCCGCGGGCAGAGGGCCGTCACGTCGGCCATGTAGTGGCTGGTGAGCAGCATGGTGGCGCCAGTGCGGCGGTTGTAGACCTTGAGGAAGTCGCGCAGCCGCGCCTGCATGGAAACGTCCAGTCCCAGCGTCGGCTCGTCGAGGAACAGCACGCTCGGGCGGTGCAGCAGCCCTGCCACCAGCTCGCACTTCATCCGCTCGCCCAGCGAGAGCATACGCACCGGCTTTTTGAGGATTGGCTCCATTTCTAGCAGGTCGATCAGCTCATCCAGCGTTTCGCGGAACTGCGCGGGCGGCACGTCATAAATTTCCGCCAGCACGCGGAACGACTCGGTCGGCGGAATGTCCCAGATCATCTGGCTCTTGTTGCCCAGCACCATGCTGATGCTGCGCAGGAAGCCCGTTTTCCGCTCCCAGGGCGTGTACCCGGCTACCCGGGCATCGCCCCCGGTCGGCACCAGCAGCCCGGCCAGCATCTTGAGCGTGGTGGTTTTGCCCGCCCCATTTGGCCCGATAAAGCCCACCACCTCGCCCGGTTCGATGGTGAAGGAGATGGATTTCACCGCCTGTACATCGGCATAGCGGCGGTGAAGAAAATCGCGCACCATCGCGCGGAACCCGGCATCGCGCTCCGGCACGCGGTACGTCTTGCTCAATTCGCGCACAGTAATGGTTGGTTCGGTCATCGTTTTGTCCTTTTCTCGGTGTCTGATTCCATTGTAAAACGTTGGTGCGTAATGGGAGGGTTTCGTTTCGTGGTGGCTGCCTGAGCGTGCGTCCACCACGAAACGAAAATTAACCCCACAGCCGGGCAGTTTTTCTTGAATACTTTTTTGATCTATAATGAGTTAGAATTGGTATCTATCCAATCGTTATTTTTTGTGTTTGTGGTTTGCGCAACTACGTTGCGCAAACCACAAACACAAAACAATTTCGCTCTTTATGGATTTCAAGGAGTTTTGGTGTCACAGGGGGTGACATCACC
>JAEYTI010000028.1 GCA_023434145.1 Chloroflexota bacterium | reverse complement strand
CGGACAACATGTTGTCCGCGCAAAACGATCCTAAAGAAAGATCACAATGAGGTCAGACCACACCGCGCACTCCCCAGGCTCGGGCAGTCAGGTGGATAGAGCTGCCTGGAGCGGTCTCAAGACGCTCCCGCAGCATCTCCCGAATTCGATCGCGCGTCTCACCGTCTTTTGATGCAAGATAGGTCGGCGCGGAGCCCTGCTTGCCGAGGAATGGTGTCCAATAATCATCAAAGCCCCGGAAGACGGTTGGGACATCAATCGCGCGAACATCGACAGAGTTGAGCCCGGCTTCTTGGAATAACCGTTTGAGCGGTTCAGGCTGGCAAATGGGGAACCGCTCGGCCTGGTCAGACGCAGCCGCCTGTGGATCAACCTGGGTGGCAGCATCCCAAAACAACCGCATCATCTGCATTCCACCGCTGTAGTCCCAAACATATGCAGCCACCTGGCCGCCTGGGCGCGTTACACGTGCCATTTCCGCCACCATCGCCCGAGAATTGGGGACGAAGTTCAAAACCAGCCCCGATACGGCAGCTTCACAGGAAGCATCTGCCCAGGGAAGCGCCGTGGCATCGGACTGCGCAAATTTCACACGCGGGTCGGTGATCATTCTGCGGGCATCGGATAGGAAGCCACTGGCCTTGTCAACGGCAACCACCGATCCCGGTTGGCACTCCATGAGGATTTGCCCCGTCAGCGCGCCGGTTCCACAGCCTACGTCGCCCCAGCGCAAGCCCGCCGGCAGGCGCAGCCAATGCGCGAATTCTCGTGCTACGACACGGCTCCACCGCCCCACATACTGCTCATATGGCCCCGAGGAACCCCATGCCTCTTTTGCTGGTTCGGTCAAATTGCCCTCGCTATTGTGTGGATTTTCGCGCCGGCCTATAGGTTACCCGGCAGGTACGGGGCCGCTGCCAGGCATGAGCCATCACTTCAGCAGCGCCTGTTTCTGGGCCAGCCGCTCGTCGAACTTCGCCCGGTCGATGATAAAACGCTCGTGCTCGCCCTCGCCCACTTTCTCGGTGGCATCCCAGGCTTCCACCTTGAACCTTATCCGCCTCCGGTCCACTTCGATTAGCTCGGCGCGGAAGCGGATTTCCATACCCACCGGGGTGGCGGCAAGATGGCGGATGTTCACCACAGTGCCAACACTGGTCTGTCCCTCCGGTAAGAAGGGCAAAATGGCGTAATGCGCGGTGCGCTCCATATAGCTAATGATGCGTGGCGTGCTCATCACCGGCGGCAGCGACTCGCCGCCATTCATACGTGCAGTGTCGCTCTCCTGCACGGTCATGGTCATTTCATTAACAAGGCCAACTTCAATTGCCACAATATTTTCCTCCCTTGTTGGGCAAATCTTCGCCAACTTTTTTTGTTTGTTGGTTTGTGCGACGTAGTCGCACAAACCAACAAACAAAGTTATCGGATACGTTCTTAGGCTGATTATAATAATGGAAAAGGGGTTCGTCAAAACACCCTTTTCCACCGGGTGTATTTCAATTTCTTGGTTATTTCCCCAAGGAGGCAGTGATGGCAAACAAATTGCGCGTGCTGGTCGTTGGCTGCGGGACGATGGGCAGTTCGCATGCCCGCGCCTATGCCAAGATCGACGGGTTTGAGATTGTAGGACTGGTCAGCCGTTCCCCTGCCAGCCGCGAAGCATTAAACAAGTCGCTAGGCGGTGGCATTCCACTCTTTTCCGATTATGCCGAAGCGCTTGCCGCCACACGCCCGGATGTCGTAAGCATCAACACCTATCCGGATACGCATTCTGAATATGCGATCATGGCGTTCCAGGCTGGCGCGCACGTATTCATGGAAAAGCCCATCGCGGTGACGGTGGAAGATGCGTTGCGTGTGGCGGCAGCGGCAAAGTCTGCTAACAGCAAGCTGGTGATCGGCTATATCCTGCGCGTGCATCCCACCTGGAAGAAGTTTATCGAGCTGGCGCGCGGGCTGGGCACGCCGCTGGTGATGCGCATGAACCTCAACCAGCAAAGCGAAGGGGAGGCGTGGATGACTCACAAGAACCTGATGATCTCCACCTCACCCATCGTGGACTGCGGCGTGCACTATGTGGACGTGATGTGCCAGATGACCGGGGCGCTCCCTATGCGCGTCTCCGCCATCGGCGCAAGGCTGGCGGATGATATTGCGCCGGATATGTACAACTACGGACAGCTACAGGTGACCTTTGACGACGGATCAGTCGGCTGGTACGAAGCCGGCTGGGGCCCAATGATGAGTGAAAACGCCTTTTTCATCAAAGATGTGATCGGCCCGCGCGGCTGTGTGAGCATTAAGGCAGAAGGAGCCGCCGCTGCAGACCAATCCGACAAGGTGGAGAGCCATACCAAAGCAGAGGCGCTGCGACTGCACCATGCCGCCCTGGACGAGCACGGTCATTTCTGCCAGCAAGATGAGATCATCGATGCCAGCGACGAGCCAGACCACGACACGTTGTGCGAATACGAACAGCGCTACCTGCTAGATGCGATCCGCCACGATGCAGATCTGACTGCGCACGTAAACGATGCCGTCAACAGCCTGCGCATCGTTCTGGCAGCAGATGAGTCCGTCCGAACGGGGCAAACCGTCACGCTTAAGCGATAATCATCACCTTTGGGGAGCCACCAAACTCGGTGAAAAGGCCAGCGCGGAAGATCTGAGAATCTTCCGCGCTGGCCTTTTGGCACAAGCAAGAGCATACAACACCAGCAGCAGCAAAAAGTTACCTGAGAGCCAATCACAAATTAAATATTAGAAATTCATGAAGAAAGTCACAATTGATTTGTGATATGTAAAATCTATAATCAGAGACGTAGTCTTTTAATGGTTTTGGGCCTACATCCTCTTTTTTTGATCCCGGTAAAAGCAGTTTCCTAGAAGAAGAGCAAGTCATTTTATCAAACTGTGCTGCGTCCCGCAGTACAGGGCATTTGGCGTATTTGCGCCAGGGAGGTACTCGCAATGAGCATTATTTTCATTGTGGTCGGTATGTCTGTACTGCTTTATGTAGCATACCGCACCTATGGTACTTTCATCTCCACCAAGGTCTTTGAACTGACAGATAAAAACAAGACCCCCGCTGTTGAGATGGAAGATGGCCTGGACTATGTGCCCACGGAACCCAAGTTCCTTTTGGGGCAGCACTTCTCGGCAATCGCGGCCGCCGGCCCGATCACCGGGCCAATCATCGCCGGCATCGCGTTTGGTTGGGTACCCGCGCTCCTGTGGATCCTCATCGGTTCCATCTTCATCGGCGGCGTCCATGACATGGGCGCGCTGGTTGCCTCGATCCGTAACAAAGGCCGCTCAATTACCGAGACCGTTCGCATGAACGTTTCGAAGAGCGCCTGGATCCTGTTCAACCTGTTCGTGTTCGTCACCCTGATCGCCATCATTGTGGCCTTCACCGATGTCACCACTTCAGCGTTCGTGAACGTGATCGACCTGGAAAACGGACAGAAGGTGGGCGGCGGTGCAATCGCCACATCCTCGCTGCTGTACCTGGCGCTGCCCATCATCATGGGCATCCTGCTGCGCTATACCAAGCTGAGCCTGGGCTGGGCCACCATTATCTTCCTGCCCCTGGTTGGTGTTGCGATCTGGGTCGGCCAGTTTATCCCCTTCGATCTCCAGTCGATCCTCGGCCTCGCTACCCCCCTGGAAGCGCAAAAGGTCTGGAACGTTCTCATCATGCTGTACTGCCTGGTCGCCGCAATCCTGCCCGTGTGGATGCTCTTGCAGCCCCGCGGTCACTTGGGCGGCTACTTCCTGTACGCGGCTGTGATCGTTGCTGCGATCGGCGTCCTTTTCGGCGGCTTCAAGGTCAATTATCCGGCCTTTACCAAGCCGATGGCCGATGGCTTCTGGTTCCCCATGTTCCCCATGCTGTTCATCACGGTGGCCTGCGGCGCATGCTCTGGCTTCCATGCGCTGGTTGGCTCGGGCACCACCTCCAAGCAGCTCAAGCGTGAGGGTGATGCAAAGGTCATTGGCTACGGAGCCATGCTCCTGGAAGCGGTCGTTGCGGTAATTGCGCTCTCCACCGTCATGATCCTCGTCAAGGACAGCCCGCTGCTCAGCAAGTCTCCGAACTTCGTCTATGCCTCCGGCATCGGCGCGTTCATGGGCCTGATCGGCGTGAGCCCGGCATTAGGCATCTCCTTCGGTCTCATGGCCTTCACTACCTTCGTCTATGACACCCTGGATATCTGCACCCGTCTGGGCCGCTACATCATCCAGGAACTCACCGGCTGGAAGGGTTGGTTCGGCCGCATCATGTCGACCGTCATCACCGGCGGCCTGCCGATGATCCTGATCCTCATCACCCTCAAAGACGCCGCCGGCAACCCCGTGCCCGCCTGGAAGGTCTTCTGGAGCACATTTGGCGCCTCGAACCAGCTGCTGGCTTCCCTGGCCCTGGTCGGCCTGACCATCTGGCTGCTCAACACCGCCAAGAACAAGAACGCCTGGATGTTCACCTTCTTCCCTGCCGTGTTCATGTTCATCATGAGCTCCTGGGCCTTCGTCCGCATGTTCATCACCGCCACCGTGAAAGAGGGCGTCTTCGCCTTCCCGACTGATGCGAACATGATCATCCCGATCACCTGCATCATCTACCTGGTCCTGGCAGTGTGGATGATTATCGTCACCGCGCAGGCAGTTGCTGCTCGCAAGGGTGGCCGCATGGCTACTCCTGTGGCTGGCGCTGACTAAACATATCGATCCTCAGTAACAAAAAATCCCCCACGGGCTGTGGGGGATTTTTTGTTACTGCGTTTAGTTCCCATTGTTGTGTTGTGAATGCGGGGCTGCAAAGCTGCCCCGCAT